>NZ_CM192985.1:4432500-4797500 GCF_041477645.2 Xanthomonas sp. NCPPB 1325
GAATTGCTGGGCGTCAGGCCGGCGGCTGTCAGCAAGCTGGCGATGCGCAGGCCTTCGGCCGGCACCACCACTTCCTGTAGTGGCAATAGGCTGGTGTCGCCCTGCCCTGTCACCACGGCGTGCCAGCCGGCAATGGCCTGCTCTGCGGTGGCCGCATCGTGGAAGCGCGTGGCCAGTTCGCGCGCCAGACGTAATTTGACCTCACGCGGGTGCAGCTCACCGGACGCAACCTGTTCCTTCAGACGCGCGGCCTCGGCCATGCTGATCTCAAAGGACAGCAGGTCGATCCAGCGCCAGGTCAGCTCATCGCCGATCTTCATGGTCTTGGTGACGATGTCGATGGCCGGTTCGTTGATGCCGATGTAGTTGCCCAGCGACTTGGACATCTTGGCCACGCCGTCCAGGCCTTCCAGCAGCGGCATGGTGATCACGATCTGCGGCGCCTGGCCGTAGTGCTCCTGCAGGCCACGACCCATCAGCAGGTTGAACTTCTGATCGGTGCCGCCCAGCTCGACATCGGCTTTCAAGACGACCGAGTCGTAGCCCTGTACCAATGGATAGAGAAATTCGTGGATGGCGATCGGCTGCTGGCCGCCGAAGCGCTTGGCGAAGTCGTCGCGCTCGAGCATGCGCGCCACCGTGTGCTGGGCGGACAGCTTGATCATGTCCGCCGCGCTCATCTGGCCGAACCACTCGGAGTTGAAGCGCACTTCGGTGCGTTCGCGGTCCAGGATCTTGAAGACCTGCTCCTCATACGTACGGGCATTGGCCAGCACGTCCTCGCGGCTGAGCGGCTTGCGGGTGACGTTCTTGCCGCTGGGGTCGCCGATCATGCCGGTGAAGTCGCCGATCAGGAAGATGACCTGGTGCCCAAGCTGCTGGAACTGCCGCATCTTGTTGAGCAGCACGGTGTGGCCCAGGTGCAGGTCCGGCGCGGTGGGATCGAAGCCGGCCTTCACCCGCAGCGGCACGCCGGATTTCAGTCGCGCTTCGAGCTGATCGAGCTTGAGGATCTCTTCGGCGCCACGGCCGATGAGTGCGAGGGATTCTTTGATAGTGGTCAACCACAGACTCCAGCGGCGCTTGCCGTCAAAAACGTGAATGATGTTAAACGCGGGTTAATTTCGCGCCAAGTGAAAATAATGAACAGGCTCAATGGTTTGACGCGCTGTTACAGGCTGTCTATGGTACCGGCGATTGGGCTCGCACTTCGAGCCAGCGAGGAATTTGAACGATGCAGAACTCAGAGCAGGGCCGTGCACGCAAGCGGCGCTTTCACGAACGCCTCCACGTCCTCCACGACACTGCACTGCATCGCAAGCTCAAGGCGCATCTTCCGGCGGCCTTCAATGACCGTTGGACACGCCGCCATTGGATCCACGCCAGCCTGTTCGCCACCATCGGTGCGTTGGTGGCCACCATTGTGCCGGGCTTTTCCAACGCCATCGATACGCCACTTTCCAGTCATTCGACGCTGGCATTGCCGTTGCCGCCACTGGTGCCCAGCCGCAAGCAACTGGCGCCAAGCACCGATTGGGAGATTCTGCAGGTCAAGTCGGGCCAGACGCTGAGCACCTTGTTCGGCGAGCTGGGAATCCCGACGGCGGTGATGTATCAGGTACTGGCGCATCCGGGCACCAAGGAGGCGCTGACCAAACTGCGTCCCGGTACTGAAATTGCGTTTGACATGCCGACACCCGGCCAGCTGCGGGCGCTGCGCTTCGATCGCGATGACAGCCACCGGGTGGAACTGCGCCTGCTGGGCGACAGCGTGCGCGAGAACGTGACCGAGCGGGCGACCACAACGCGCACGGTGGTGGCCAGCGGGGAGATCAGCAGCTCGCTGTATGCCTCTGCCGGGAAATCCGGGCTGTCGCCGGCGGCGGTGGCGGTCATGACCGATGAAATCTTCAAGTACGACATCGACTTCGATAAAGACCTGCAGCCGGGCGACCGTTTCAGTGTGGTGATGGACGAGACCTGGCGCGAGGGCGAGCGGATCAGTACCGGCGACATCCTGGCGGCGACCTTCACCACCGGTGGCAAGACGTATACCGGCTTCCGCTTCGAGCGCGCCGGCAAGCCGGCCGAGTATTACGACATCACCGGCCGGCCCTTGAAGAAGAGCTTCATCCGCATGCCGGTGGCCTATAGCCGGATCAGCTCCACCTTCGGTGCGCGCAAGCACCCGGTGCTGGGCACCATGCGCATGCACAAGGGCGTGGACTATGCGGCCGCTTCGGGCACGCCGATCATGGCGGCCGGCGATGCGCGGGTGGTGTTTGTCGGCACCCAGCGCGGCTACGGCAATGTGGTGATCCTGGATCACGGCAAGAACTACAGCACGCTGTACGGCCACATGTCGCGCTTTGGCAAGATCAAGGCCGGCCAGCGCATCAACCAGGGCACGGTGATCGGCTATGTCGGCATGACCGGCCTGGCGACCGGCCCGCATCTGCATTACGAATTCCGCGTGGCCGGGCAGCAACGCAACCCGATGTCAGTGACGATGCCGCCGCCGGAGCCGCTGCAAGGTGCCGAGCTCGCGGCCTTCAGGGCGCAGACGGCGCCGGCCCTGGCGCGAATCGAAGGCATGGAAAAGTTGATCTATGCCGACGCCGCCAAGCCGGCCAAGGGCAAGTCGCGCGGTTGAGCGGCTGCGGCCAGGCAACCGAGGCAGTTGCTGGAACGGTGACGCGGCGCGGGGCGCGCAGAACGCCGACCACTGTATGTGGTGACGCTGGGTGGCTGATCCATCCGCCGCCACCGCTGTGGTCTGCTGGGCGTCGTAAGCGCCAGTAGCTCCCACACCCTGCCCTTGGTCTCACCGCCCTCCGTTACTGCGATAGGTGCGGTGGCCGGAGAGGCCTGAGATCTGCGGGGAAACTGCGCGCCGCCGTGGTCCTGGCGGCACGCGTCCCGGTAGTGAGGTCCGGTGGCGACGCGGGTATCGCGCATCAGTGGCGCGCGCGAGACCGGTTGACGGACCTGGCCCGGCTGCACAAGCTGGCCGACCGTGCATCTCTGGCTTCGGCATGTCTGTCCTGGAACGCGTTGACTCTCCGCTCTATCTTGGCCTGATGTCGGGCACCAGCGCCGATGGCATCGATGCGGCCCTGGTGCGTTTTGCCGATGACAGCCACCGCCGCTGCGAACTGGTTGCGGGCACGACCGTGCCATGGGCGCCGCCGCTGCGCGATGCCCTGATCGCACTGGGCCAGGGCGCCGAGACGGTAGCTATCGACGCACTGGGGGAACTGGATGCGCAGGTGGGGCTGGCCTTTGCGGACGCCGCCAACCGGTTGATCGCAGAGAGCGGCGTTGCGCGGCAACATATCCGCGCGATCGGCTCGCATGGGCAGACCATCCGCCACCGGCCCAAAGCCGACCCGGCCTTTACCTGGCAGATCGGCGATGCCAGCCGGATTGCCGAGCATACCGGCCTGACCACGGTGGCCGATTTCCGCCGCCGCGATGTGGCGGCCGGTGGCCAGGGCGCGCCGCTGATGCCGGCCTTTCACGTGGCCATGCTGGGTGCGGGCGACGAAGACCGCGCCGTGCTCAATCTGGGCGGGATCGGCAACCTGACCTTGATCCCGCGCGATGGCGCGGTGCTGGGATTCGATACCGGCCCGGCCAATGCGCTGCTGGACAGCTGGTGCCACCGCCATCATGGCACGCCGTTCGATGCCGACGGTGCGTTTGCCGCCAGCGGGCGTGTCGATGCGACTTTGCTGCAGGCGCTGTCGGCAGACCCGTGGTTTGCGTTGCCACCGCCCAAAAGCACCGGCCGCGAGCAATTCCATCTGGACTGGGCCGTGCAGGCGATGGGTGACGCGACCCTGGATGCGGCCGATGTGCAGGCGACCTTGCTGGAACTCACGGCGGCCACGGTGGCCGAGGCCTTGCTGCGCCTGCAGCCGCAGACCCGGCGCGTGCTGGTGTGCGGCGGCGGCGCACGCAACCCGGTGTTGATGGCCCGCCTGGCAGCCCGGTTGCCGGGCGTGGTGGTGGAATCCAGCGCGCGGCACGGGCTGGATCCGGACTATCTGGAAGCGATGGGTTTTGCCTGGCTGGCGGCCGAACTGCTGGCCGGACGCCCGGCCAATCTGCCCTCGGTGACTGGGGCGGCGGGGCCACGGCTGCTGGGGGCGATCTATCCGGCGTAAGCGCAACAGCGGGCCGAACGGCCGCGTCGCGTCGCCGGTGGTGGCGGCTTGCGCAGGTGCATGCATGGTGTGTCGACCGACGTTGCCGCTGGACAGGAATCCGGCTGACGCGGCAAACCGCTGGCGATGGTTTGTCCGTCTGGCTGCGTGAACTGCGCGAGCGGCCGGCAGGCAGACTCCTCGTCAGCGCTATCGCTGATCGCCCGTCTTCCGGGTCGGCGCCGGATGGTTCGCGCCAGCACCACCGGCATCCGCTGTCAGGGGTTGTTGCCCGCCGGCAGCGCCTTGAGCGCGGCGATCGCTTCGGCCAGGGCATCGACCTCCGGATGCTGCAGGCCACCGGTGACTTCATATTCGCTGGCGAACAGGCCTTGTTCGAGCAGATGCATGACGGTCTGGTGCTGGGTCCAGCCACGTGCGACGGAAATGCGACGGATGCGGTCCACCAGCACCGGGTCGATGTCACGCAATACCAGATCGGTCATGCTTATTCCTTGTCTGCGAGGCACCGTCCCCTCGGCGTGTCGAGCGATCATCCCGTAACGATAGGGCGGCCCACAACGATTACACGACAGCCGTCTGCCGGCGCTGCTGCAGGATCAGCATCCCGCACAAGACCACAACCGGAATCGCAACTAGCGCGGTCCCGATAAAGAACAAGGCGTAGCCTTCCATCAACGTTCGCCCCTGCGCCAAGACCTGCACCGACCATCCAGAAAAGCCTTTCAGGGCTTTGCCAGGCATGGCGTAGAACGAACTCAATAAGGCGTACTGGGTTGCGGTATAGCCAATACTGGTCAGGCTGGACATGTACGCGATCAACGCGGTGCCGGCAAAGCCATTGGCAAAATTGTCGATCGCCATTGCTAACGCGAATTTGGTTGTGTCCGGACCAACATAGGCCAGCCAGGCAAATGCCAAATTAGAACAAGGTCCAAGTACCGCACCGGCCATCAGGGTCACCAAAACACCCCAACGCACTGACACTAAGCCAGCCGCCGCGATGCCGATGAAGGTCGCCACCAGACCCACCGATCCGCGGATGGTGCCGACGGTGTCTTCAGACAAGCCAAGGTCGACGTAGAACGGGTTTGCCATTGGCCCCATCACGAAGTCGGCCATGCGGTAAACACTGATGGCCACCAGGATCAGGATGGCGCCGCCACGATGTTCGCGGACGAATGCCAGAAATGGCCCGGCGATCGCGTCGAATAACCCTACAGGCGTCCACAGTGACGCAGCCCGCGTCTTCACGGCGACCGCTTCGCGGGCCGGCTCTCGGGCCATGGTGACGGCGACCACGCCCAGCACCATCAGGGCGGCCATCACTTCATAGGACATCTGCCAGCCGACACGTGCGGCGATGATCAAGATCAGAGCATCGGTAACTAGCAGGGCCGAGCGATAGCCCAGTGCAGAAGCGGACGTGAGCAGGCCGAGCTGTTCACTGTTGTCGGCACTCTCGATGCGCCAGGCGTCAATGACGATGTCCTGCGTGGCCGAGGCGAAGGCAACCACCACCGCCGCCGCCCCAAAGACCACCAAGTGCTCCCAGACGATACCCATCACGAGCACCTCACCGCCCTTGGGCTGAACCAGCGCCATGCCAATCAGGCCTATCGCCACGATCGCCTGCGATAACAGCATCCAGCCGCAGCGTCGGCCCAACCGGCCCAACAGCGGCACGTCCGTCTTGTCGACAATCGGTGCCCATAAAAACTTCATGGTGTAGGCCAGACCCACCCAGGACAGGAACCCGATCGTGCCTAGATCGATGCCTTCCTTGCGCATCCAGAAGCCGAGGGTGTTGCCCACCAGATACAGCGGCAGGCCGGAACTGAAGCCCAGCAGCAACATCGCGAGCACTTTGCGCTGGCGAAGGTTGGTCAGCACTTGCTGCCAGCGTCGGCGCGGTTTGGCGGTCTCACTCACAGCGCGTAATCCACGATGTAAGGCGCGTGGTCGGAGAACCGCTCTTCGCGGTAGATCGCGCAGGCCTGCAGTGCCTCGCGCAGGCCAGGGGTGACCAATTGATAGTCGATGCGCCAACCGACGTTGTTGGCGCGCGCCGCGCCGCGGTTGCTCCACCAGGTGTAGTCCTGGCCTTGCGGGTGCAGGACGCGGTAGCTGTCGACCCAGCCGCGGCCTTCGGCGGCGTTGGCGTCGTCTGCCGCGTCGGCGCACAGGCCGTTGAGCCAGTCGCGCTCGGGCGGCAGGCAACCGGAATTCTTCTGGTTGGACTTCCAGTTCTTGATGTCCAGCGCAGTACGCACGATGTTCCAGTCGCCGCACAACACGTACTGGCGGCCGCTGGCCAGCCACTCGTCCAGGATCGGCCGCAGCCAATCCATCACTTGGAACTTGTAGCCCTGGCGCAGCTCGCCCGAAGAGCCGGACGGGATATAGAAAGAGACCACGCTGAGGTTGCCGAAGCGCGCCTCGATATACCGGCCTTCTTCGTCGAACTCGGGCCAGCCCAGGGCGGTGCGCACTTCGTCGGGCTCGCGCCTGGCATAGATCGCCACGCCGCTATAGCCCTTCTTGGTGCTGGCATCGCGAAACCAGGCCTTGTAACCGGCCGGCAAGAATTCCGGCCCGGCCAGCTGATGCTCCTGCGCCTTGGTCTCCTGGATGCACAGCACGTCGGCATCCTGGGTGGCGAACCAGTCGAAGAACCCCTTGCTGGCGGCCGAGCGCAGGCCGTTGGCATTGAAACTGATGATGCGCATGTGCGGGAATGGGGAATCGGGAATAGAGAGTCGTAAAGCCTACCCCAGGCGCGTGCGGAAGGCTGCCGGCGCGCGATGCGTTTACCATTCCCGATCCCCGATTCTCCATTCCCGTCCAATGACCAACCACCGCACCCGTTTCCTGCAGCTGGCCCTGGGCGCCGATGCCCTGCGCTTTGGCGAGTTCACGCTCAAGTCCGGGCGCGTCAGCCCGTACTTCTTCAATGCTGGGCGGTTCGATTCCGGGGTCAAGACCGCGGAACTGGCGCACTGCTACGCCGATGCGATCGATGCGGCCGGCGTGGAGTTCGACCTGCTGTTCGGCCCGGCCTACAAGGGCATCCCGCTGGCCACCGCACTGGCCTGTGCCTATGCCGGGCGTGGGCGTGACCTGCCGCTGGCGTTCAACCGCAAGGAGGCCAAGGACCATGGCGAAGGCGGCACCCTGATCGGCGCGCCGCTGGCCGGGCGCAAGGTACTGATCGTGGACGACGTGATCACCGCCGGCACCGCCATCCGCGAGGCCCTGGGCATCATTCGCGCCGCTGGCGGTACGCCGGCGGGCATCGTGGTGGCGCTGGACCGGCAGGAGATCGCCTCCGAGCAGGATCGCCGGTCGGCGGCGCAGGCGGTGGCGGCCGAGGCCGGTATTCCGGTGATCGCAGTGGCCAACCTCGCCGATCTGCTTGCTTTTGCGGAAGGAAACGCCGACCTTGTCGGCTACCGGGAACCGCTGCTGGCCTATCGAGGCCGCTACGGAACCGACACCACAGGCTGACGGCAGGCGACAGGGGGCTGCGATGATGCCGAGACACACACGTTTGGCATTGCTCGCTGCCGTTGCGGCAGCCGTCGTCGTGGCCCCTGGCCTGGCGCAGGACAAGCCGACGGCCAAGAAACTGTATTGCTGGAACCAGAACGGCGCCCGGGTGTGCAGCGACACGCTGCCACCGGAGGCGGTGAACCAGGCGCGCGACGAGTTCAACGTCAAGAGCGGGCTGCGCAGCGCCGAGGTGCAGCGCGCGATGAGCAGCGACGAGCGTGCTGCCGCTGCGGCCACCGAGCAGCAACGCCAGGCCGATCTGGCCGCCGAGCAGATGCGCCAGCGCACCGACCAGGCGATGCTGATGTCGTATCAAAGCGAAGACGACCTGCGCCGGGTGTTCAACGAGCGCATCGCCATCGTCGACAACAACATCCACACCGCGCGCTTCAATGTGACCAGCCTGCGCGAAGGGCTGGCCAGCATGCTGCGCACGGCCGGCGACCGCGAACTGGCCGGCCAGGCCGTGGCCGACAAGCTGGCTGGCGACATTCAGCAACGCCATCGCGAGCTGATGGCGCAGTTGCGCCTGCAGACCAGCTTCGAGCAACAACGGGTGGCGCTGGACGGCGAGATCGCCGACATCCTGCAGCGCTACCGCGCCATGAAGGAACCGCCCGGCGGCGCTCCGCCGGCCGGCTGAGCGGCGGCCGTCATTCCCGTCCAGGCGCACGGTCGCTGCGGGCGGCATTTCCCGATCCGACGCCCTGCCCGCATAATGGCCGGTCTTACTCCTTGCCCACGAGGCTCTCCCGCATGGCCCGGATCATCGCCATTGCCAACCAGAAGGGCGGCGTCGGCAAGACCACGACGGCAGTCAATCTGGCGGCCGGCCTGGCGCGCGCGCCCAAGCGTGTGCTGCTGGTGGATCTGGACTCGCAGGGCAATGCCACCATGGGCAGCGGCATCGACAAGCGCGATGTGGCCGCGTCCACCTGCGATCTGCTGCTGGGCGAAAACACCGCGGCCGAGATCCGGGTCACCGCGCCGGAAGGCTTCGACCTGCTGCCGGGCAACATCGACCTGACTGCCGCCGAGATCCAGCTGATGGACCAGGGCGAGCGCGAACAGCGGCTCAAGCGCGCGCTGGCGCCGATCCGCGACGAGTACGACTTCATCCTGATCGACTGCCCGCCGGCGCTGTCGCTGCTGACGCTCAATGCGCTGACCGCGGCCGATTCGATCATCGTGCCGATGCAGTGCGAGTACTACGCGCTGGAAGGGCTCACCGCGCTGCTGGAAACCATTGAAGCGCTGCGCGCCAACCTCAACCCGGCGCTGGAAATCGAAGGCGTGCTGCGCACGATGTTCGACATCCGCAACAACCTGGCCAACGCAGTGTCGGCGGAGCTGACCGAGCATTTTGGCGACAAGGTGTTCCGCACCATCGTGCCGCGCAACGTGCGCCTGGCCGAGGCGCCCAGCCATGGCCAGAGCATCGTCGGTTACGACCGCAGCTCCCGGGGTGGCGTGGCCTACCTGGGGCTGGCCGGCGAAATCGTGCGCCGCCAGAACGACCGTAACAAGGCCGTCCGGCCCGTGGAGACCGTCTGATGAGCAAGCCGCCTCTGGCGAAGAAGCGCGGCCTGGGCCGTGGCCTGGAAGCGCTATTGGGACCGAAGGGCGCAGCAGCGGCAACGGCACCCGGCGCCACCAGCGACGACGTGCTGCAGCCGGGTGACACATTGCGCCAGTTGCCGGTAGGCCAGCTGCAACCGGGCAAGTACCAGCCGCGCCAGGAGATGGACGAGGTCAAGCTCGCCGAGCTGGCCGAGTCGATCAAGGCGCAGGGCGTGATCCAGCCGATCGTGGCGCGCGAGCTGGCGCCCGGGCAGTTCGAGATCGTGGCCGGCGAACGCCGCTGGCGCGCCTCGCAGCTGGCCGGGCTGACCGAGGTGCCGGTGGTGGTGCGCGAACTGGACGACCGCACCGTCATCGCGATGGCGCTGATCGAGAACATCCAGCGCGAAGATCTCAACCCGCTGGAAGAAGCGCAGGCACTGCAGCGGCTGATCGACGAATTTTCGCTGACCCATGCCGAGGCCGCTGCGGCGGTGGGCCGCTCGCGGGCCTCGGTGTCCAACCTGTTGCGGTTGCTGGAATTGCCGGTGGCGATCCGGGTACTGCTGGAAACCCGCCGCCTGGAAATGGGCCATGCGCGGGCGCTGCTCACGCTGGCACCGGAGCTGGCCAGCAAGCTGGCGCAGGAAGCGGCCGACCAGGGCTGGTCGGTGCGCGAGGTCGAACACCGTGCGCAGCAATTCGCCGCCGGCAAGGTGCCCGGTTCGCTGCGCAAGGGCAAGCCGGTGGCCGCGGCCCCGCAGGCCGATATCGCCTCGCTGCAGACCGAACTGTCCGAGTCGCTGGGCACCAAGGTGGTGTTCAACCATGGCCGCGGCGGCAAGGGCAAGCTGGTGATCCATTACACCGACCTGGACACCCTGGAAGGCGTGCTGGAACGTCTGCGCGCGCAGCGCGGCTGATCGCGGCTGCACATTCAACAGGATCCTCGTCGGCAATGAATCCCGCCAAGGTGGACCGCCAGCATCTGCTGCAGCTGACCGACCTGCCCAATGTCGGGCCGGCCTGCGAAAAGGACCTGCGCCTGATCGGTATCCGCGTGCCTGCGCAGCTGCGCGGTCGCGATGCCTACGACATGCATGCACAGCTCTGCCTACGCACGGGCGTGCTGCACGACCCCTGTGTGATCGATGTGTTCCTGTCGATCGTGCGTTTCATGGAAGGCGAGCCGGCGCAGCCGTGGTGGAAGTTCAGCGCCGAACGCAAGGCCAAGCTCGCCAGCGAAGCGCCGCTCGCCCTGCGGTGAACGACCACGCATGGCGCGTTGCCGTCCTTCCCTGGAGCACCGCATGAGCCGCGCCCACTGCGAGCAGAGACTGGCGCGCTGCGCCCTGCAGACGCGTCAGCAGCATCAACCCGCCGGCGCCGCATGCAGCCATGCCTGTGGCAGCTGGCGCATGCAGATCAGTCGCACCGGCCTTTTGTTTCCGCATTTTTCAGGATCACAGCCATGACCATCCTCGTCACCGGCGCCGCCGGTTTCATCGGTGCCTACACCTGCCGCGCGCTGGCCGCGCGTGGCGACACGGTGGTCGGCCTGGACAACTACAACAGCTATTACGATCCGCAGCTCAAGCACGACCGGGTTGCCGCGTTGTGCCCGGACATCGATCTGCGCACGCTGGACCTGACCGACCGCGATAGTCTGGCGGCGCTGTTCGACGAGATCCGGCCCACCCGCGTGGTGCATCTGGCCGCGCAGGCCGGGGTGCGCTACTCGCTGGAAAACCCGCATGCCTACGTCGACAGCAACCTGGCCGGCTTCGTCAACATGCTGGAGCTGTGCCGGCACCGCGGCGTACAGCACCTGGTGTATGCCTCCAGCAGCTCGGTGTACGGCGATTCGGCCACGCCGCCGTTCTCCGAAGACCAGCGCGTGGACCAGCCACGCTCGCTGTATGCGGCCACCAAGGCCGCCAACGAATTGATGGGCTACACCTACGCGCAGTTGTACGGCCTGCGCGCGACCGGGCTGCGCTTCTTCACCGTGTATGGCCCGTGGGGCCGGCCGGACATGGCGCCGCTGCTCTTCAGCCGCGCGGTGCTGGCCGGGCGCCCGATCGAGGTGTTCAACCACGGCAGGATGCAACGCGACTTCACGTTCGTGGACGACATCGTGGCCGGCGTGCTCGGCGCGCTGGACGCGCCGAGCAGCGAGCCGGTACCGCACCGGGTGTTCAACCTGGGCAACCACACCCCGGTGGAGCTGGAATATTTCATCGACGTAATCGCCCAGGCCGCCGGCCGGCCGGCCGACAAGGTCTACCGGCCGATGCAGCCGGGCGACATGATCCGCACCATGGCCGACACCCGGCGCGCGCAGGCGGCGTTCGGCTTCGACCCGGCCACGCCGGTCGAACGCGGATTGCCGCAGGTGGTGGACTGGTGCCGCAGCTACTTCGGCGAGCGCGCCTAGAGCGGCCGACAGCGCTGCTGCGCAGCCGCCAGGCGGGTCCGGCCGGTGCCCGAAATCGGCATGATCTGCTCGTACTCCGATTCCTGCGCGCCCTCCGCACCCACCTGGCCACCGTTCACCAGGTCTTGCCCCTCTCGGCCCTGGTCGGGATCGGTGTGTTGGCGGCTGCCGGAGGCGCGCCGCATGGCTTGCAGTGGCCGGCCGGTGTGGTTTTGGGCTGCGAGGCGATATCGCATGGCCATCTTGCCGCCTCTCGCCGCCCGCGCAGCAGCTGACCGCAGGGCAGCGCGCAGTGCAGATCGCGATGCAAGACCCTGGCGTGGCTGCGCTGAAACGGCATGATCCGGGTATTCGCCCGTGCCGTTGCCGTCTCTGCTCGCGCCCAACCACACGCTACAGGCCGCTTGCGGGTCGCAGCCCGGCACATGAGGTGTGCTTGCTTCATGCCTGACTCAGACAGTCAGGGCACAATGCGCGATCTTTTTCGCTCAGCCTTCATCCGGCCACCACGAATCCATGAGCCAACCTCAGCTTTCCGTCGTCGTCCCGGTGTTCAATGAGCGCGACAACGTCGCGGCCCTGGTCGAGGAAATCACGCGCGCCCTGCGCGGGGTGGTGGCCTTCGAAATCGTCTATGTCGACGACCATTCGCGCGATGACACCCTGGCGGTGCTGCAAGGCCTGAAGGCCACCACGCCGGAGCTGCGCGTGCTGCATCACGTGACCCAGAGCGGCCAGAGCACGGCCGTGCGCAGCGGGGTCAAGGCCGCGCGCGCCAGCTGGATCGCCACGCTCGACGGCGATGGCCAGAACGATCCGGCCGACATCCCCAAGCTGCTGATCGCGCGCAGCCAGGCACAGGCGCAGGTCAAGTTGTTCGCCGGGTGGCGGGTCAACCGGCAGGACTCCGGCTCCAAGCGCTGGGCCAGCAAGTGGGCCAATGCGATCCGCTCGCGCATGCTGCAGGACAATACGCCCGACACCGGCTGCGGCATCAAGCTGTTCGAGCGCGAGGCGTTTCTGGACCTGCCCTATTTCGACCACATGCACCGCTATCTGCCGGCCCTGATGCAGCGCGCCGGCTGGCGCACGGTGAGCGTGCCGGTGAACCACCGCCATCGCACCGCCGGCGTGTCCAAGTACAACAACCTCAATCGCGCCCTGGTCGGTATCCGCGACCTGCGCGGCGTGGCGTGGCTGATCACCCGCAGCAAGCGCACCGTGGTGGAGGAACGTTGATGGATCCGTCGTTTCTCGATCAACAGCTGACCTGGCTGTACTGGACCGGCATCCACGTCACCGGCTGGAAGCTGATCGGCTATGTGGGCGCACTGATGTTCGGCGGCCGCTGGCTGGTGCAGTTCGTGGCCTCCAAGCGCGCCGGCAAGCCGGTGATCCCGCGCCTGTTCTGGTACATGAGCGTGGTCGGCAGCCTGATGACGCTGAGCTACTTCGTGTTCTCGGCCAAGCAGGATTCGGTGGGCGTGCTGCAGAACCTGTTCCCGGCATTTACCGCGTTCTACAGCCTGTATCTGGACGTGAAGCATCGCGGCTGGAAGCGCGATCGCGCGGCGCATTGATGTGTTGCCGGGATTGCGGACGTGCGCGGTCACCGGCGCAGGCGATGGCCGTGCGGCCGGGGCAGGCGTCGCCAAGCCGCAGGGGTTGATGGACGTCTGAGGGCGCGATCGCCGCTTGGCATGTGTTGCGGTGCGGGCGCGTAGACCAGACGCGTGGCGTCTGCCGCGGTCCGGTGCGGGTGCCGACTGTGTGGCGACCGGATGGATCCGTCATGGCGGGTTGTCACGCGCGAGTGCCGGCGCTTGGTAGCCGAGTCGTACACGAGGCTGCGAAGCTTACCGACCTGCGCGCGGGAAGCTGACCGATAGTGCCGCCATCACCCCGTCGGCAGGCTGTGCGCATGTCCAGCACGCGCCACTTTCCCCTGCCCCTGCCGGCGCCCACTGCGGCGTGTTGGTCGCTGTGCCTGCATGCACATCAGGGTGTGCCTTTGTTTGCAGACTGGCGCTGCGCGCGTGCTGCGGCCGCCAGTCTGGCCCTGCCGGGCCAGTGGCCTGGCGCGCGGCTGCTGTGCTGGGTACTGCTGCCACAACGGTGGTGCGCCCTGGTGCAGGCACCGGGCAAGGCCACCGTGCTGCAGCTGGCGCTTGCTGCACGACAGGCCGCCGGCGATGCCGTCAATCGTGCGCGCGGGCGCGGCGGCACGGTCTGGCAGCCGGACATCGAGGCGACCGCGCTTGCGCCGCAGGCCGACCACCGCCACTTTGCGCGCAGCCTGGTGGCCTTGCCGTTGCGCGCGGGCCTGGCCGAGCGGATCGGCGCGTATCCGTATTGGGATGCGGTGTGGTTGCCCGACCAGCGCGATCCTGCACCACTGCGTGCGCCCCACCCTCCCGCGCAGCTGGCGGCAACAGGTGGCACGCGGTGAGCCGCGTCGACGCCGGCGCTCCATCGAGGCAGGCGGCCGATGTCCGCGTCGCGCGCGCCCTGGCGTTCTGCAGGCAGGGCGGTGCGCCGCAAGCGTGCGGTGTTCAGAACGCCAGCGGGTGTTCCGGCAGCAGGGCCTGCAGTTCGCTGCGGAACAGCGCGCGGATGCGCTCCAGCGCGGCCTCGCTGTCGGCCTCGAAACGCAGCACCAGGATCGGCGTGGTATTGGAGGCGCGCACCAGGCCCCAGCCGTCCACGAAGTCCGCGCGCAATCCGTCTATCGTGGACAGGCGCGCCGATTCGAACGGCGATTCTTCGCCGGCCTGCGCACGCTCCACAAACTGCGCCACCAGCGCATGCGCATCGCCGTCCACCGGGACCTTGATCTCCGGCGTGGACACGCTCTCGGGCAGCGCGTCCAGCACCTCGGACGGGGTTTCCTCGCGCTGGGCCAGGATCTCCAGCAGGCGTGCAGCGGCATAGATGCCGTCGTCGAATCCGTACCAGCGTTCCTTGAAGAAGAAGTGCCCGCTCATCTCACCGGCCAGTTCGGCGTCGGTCTCGCGCATCTTGGACTTGATCAGCGAATGCCCGGTCTTCCACATCAGTGGGCTGCCGCCGTTGCGCAGCACGTAGTCGGACAGCTTGCCGGTGCACTTCACATCGTAGATGACCAGCGCGCCGGGATTGCGCTGCAGCACGTCGGCGGCAAACAGCATCAGCAAGCGGTCCGGGAACACGACCGTGCCTTCCTTGGTCACCACGCCCAGGCGGTCGGCATCGCCATCGAAGGCCACGCCGATGTCTGCATCGAAGCGCTGCACCATGTTCACCAGGTCGTCGAGATTGTGCGGCTCGCTCGGGTCGGGGTGATGATTGGGGAAGGTGCCGTCAATATCGCAATACAGCGGCACGACCTCGGCACCGATGGCCTCCAGCAGGCGTGGCGCGATATCGCCGGCCGCACCATTGCCGGCGTCCACCACCACCTTGATCGGTCGGTCGAGCTGCACGTCGTCGGCAATGCGCTGGATGTAGGCATCGTTGATGTCGCGCTGCTCCAGGTCGCCAGGCGTGGCCGCGGTATGCAGCCGGCCTTCGTTGATGCGCTGATGCAGTTCGGTGATGGCCGCGCCGGACAGCGTCTCGCCCCCGATGACGATCTTGAAGCCGTTGTAGTCCGGCGGGTTATGGCTGCCGGTCACCGCCACGCAGCTGCCGGCGCGCAGTTCATAAGCACCGAAGTACACCACCGGCGTGGGCGCCAGACCGATGTCGGTCACGTTGCAGCCGGCACGCCGCAGGCCTTCGATCAGGCCAGTGGCCAGCTCCGGCCCGGACAACCGCCCATCGCGGCCCACCACCACATCGCGCAGCCCCTGCGCCTGCATCACGCTGCCGATGGCCTGGCCGATCAGCGCTGCAACCCCGGGAGTGAGCTCCTTCCCGACCACCCCGCGGATGTCGTAGGCGCGGAACATGTCGGTGGCGACCTGGACCACCGGCAGCGGCGGTGGCGGTGCAGGCGATACCGCCTGGTCCAGCGCACGCGCGTCGCTGGCAAGGCTGGCGTCGTGCTGCAGGCTTTGACTGAAGGTGGGCTCGTCGGCCGTGGTATCGCCGGCAACGCGACGACGTGGCAGTGCCACCCGGCCACGGCTGGCCAGCACCAGCAACACGGCAATGGCCAGCAACAAGGCGGCCACGATGGCGCACCCCAGCGCGCCCAGACCCAATGGGCCGTTGTCGCTCTGCGGTACCGCAGCGGCCACGCGCAAGCCACTGGTGCCGAGCGGGCGTGCCAGGGTTTCGGCGGCATCGGCCAGGCCTACGTCGCCTTGTTGGGCCACGTTGTAGCTGCCCTGGCGCAAGGCCAGGTAGGCGCTGCCGGGCACGGCGATCGCATCCAGCGGGCCGATCAGGCGCAACAGCGGCAGCCGGGCATACGCCACCGCCGGCTGCGCGCCCAGGCGCACCGCGGCAGCCACGCCCAAACGTACCTGCCTGGCATCGCGCACCACATGGACCTGCGCACGCTCGGCCACCAGCGCCGATTCGAGCAGACTCAGTCGCGCATAGCCGAAGTCCTTGGGATTGGCATAGGCGGCGGCCAGATCGCCGGGCAGCACCTGCACGTCCTCGGCGCCCTTGAAGCGCTCGCGGATCGCCGAGGCGGCGGCCAGCGCATCGCCGTTGGCCAACGCAGCGGCCACCGGCGGCTGTTTGAGCACCGCGTCGAGCTGGCTGGCCTGCGCAGACATTGCCTGGCTGACACCCTGCACGGCGCGATCGCGCGCCTGTTCCAGGTCGTGCGCAATCGCATCCTCACGCCATTGCGTGTAGCTGCTCCAGCCAAACCAGGCCGCCAGCAGCACCAGCACGCCCCCCAGCACCGGACCACTCGTACGCACGCTGGACATCGACTGCCTGCGCTCGTTCGCCTTGCTCATGTGACTCCCCCGTCAGCGCACGCCGGTGTGGCCGAATCCACCCGCTCCCCGCGCGCTGTCGACGAAAGTATCCACCACTTGCAAGCCCACGCGCACGATCGGAAGGATCACCAATTGCGCAATCCGGTCGCCCGGCTCGATGGTGAAGGCCTCACGGCCGCGATTCCAGGTACTGATCAGCAGCGGCCCCTGGTAGTCGGCATCGATGAGCCCGGTGCCGTTGCCCAGCACGATGCCGTGCCGGTGGCCCAGCCCCGAGCGCGGCAGGATCACCGCGCACACCTGCGGGTCGGCCAGATGGATGGCGATGCCGCTGGGAATCAGCGCCGCATCGCCCGGCTCCAGCGTCATCGGCGCTTCCAGGGCCGCGCGCAGATCCATGCCCGCGCTGGCTTCGGTGGCGTAGGCCGGCAGCGGCCACAGATCGCCGAAGCGCGGGTCGAGCAGCTTCACCTGCAAGGACTGGGTCGGGATGCTCATGCCTGCAATCTCTCCGCGATCAGGGCCAGCAACTGGTCGGCCAGTTCAGTCTTGCTGCTGCTGGGAAACACGCGCTCGCCCCCCTGCCAATAAGCGGTGGCGGCATTGTTGTCGCTTTCGAACCCGCCGCCTTCGATCCCCACCTGGTTGGCGATGATCAGATCCAGCCGCTTGGCTGCCAGCTTGCCACGCGCGTAGTGCTCCACGTCGTGCGTTTCGGCCGCAAATCCGACCACCAGCTTGAGCGCACCGGTCTGCGCGGCCACCTCGGACAGGATGTCCGGGGTGCGCACCAGTTCCAGGGTCAGGGTTTCGCCGGTCTTCTTGATCTTCTGCGCGACCACCCGCTTGGGGGTGTAGTCGGCCACCGCGGCGGCGCCGATGTAGATGTCGGCCGGGAACGCATCCAGTACCGCATCGCGCATCTGCGCGGCCGAGCGCACGTCGATGCGCTGCACGCCGGCCGGCGTGGTCTGGTGCACCGGCCCGCTGACCAGCACCACCTCGGCGCCCTGGCGGGCCGCGGCGGCGGCCAGGGCATAGCCCATCTTGCCGCTGCTGCGATTGCCGACGTAGCGCACCGGATCGAGGTCTTCGAACGTGGGGCCGGCGCTGATCACGATGCGCAGGCCCTCCAGTTGCGCGCTGCTGGGCAAGAAGGCCGGCGCAGCACTGATCGACGGCGCGGCGGCGAGCGTGGCGGCATCACCCGCCAGTGCGGCAATGATCGCCGCCGGCTCGGCCAGCCGGCCGGGGCCGGATTCGCCTTCGGCCAGCGGGCCGTCGTCCGGGCCCACCACGGCCACGCCGCGTGCACGCAACGTCGCCACGTTGGCCTGGGTGGCCGCATGCAGCCACATGCGATGGTTCATGGCCGGGGCCACGGTCAGCGGTGCAGTCGTGGCCAGGCACAGGGTGGTGACCAGATCGTCGGCCAGACCGTGCGCCAGGCGTGCCAGCAGGTCGGCGGTGGCCGGGGCCACGACCACCCGGTCGGCCCAGCGGGCAAGCTCGATATGCCCCATCGCCTGCTCGGCGGCGCTGTCCCACAGCGTGGTGCGGGTCGGGTGCCCGGACAGCGCCTGAAAGCTCAGCGGGGTCACGAACTGTTGTGCGCCGGCGGTCATGGCGACCTGCACCTGTGCGCCGGCGTCGCGCAGGCGACGGACCAGTTCAAGCGATTTGTAAGCGGCGATGCCTCCGCCGACGCACAGCAGCAAACGCTGTCCGTCCAGGGGGCGGGCCTGAGTGGAGCCGATCACGTCGGGGTCGTCCTACGGTTACAAGGACAACTAGATTAGCCGATGCCCCCGCTTGGCCTGATGGGCGTCGGCGATGAGCACCGGCAATCTCGCCATATGCACATACACGACTGGCCCACCCACGAACGTCCGCGCGAGAAACTTCTGGCGCGCAGTGCCGCTGCGCTTTCCGATGCCGAGCTGCTGGCGATCTT
The DNA here is from genome assembly GCF_041477645.2 of Xanthomonas sp. NCPPB 1325. NCBI lineage: Bacteria > Pseudomonadati > Pseudomonadota > Gammaproteobacteria > Lysobacterales > Lysobacteraceae > Xanthomonas > Xanthomonas sp. NCPPB 1325. The sequence continues at coordinate 4,451,053 of NZ_CM192985.1, forward strand.
TGTCGGCTCGGGACTGCGCGGCCAGGATGCGGTGCAGACCGCGCGCGATCTGCTGGATCGCCACGGCCCATTGCGCCCGCTGCTGGATCGTCCGCCCAAGGTCCTGGCGCGGCTGCCCGGGCTGGGCCCGGCATCGGCGTGCAAGCTCAGCGCCGCGATGGAGCTGGCGCATCGCCACCTGATGAGCGAGCTGGAGCGCGGCGACGTGCTCAGCGACCCGCTCAGCGTGGGCCACTATTTTTCGCAGCGGCTGCGCGCGCGGCCCTACGAAGTGTTTGCGGCGCTGTTCCTGGACAATCGCCATCGCGCAATCGCCTTCGAGGAGCTGTTCACCGGCACCATCGACGGCGCCGATATCCATCCGCGTGAAGTGGTGCGCAAGGCGCTGCTGCACAACGCTGCGGCGGTGATCGTCGGCCACAACCATCCCTCCGGCAATCCGGAGCCGTCCGAGGCCGACCACGCAGTCACCGTGCGCCTGTCGCAGGGCCTGGAACTGGTGGATATCCGCCTGCTCGACCATTTTGTGATCGGCGATGGCCGCCCCGTCTCGCTGGCCGAGCGCGGCTGGCTGCGATGAGGCCGCCGCGTTGACCTGAACCATCACCCGGACCCCAGGGCCCGCGGTCGGGTAAAATCGCTGGTTTGGTTCCAAGCAGATCCCACGTGAAAGCCCTACTCCGCGCACTGATCGGCCAAGGCATCGAAGCCTTGCGCGCCAACGGCACCCTGCCTGCCGACACCCTGCCGCCGGATTTTGTGGTCGAGCGACCCAAGACACGCGAACACGGCGACTTCGCCACCAATGCGGCGATGCTGCTGGCCAAGGCGGCGCGCAGCAATCCGCGCGCGCTGGCGCAGGCGCTGGTGGCCGCACTGCCGGCCAGCGAGGACGTGGCCAAGGTCGAGATTGCCGGCCCCGGCTTCATCAACTTCCACCTCGCCCCCACCGCCTACCAGCGCGAAGTGGCGCATGTGATCAAGCAGGGCCACGACTACGGCCGCGGCCTGGCCGGCAATGGTCGCTCGGTGGGCGTGGAATACGTTTCGGCCAACCCGACCGGCCCGCTGCATGTCGGCCACGGCCGCGCGGCGGCGATCGGCGACAGCCTGGCGCGCGTGCTCGACGCCAACGGCTGGAACGTCAAGCGCGAGTTCTACTACAACGATGCCGGCGTGCAGATCGAAAACCTGGCGTTGTCGGTGCAGGCACGCGCGCAGGGGCTGACCCCCGACAGCGCGGGCTGGCCGGAGAACGGCTACCGCGGCGACTACATCGCCGACGTGGCCAATGCCTACCTGGCCGGCGACACCGTGGACCTGGAAGGCCACCTGGTCACCGGCACCAAGGATCCGGCGGACCTCGAATCGATCCGCCGCTTCGCCGTGGCCTATCTGCGTAACGAGCAGAACCACGACCTGGCCGCCTTCCGCGTCGATTTCGACATCTACTTCCTGGAAAGCTCGCTGTACAAGGACGGCAAGGTCGAAGAGGCGGTGCAAAAGCTCATCGCCTCCGGTCACACGTACGAGGAAGGCGGCGCGTTGTGGCTCAAGTCCACCGACTTCGGCGACGACAAGGACCGCGTCATGCGCAAGTCCGACGGCACCTACACCTACTTCGTGCCGGATGTGGCCTACCACCTGACCAAGTGGCAGCGCGGCTACGAGCGCGCGATCACCGAACTGGGCGCCGACCACCACGGCTCGCTGACGCGCGTGCGCGCCGGCCTGCAGGCGCTGGAACTGGGGATCCCGCAGGGCTGGCCGGAATACGTGTTGCACCAGATGGTCACGGTGATGCGCGGCGGCGAGGAAGTGAAGCTGTCCAAGCGTGCCGGCAGCTACGTCACCCTGCGCGATCTGATCGAAGAAACCAGCGCCGATGCGGTGCGTTGGTTCCTGATCGCGCGCAAGCCCGATTCGCAGCTCACCTTCGACATCGACCTGGCACGCGCGCAGAGCAACGACAACCCGGTGTTCTACGTGCAGTACGCGCATGCGCGTGTGTGCAGCGTGCTGCGCCAGGCGCAGGAAAAGGGCTACAAATACGAGCAAGGCCACGGTCTTGCCCAGCTCGCCCGGCTGGACGATGAGCACTCGCTCACCGTGATGCTGGAGCTGTCGCGTTACCCGGAAGTGGTGGAAATCGCCGGTCAGGCACTGGAGCCGTACCAGATCGCGCAATACCTGCGTGAATTGGCGCACGCCTTCCACACGTGGTATCACAACAGCAAGGTGCTGGTAGACGATGCCGCCGAGCGCGACGCCAAGCTCACCCTGGCGGTCGCAACGCAACAGGTGCTGGCCAACGGCCTGGAACTGCTCGGCGTCAGCGCCCCGGAAAAGATGTAAGCGCTGCCGGAAAACGCAGGCGCGGCGATCGACCGGGCGCGCGCGCGCCGCGCGGTCGCAGCGCGCGCGGGCCGTGCCAACTGCCGGGCGCAACCGCCTGACGGCGACGCGGATCGCGCGCGCTACACGCAGGGCCTTCCACGGCCCGCAACGACATGATTCGGAGAAGTGGTAGATGGCAGCACGACGCGGTAAGAGCCAGGCACGACGCAACACCAGCAATGGCACCCCCGGTTGGGTGTGGTTGGTGGCGGGCGCCGCGATTGCGGCAGTGATCTTCCTGGCCGCCCCCAACCTGTTCAAGAAGGACGGCGACGGCTTCCTGCGCGTGGGCCCGCGGGCCAACCCGGACGCCCAGCCCGAACCGGTGGCCGACGCCGACACCGATACCCCTGCCGAACTGCCCAAACCCAGCACGCCGCCTGCCAAGCCGCAGCCCAAGCCCGGCGATGCGCAGACTCAGTACGACTTCTATACCTTGCTGCCCGGCAAGGAAGTGCAGATGTCCGATGCCGAGCTGGCCGCCAGCGCACGCGCCGAAGAGGCCGCGCGTGCGCGCGCAGCGCTGGAAGGCAAGCCGGTGCCGCCAGCACCCGGTGCGGCCGCAAGCGTGGCCGCTGCCACGCCAGCCGCCAGCGTGCCGGTGCCCTTGAACGAATCTGCCGCCAGCGCACCCAAACCGCTGCCGGAAACCGCTCCGGCACGGCCGGCAGCCACGCCGGCGCCGGCCGGCACTGCGGCCATCACCACGCCCGCGGCCACGGCGCCGAAGCCTGCGACAACGCCTGCGGCTGCAGCGCCCTCGCCCGCTGCAGCGGTGGTGACCGACAACACCCGTTACATCCTGCAGGCCGGCTCGTTCGGCGCTTCCGGCGATGCCGAATCCACCAAGGCCAAGCTGGCGATGATGGGGCTGGCCGCACGCGTGGAATCGGCCGAAATCAGCGGGAAAACCGTCTATCGCGTGCGCATGGGGCCTTACGGCAGCGCCGGCGAACTGGCCGAGGCCAAGCAGAAACTCACCGGCAGCGGCCTGCCGGCCATTGCGATCAAGGCGCAGTAAGCGCGCATGCTGCGACGCTGTGCCGGGCTGTTGCTGGGAACGCTGGCACTGACCGGCACGGCCCAGGCCACCGATCAGATCCGCGACCGCATCCAGATCGACGGCCAGCAGGCAACGTTGCTGGCCGAGCCGTTGTCCGGGCCCCTGGATGACCCGGCCACCTGGACGCGCTTCGTGGCGCACGCACGCAGTGCGATGGGCAGCTGCACCGCCAACTGGCGCGGTTATCGCGCGGACTGGCGTCTGGACGCACAGCAGTTGGTGCTTGATCGCGTCGTGCTGGGCGCCTGCGCCGATGCGCCACCAACCTTGCCGTTGGACGTCCTGTTCCCCGGCCAGCCGGCGCCAGTGCCGGCCGTGTGGGTGGATGGCGAAGTGATCGTCGCACTGCCGTCCACCGCGACGCCTGCCACGCACGCAGCGGGCGCCTACGTGGTGCTGCGGCTGCGCCGTGGCCATGTCGTCTCGCGCGAGAGCGTGACCGAAGAGATGCTGCGTGCGCGGCGTGCCGCAATGGCAAGTCCGCCCCCTGCGCTCTGAAACTGCCTTGCAGTGAATCCTGAATCCCCCGTCCCCCTGGAGTTCCGCATGTCCAAGACCGCCCTGATCACTGGTGCCACCTCCGGATTCGGCAGCGCTGCGGTGCGCCGCTTCGCCGCCGCTGGCTGGAAGGTCATCGCCACCGGCCGACGCGCCGAGCGCCTGCAGGCGCTGGCGGCCGCGCTGCCGGCCGGCCAGGTCCACACCGCCGCGTTCGACATGCGCGATGCGCAGGCCCTGTCGGCTGCCATCGACGCGCTGCCGCCAGCGTTCGCCGACATCGATGTGCTGGTCAACAACGCCGGCCTGGCGCTGGGCACCGCGCCGGCGCAGCAGGCCGACCTGGCCCAGTGGCAGCAGATGATCGACACCAATGTCACCGCGCTGGTCACGCTCACCCATCGCCTGCTGCCGGCGCTGATCGCGCGCCGCGGCGCCATCATCAACATCGCCTCGGTCGCGGCCACCTACCCATACACCGGTGGCAACGTCTACGGCGGCACCAAGGCCTTCGTGCAGCAGTTCTCGCTGGGGCTGCGCGCGGACTTGCACGGCACCGGCGTGCGCGTGACCTCGATCGAACCCGGCATGGCCGAAACCGAATTCACCCTGGTGCGTACCGGCGGCAACCAGGCCGCCTCGGACACGCTGTATCGCGGTGCCACGCCGATGACCGCCGACGACATCGCCGAGCAGATCTTCTATGTCGCCAGCCTGCCGGCCCACTTGAACATCAACCGGCTGGAAATCATGCCGGTGACGCAATCGTTCGCCGGATTTCAGGTGGCGCGCGACGCGCAGTGACATGCCGCGGCATGCTGGACGCATGCATCGGCAAGGGCCGAGCGCGCACGGAGGCAAGACGCCATCGCGCAATGCCTGAGAAGCCGCGCACTGCGCGGCTTTTCTTCCAGGAACGCATTCATGCGATCAAGGCACGCGCGCGTGGCAACGGCGATGCCACACAGCGTCGTTTGCCAAGCAATCATCGGCATGAGATCGATGGCCGAAGTCTGACCAGAGCGCACGCGGCAGCAGTGGTGCTGAGCGGCGTGGGCACGCTACGCCGCCTCGGCACCACCGGCCGGCCTGGCGCGCTGCCGCAGCAACATTCCACGCAGGTGCAGGAAAGGCTGCTCCACCGCGTAGTGCAGCAACGCGCCCACCAGCAGCGCCACCCCGCCATAGACGGCAAATGCCAGCAGGCCGTGGCCGTCCAGCGCGGCGCCGAGCCAGCTCTGCGTCACATGGAACATGGCCTTGTGGGTCAGATACAGGCTGTAGGAGATGGCTGCCAGCCACGCTGCGCCCGGCACCCGCAGCCGGCCGAAGGCGCTGCCGGTGGCAGTGCCGGCCAGCACGAGCAATGCCAAGCCCAGCGAAAGCACCGGCCAGCCCACGGCATTGCCGATCAGGCCGGTGCGCTCGCGAAACAACCACATCGCCAGCGCCAGCACCGCCACGCCCGCCAGCAACCACGCGCTGCCGTACTGCTGCAGCCGTTGCCAGGTCTGCGGGCGGAAGACTTTCAGCACCGCGAGCATCACACCGGCCAGCAGGCCATCGAGGCGGTTCCAGGTGGGGTAGTAGATATCTTCGACGAACCAGTTGCGCTGCTGGCCATCGCCGATCTGGTCCAGCGCGGTGTTATGCAGCCAGGCGCTGGTGCGCAAGGCGATGCCTGCCACCACCACTGCCATGCATAACGCGATGAATCGCCCGGCCGACGGGCGCCGCAGCAACACCATGGCCAGCAGCGGAAACACCAGATAGAAGTGCTCCTCCACGCAGAGCGACCAGGCATGCGAAAACGCAGCCTGCTGGCCGTAATCGACGAACAGGTTCAGGGTGAAGGTGGCAAACATCCACCACGGCGCCAACCCGGGCGCCTCGCGAAACCCCGGCCATGTGATGTAGACGATCAGCACCAGCAGAAATGCCGGCAGGATGCGAAAGGCGCGACGCAGGTAGAAATCGGTGAAGTCCAGCCGCTGCCCGCGCGCCAGCGGCGTCAGCACCTGGCTGCCGATCAAAAAGCCGCTCAGCACGAAAAACAGGTCCACGCCCATCCAGCCATAGCGCGACAGCCACGCCCAGTCCGGCCCCAGCCCGCCGACCACGAACGAATGGAACAGCATCACCCAGACGATGGCGATTGCACGCAGCAGGTCCAGGGCGGGATAGCGCATGCGCACGCTCGATGACTGAAGGACGTCGATTGTGCCGCATGGCCGGTGTGATGGCGCCGGGATGTGGCGGCCGTGTCGTTGCCATTGCATCGGGCAGTGCCGCCCCGGCATGCCATGCGACCGCAGACAGTCCCTGTCGGTGATGCGCGCATCGCCATCCATCAGCGGCAACGCGGGTGCAGGTCAACCTGGTGGGGGCACGACACCGGCACCGCGATCGTCGCGCCATCGCAGCAGCTGCTGCCGCTCCAGGCGAGCGGCGTGACATGGCTCCAGCGCCCTACTGCGCGCCACGGCAGTGCCGCAGCGCGTGCACGATCAGCCCAATGGTTCGTCGGACAGATAGGTGTAGCCGGTCAGCCCGGCTTCCAGCGCGTCGCTCAGTTCCTTTGCGCGCTCCGGTGGCAGCTGCGCGGCGGCGATGCGTTCGGCGTAGGTCGCGCGCAGCGTATCCAGCTGATAGCCCACGTAGTCGAGCATCACGTCGGTGGTATCGCCGCGACGCTGCTGCACGATGCGATAGCCATCGCCGTCCACCGCCACTTCCACCGCGTCGGTATCGCCGAACAGGTTGTGGATGTCGCCGAGAATTTCCTGGTAGGCACCGACCAGAAAGAAGCCGATGCGGTAGCTCTCGCCCGGGTTCAACGTGTGCAACGGCAACGAGCTGTCCAGGCTCTCGTTCTCGACATAGGTCTTGACCATGCCATCGGAATCGCAGGTCATGTCGGCGATGATGCCGCGCCGCTGCGGCGCTTCGTTCAGGCGTTCGATCGGCACGATCGGGAACACCTGGTCGATCGCCCACACATCCGGAATCGACTCGAACACGCTGAAGTTGACGAAGTACTTGTCCACCAGCCGCTCGTTGAGCTCGTCCAGTACCGGGCGGTGGCTCTTTTCGTCGAAACTCAACCGCGCACGCACGCCGTGCGCGATGGCATAGAACAGGTCATCGATACGCGCACGATGGGTCAGGTCGATCTGGCCCAGGGCGTAGGCGCTCAAGCCCTCGGCATGGAAGTGCTGCGCCTCCTGGAACAGTTCCACCGCCGGGCGCACATCCAGTTCGTCGTGGATCTCGCGCAGGTGGCGGATGGCCGCCGGTTCATCGTCGTGCGCATCGGGCACGCGGCCTTCCGGCGCCTGCTCCACTTCGGAGACATTGGTAATCAGCACCGCATGGTGCGCAGTCATTGCGCGCCCGCATTCGGTGACGATGCGCGGCGGGGTCAGGCCGTGCTCTTCGCAGGCGCTGGCCAGGGGCTGCACGATGTTGCTGGCGTACGAATGCAGGCCGTAATTGATCGAGCAATAGCTGCGCGAGCGGGTGCCTTCGTAATCGATGCCCAGGCCGCCACCGACGTCGACATGGCTGATCTTGGCGCCCAGGCGCGACAGCTCCACGAAATAGCGGGTGGCCTCGCGCATGCCGTTGGCGATGTCGCGCACGTTGGAGATCTGCGAGCCCATGTGGAAATGCAGCAGATTCAGGCTGTCGGCGTACTCGGTGTCGCGCAAGGTCTTCCACAGGTCCAGCACCTGCCGGGGCGACAGCCCGAACTTGGCCTTGTCGCCACCGCTGTTCTGCCACTTGCCCGCGCCCAGCGAGGCCAGGCGCATACGCACGCCCAGGCCCGGCTTGACGTCCAGCGCGCGTGCTTCTTCCAGCACCAGCTTCAGCTCGGAAGGCTTTTCGATGACGATGAAGGTCTGCAGGCCGAGCTTGCGCCCGATCAGCGCCAGGCGGATGTATTCGCGGTCCTTGTAGCCGTTGCACACGATCAGCCCGCCCGGGCGCGACAGCGCCAGCACCGCCATCAGCTCCGGCTTGCTGCCTGCTTCCAGCCCGAAACCGTCGCCGTGGTGGCCGGCCAGGGTACCGGCCACGCCGCGGTGCTGGTTGACCTTGATCGGGTACACGGCGGTATAGCCGCCGGCGTAGTCCCACTCCGACTGCGCCTGCGCAAAGGCCGCCTGCAGCTTGCCCAGGCGCTGGCCCAGGATGTCCGGGAAGCGCACCAGCAGCGGCAGCTTGGCGCCGGCCGCACGCGCGGCGTCCACCACTTCGGGCAGCGACACCGACGGGCCGTCGGCGGTCGGGCTGACCACCACGTGGCCGGCGGCGTTCACATCGAAATACCCATCGGCCCAATGCGGGATCGAGTAGGTCTTGCGGGCTTGGTCGAGGGACCAATCGCTCATTTCGCTGTCTCGGCTGGAATAAAAAAGGGCGTGAAGTGTAACGCCTGGCATGCGCAGGGTCCGTTACAATCCGCGCCGACTTCACGCCCCTCTCCTGCTGGAGCGGGGTGGAATGCAGGTTCAGCCGCTGCGCAGGTTGACTGCACGAGGCTGCGCCCGACCCTCATCCGGCGCTTTGCGCCACCTTCTCCCGGTGGGAGAAGGGACAGCTCCCCTTCTTTTCAGGATTTTTGCATGAGCGCCAACGACAACTGGTACATCGAACACTTCCAGCCCACCGGGTCGGCGATCGGCTTCCGCATCAGCGGCAAGCTGGACGAGGTGCAGTCCCCGTTCCAGAAGATCGAGATCTACCAGACCACGGACTGGGGCAAGCTGATGCTCATCGACGGCGCGGTGATGCTGACCAGCCGCGACAACTTCTTCTATCACGAGATGATCAGTCACCCGGCGCTGTTCACCCACCCCGCGCCCAAGCGCGTGGTGATCATCGGCGGCGGCGACTGCGGCACCCTGCGCGAGGTGCTCAAGCACCCCGGCGTGGAAAGCGCCACCCAGTGCGATATCGACGAGCAGGTCACCCGCATGTCGGAGACCTATTTCCCCGAGTTGTGCGATTCCAACCACGATGCGCGCGCCGAGCTGTTGTTCGACGATGGCGTGGCCTACATGGCCAATTGCCCGGCCGGCAGCGTGGATATCGTGATCGTCGACTCCACCGATCCGGTGGGCCCGGCCGAGGGCCTGTTCAACAAGGCGTTCTACGAGAGCTGCTTCAAGGCGTTGAAGGACGACGGCATCCTGGTGCAGCAGTCCGAATCGCCGCTGGCGCTGCTGGACCTGATCAACGAGATGCGCACCGAAATGGGCAAGGCCGGCTTCCAGTCGTTCAAGACCCTGCCGTTCCCGCAGCCGTGCTACCCCACCGGCTGGTGGAGCGTGACCATGGCCAGCAAGCAGGCCAAGGCCGATTTCGCGTTCCGTCAGGATGCCGCGCAGGCCAAGGGCTTCGAGACGCTGTATTACACCGCCCACCTGCACACCGGCGTGCTGGTCGCCCCGCCGTTCGTGGCCAAGGCACTGGGCGAGTAAGCGCAGCGAACAACCCTTCGCCTGCGGGCGCGGAAGGCGCGCGCAGGCGCGATGCTTGAATGGTTGCGGCCGATTGACGACACCGGCCGCAACGGCCTGGAAGTGACGCCCAGGCTGTCGGCAGCCGCCCGTTGACGAGACTGCCTGCGCCCCTGTAGCGCGGGCTTATCTGCCAGTGCGTTGCGCCTGGTGTGCTGGCGCACCGATGCCGATGGTGCGGCGATGCGCCGCTCACATTCCCTTGAACGGCGATCGATCGACAGTGCAGCCGTGCGCGGGAAGCATCGGTCTTGCGCGCCATTGCAGCGTCACGCTGCCGTCGATGCCGCTGCCCATGCCATGCCGACCAATGTATGAGCCTATAACCGGGCCAGGACTTCCGTTTTCTTGGCGTCGAATTCGTCCTGCGTGACCAGCCCCGCATCCAGCAATTGCTTGAGCTTGCTCAACACCTGCACCGGATCGTCTGTGGCGGGAACGGCACCGCCCTGAGATGGCACTGCCGCCCCTTGCGCACCCGGCGCATGCACCACCACGCCACCGGCCGCCGCACGCAACTTGTCGATCTCCAGCTGCTGGCGCTTTTCGTAGGCCGATTCTTCCACCTGCTGCGCATAGGCATAGACGCGCCGCGCCTGCTTCTTGGGCAGGCTATCGATGGAGGCGGAGGTGCCCTGGGTGGTGCGGCACATGATGGTCGCCCCGAGCATCTGTTCGCTCATGTGCACATCGAGCACCTCGCGCCAGGGGAAGTCGCGGAATGTCATGCCAAACAACGTGGGGTAGACCACGATGAACCTGCGGTTGGTCAGCACCACCGCATCCGGCGACAGGTTCATCACCATCTTCTTCTGCACCGCGATGTACTCGACCTGCTCGTCGCGGGTCAGCAACTCACTGACCTTGGGCAGGATCTTGCCGACTGCCACCGGATCCTGCTCGTCTGTCAAAAACTGCGCCACTGCATCCATAGGCCCTCGCCAACGGCTGAATCACTGCGTTGACCACGACACTACAACAACCTGCATGGATGGCTATGCAATGCCGGTGAGCTCCGGCGGCACGGCGTCACCTGCGCTGCGTTCCACTGCGCAGCCGATGCAACGCTAGCTCACGAAAAAGGGCGGACGTTGCCGCCCACCCTTCGTGACCATCGAACCGCATCAGAAGCGGACTTCGGCTCCGAAGCTCAGCACTTCGGCACGATTGATCGTGAGGTCCTCGTAGTCGTCGTAATACTCGTCAGCGTAGACATAATTCGTGTAAAGCGCGCTCAAGCTGACGTGCTTGCCGATATCTACACCAAGACCGGCGCCGACGTAGGCGCCATAGACGCGCTCGTTGTAGTCCTCACCTTTCGCTTTGCCGCCCCAATAGCCCAGCCGCACAAGCGCAAAAAGGGGAACATCGCCAAAGTTGAAGCGCGCCGTTCCACCGATGCTGCCAAAATCCACATTGGGAATGACGACAAAGCCATCCGCATCCTTGGAACCATCCACTTTCCCGGTTGCGGCTTCGATGCCGATCAATGTGACCGGACCTGCGCGCCAGCGGTAGCCAACGTTAAAGCCCTGCATATCCTGCTTGCCGTTTTCAAACACCTTGGCTTTGCCACTCTGCACGCCAAGGAACAGGCCGCTCTTGAGGCGCTGCTCTTCTTCGCGCGGCGGCGGCGGTACGTAGGCCGGCGCGACCGGCGCCGCCACTACCGACGCCTGCTCGGCCACCGTACTGAATCCGCCAGCCTCACCGGTCTGGCTGGTGCCGCTTCCACCGACGGCAACCGGCGCGCCGCCGATGCCGGCTTGCGAGGTGCGCGATGACTGCGCTGCCGGCGCGCTCGCGTCCTGGGTGCCGGTCTGCTGCTTTTGCTGTTGCCGGTAGCTGTCCCAGCCGCGCGACAACGATTGCGCCGAGGCCTGTGCCGTGACGCCGAAGGCCGTGCAGGCCAACAGCAGTGTTGCGGTCCTTTTCATCGCTTCCCCCAATGAGTCGTACTCCATCGTTCCCGCATCCTTGCGCACGCAGGGGTTACCTGACGGCGTCTGGAAGTGGCGCAGTTGCTGTCGAATTCGGGGGCTTTCCCGGCATCACCGGATGTCGTGCGACATCGATCCAGGCGCCGCCCCTGAGAACGTGCCCGTACTAACGCGTGATGCAGCCCCCTGACCGCAGCCGGCACAGTGTCTGGAGTCTCAGCAGCTGTCAAGAAGAGATGTGACCGCTCACGCCCGGTTGAAGCGACCGCAAGTCAGGCGCTGATCGAAGCAGGCAGCTGGCATCGCCAATGCCGGCTTCCTGCGCGCGCACGCGCGGCCCCACGCAATGCCCGCGAACCTTTCGGGACGAGGCCGCCAAGCGACTGATTAGCAACGCCGTTCCACCTCCGGAACATTTCATTTGTTAAACAACTGTAATTTCAATACTCACAAGTTCTAAAATTGCGCAGACCGATCCCTCGCGATCATCGTGAACCTGCGCAACGCGCGACATCTCCGCGCCGCCAAGGTCCGGAGAACTGCCATGCACTACCAACCGCTGGACGTATCCAGCCTGCACGTTGTCACGCCCGTGTTGCTCAAGCAGGGCACCCGCCTGCTGGAACCCGACGTCTACCGCACCCACATGGATGGGCAACTGGCGGTGGTCAAGGACTACGGCCGCTACCGCCGCACGCTGCTGGCGCCGGTCGCGCGGCTGATGGTGCGCCATGAGGCCAGGATGCTGGAACAGCTGAAGGGATGGCGGCATGCGCCGGCCCTGCTCGGCACGCTGGGTGGCCTGGCGCTGGGCATGGAATTCATTCCCGGCGACACCCTCAGCGCCAGCGCGGTGGTGGGCCAGGAGGTCTTCCAGCAACTGCAGCAGGCGTTACGCCGGCTGCATGCGTTCGGCATCACCCATAACGATCTGCATGGCACCAATGTGGTGGTCAGTGCGGGCGTGCCGGTGCTGATCGATTTCACTTCGGCGTGGCGATTCCCGCGCTGGTTGCGTCGCGGCACGCTGGCGCGTCAGCTGCAACGCAGCGACGTGGCCAACTTCCAGAAAATGCGCCAGCGCCTGGCCGGCATCGCACCGACGGCCGACGAAGCCGCACACAGCGCCGAACCGCGCTGGGTGCATGCCGTTCGCAGCGGCTGGAAGCGGCTGTATCGGCGTCTGAAAGGCACTGCGTAACCAGCGCTGCTGGCCGGGAGCCGCTTTGGAGCGGCTGGCCAACGTTGTGGCGTCATCCGCTGCGTCGATCGCATCGGTTTGATCTGCAGCGCGGAACGTCCCCGAGTGCTCTGTGCATACCACGTGCTGCGACGCGGATGGCTAGGGCGCTCGCGCGGTTGCCTGCACCGCAACGCGAACAGTCACCCATGCGCGTCGCGGTGCCTGCGCACTAACCCATCACTTTGCTGCTGCCGAAGCGGCAACTGCCGGCGTGCGATAGGCGATCAGGCTCGGTGCATCGGTGACAAAGCGGTCGAGCACGCCGTCGGCGATCTTGACCGGGCCCCCGAAGCGGGTGGCGCCGGGAATCGATGGAATGGCTGCCGCTTTGGCTGCAAGCGCAGCCGCGTCCGCAAACAATGCCGGTGCCTCGGTGCCGCCGCGATTGGCGGCATCCAGCCCGGCTGCGGTCTGCTGCAGCGCGCGGCCCCAGCCTTCCATTGCCTCCAGCCAGGGACGCGATTGCGCGGCAAAGCCCTTGTCGGCCACGCCGTCACGGATGATCTGCGGCGCGGCGGCCATCTCGTCGGCCGTACGCGCCAGCTCGGCAATCGCCTGCGTGCGCGCGGCCGCATCGCCCAGCGCGATCGCTTCGCGCACATGGTCGAGCACGGCCTTCAGCCGTGGCGCCTGTTCCTGCCACGGCTGGCTGCCGAAGGTGGGCGCCAGGTGCTGGGTGTCGAAGAAGGTCAGCAAGGCCGCGGTGACGCGCGCATCGCCGCCGGCCAGATCGCGCGCTGCTGCATGCCAGGTGCGTTGTGCGTCGTAGCCTTTGTCGTTCCAGGCGAAGGCGGTCAAGCCCATTACCGCCACGCGGCTGGGCACTTCCTGGTTCATCGGGTTGGAGACGATGCCCGACAATTCGGCCGACAGGCCGGCCTCGCGCCGCGCGTAGGGCGCCATCAACAGGCGTCCGGCCGAGGTTTCGAAATCGTTGACCGGGTAGTTGTCCCACAGCAGCGTCTTGCGGCCGAACGCCTTGGTGGCGGCGCGCGCATCGGGAATGGAGATGGCCGGCGGCACCACGTCGGTGCCGGTCCACTGCACCACGATCTTCGGGTCCAGATGCTTGCGCAGCGCTTCCTTGTATGGACTCTCTTTGGCGTCGTAATACTCGGTCGGCACCATGATCAATTCCGACGCTGCATCGTGCCGCGCAACCAGATCGGCCTGCACCAGATTGAGCAGGTGCGATTGCGCGATGCCCGCCGCCTGCGCACCGGACTCACCGAAGGTGGTCTTGTCGCGTTCGCAGTTCCACTTGGTGTATTCGATGTCGTCCAGCGCCACATAGAAGCTGCGCACGCCCAGCACGCGGAACGCATCGAACTTGCGCAGCAGTGCCTTGGCGTCGGCGGGATCTGAGAAGCACACGGTCGGGCCCGGTGAGATCGCGTAGACGAAATCGACGTGATTGCGCTTGGCGGTGGCAGCCAGCTGGCCGAGCGCCTTCAAGGTCGGTTTCGGATACGGCTCGCGCCAGCGGTCGCGCGCGTACGGATCGTCCTTGGGGCTGTAGATGTAGGTGTTGGCCTTGGTACGGGCAAGAAAGTCGATGTGCTTGCTGCGGTCGCTCATCGACCACGGCGCACCGTAGAAGCCTTCGATCGTGCCGCGGATCGGCATGGCCGGGTAATCCTGGATCACCAGCGTCGGGATGGCCGGCCGCGCGAGCAGCTGAAGCAGCGTCTGCGCGGCGTGGAACAGGCCATCGCCGTCGTGGCCGGCCAGGGTGATCAGGCTGCCGCGATCCAGGGCAACGCTGGCCAGCGTGTAGCCCTCCTTGTGCGTGTCCTGCACAGCCTTGCTGCGCGTCAGCGCATCGCGCACCACTGCCGCATCGCCAGTGCCAAGCACGATGTGCGGGCGGTCCAGCGTGGCGGGCAGACGCGTGGCAATGGCAATGTTGCTGACGCCGGCCGTGGTGAGGATGCCGCGCACCAGCGCGACTGTCGCCTTGTCCGCGCCCGGCGCGACCACCAGCACCACGGACCGGCCCAGGCTGATCGTCTCGCCATCCAGGGTGATCGACACCGGGGTCGGAAAGATCGCCGGCTGGGTGACCGGCTCGGCCAGCGCCGATGTCGCCAGGCCCAGCGCCACCATCATCGGGAGCAGGCGCAAGCCCGACTTGCCACTGCGTCGCTTCATGTCCGAACTCCGGTATTGGAATGGTATTAACGCCTAGAGTAGGCAAGTCGCTACGCGGGGACAAGAGCGCGCCGTGCCTTGGGTCGAGTCCGTTTTGCGCGTGACGAAAACCGTTGTTGCCTAGTTTCCGCAATACGGCGACGGCGCTGCGCAGCCTGCAGGCTGCGGTATTGAAATGGTATGAAGCGAGATGGCTACGCGGCTCGGAGCGACAGCCGACTCACGGTCAACGGATTCTTGTCGGTACCGGTAGGCGCACCGCTGGTTGGTGCGTCGTTCATGGAGGCAGCCGCCAGGCAACCGCAAACCCCGTCGCGCAAGCCCTTTGGCATCACGCGCTGGCCTGCTTGTCGTCGATCGGGCCCGTTGATGCCGACACGTTCGACCCGGGCATCGCGGTCGCGCGGAGACCAGCAACGCCGCCGCAGGCTCGGCCTACGGCGTGCGCTCACTCCTACAGTGCGTCGCTATCCAGCTCGCCGGTGCGGATGCGCACCACCGTGCCCAGGTCGTAGACGAACACCTTGCCATCGCCGATCTTGCCGGTGCCGGCCGCCGCCACGATGGCTTCGACCACGCGCTCGGCCTGGTCGTCGGTCACCGCCACTTCGATCTTCACCTTGGGCAGGAAGTCGACCACGTATTCGGCGCCGCGATACAGCTCGGTATGCCCCTTCTGCCGGCCGAAGCCCTTGACCTCGGTCACCGTGATGCCTGCCACCCCGCAGCCGGCGAGCGCTTCGCGCACATCGTCGAGCTTGAACGGTTTGACGATGGCCATGATCATTTTCATCGGTGCAGATCCCAGGGCATGACGGCCGCGCAGCATACCGTGGACGCAGGCAACACTCATCTAATGCGGCAGCGCCGTCACCGCGGACCACAGCCGAATGGGACTATCCTTACTGCCTGCCGACTGCCTTGCCGATGTCCCGCGTGTCCCGGCCTGCACTAGGCTTCCTACGGACCTGCGGAGAACACCATGATCGATTTCAATCAGCTCGACGACCTCGCCCGCCGCCTCAGCGACCTGGTGCCACCGGGCCTGCGCCAATCGCGCGAAGAATTGCAGAGCACCTTCAAGGGCGCGCTGCAGGCCGGCCTGGGCAAGCTGGACCTGGTCACCCGCGAAGAATTCGACGTGCAGCGCGCGGTGCTGCTGCGCACGCGCGAAAAGCTCGACGCGCTCGAACAGGCCGTCGCCGCACTGGAAGCGCGCGCAGCGGGCGCACCGCCCAGCGCCGCTGCCAGCGCCGACAGTCCCTGAGCTGAGCCGCCCACCATGAGTCTGGCGCTGGTGCACAGCCGTGCCCGCGTAGGGGTGCAAGCGCCCGAGGTCCGGGTGGAAGTGCATCTCTCCGGGGGTCTCCCCTCCACCCAGATCGTGGGCCTGCCCGAGGCGGCGGTGCGCGAATCGCGCGAACGCGTGCGTGCGGCCCTGCTGTGTGCGCAGTTTGAATTCCCGGCGCGGCGCATCACCATCAACCTGGCGCCAGCGGATCTGCCCAAGGACGGCGGTCGCTTCGATCTGCCAATCGCACTCGGCATCCTGGCTGCCAGCGGGCAGATCGACCGGCAGGCGCTGGCCGACTACGAATTCCTCGGCGAGCTGGCGCTGACCGGCGAGTTGCGCGGCGTCGACGGCGTGCTGCCGGCGGCCCTGGCGGCCGCGCAGGCCGGGCGGCGGCTGATCGTGCCGCTGGCCAATGGCGCCGAAGCCGCCATTGCCGGGCATGTCCAGGCCTTTACCGCACGCACCCTGCTGGAGGTGTGCGCCACGCTCAACGGCACCCAGCAGGCACCAGCCGCCGCGCTGGCGGTGGCCACCCTGGACACAGCGGCCCTGCCCGACATGGCGGATGTGCGTGGCCAACCGCACGCACGCCGCGCACTGGAGATCGCCGCCGCAGGGAGCCACCACTTGCTGCTGATGGGCAGCCCCGGATGCGGCAAGACCCTGCTCGCCTCGCGCCTGCCCGGCCTGCTGCCGGACGCCAGCGATGCCGAGGCGTTGGAAACCGCCGCCATCCGCTCCATCAGCGGGCGCGGGCTGGATCTGGCGCGCTGGCGGCAGCGGCCCTACCGATCCCCCCATCACACCGCCAGTGCGGTCGCCCTGGTCGGTGGTGGCACGCACCCGCGCCCCGGCGAGATCTCGCTGGCCCACAACGGCGTGTTGTTTCTGGACGAGCTGCCCGAGTGGCAACGACAGACGCTCGAGGTCCTGCGCGAGCCGCTGGAATCGGGGCTGGTCACGATCTCGCGGGCAGCGCGCAGCGTGGATTTCCCGGCACGGTTCCAGCTGGTTGCCGCCATGAACCCGTGCCCGTGCGGCTGGGCCGGCGATGGCAGCGGGCGCTGTCGCTGCAGCAGCGACAGCATCCGCCGGTATCGCAGCCGCATCTCCGGGCCGCTGCTGGACCGCATTGATCTGCATGTCGACGTACCGCGCCTGCCACCGCAAGCGCTGCGCAGTGGCAACCCGGGCGAGGACAGCGCCAGCGTGCGTGCACGCGTGGTCGCCGCGCGGCAGCGCCAGCTTGCGCGCGGCCCGCTGCCCAACGCACGCCTCGACCAGCCAGACACCGATCGCCACTGCCGCCTGCACGGCGACGACCAATTGCTGCTGGAGCGCGCGATCGAGCACCTGCAACTGTCCGCACGCTCGATGCACCGCATCCTGCGCGTGGCGCGCACCATCGCCGACCTGGACGACAGTGCCGTCATCGCCACGCGCCACCTGACCGAAGCCATCGGCTATCGCAAGCTCGATCGCGCGCTTGCCCCTGCCAGCGCGGCCTAGCGGGCGGCCGAAAATGCCGGAACCTTGCTGCGGCGACTGGAGCAACACAAGCGGCTTCCGCACGCCCTGAGTGATGTGCGACTGCGGGCAGCGCCGCGCGATGCTTGGTCGCCGCATCGAGCGCAAGGCGGGACATCGCAACATCCACTTCATGGCGCTCCACGTACAACGTCTGCCACTCCATTGCGCAGAGGCCGTCATGAGCCGACATCCCGACCTGACCACCGTTCCGTCGCTGGATCTGAACCGCTATCTGGGCACCTGGTACGAGATTGCACGGCTGCCGATCCGCTTCGAGGATGCAGACTGCACCGACGTGTCGGCGCACTATTCGCTGCAGGACGACGGCAGCGTGCGCGTGCAGAACCGCTGCCTGACCGCGGCGGGCGAGCTGGAAGAGGCCGTGGGAGAGGCCCGCGCCATCGACGACACGCATGGTCGGCTGGAAGTGACGTTCCTGCCCGAAGGATTGCGCTGGATTCCCTTCACCAAAGGCGATTATTGGGTGATGCGGATCGATCCCGAGTACACCGCCGCCCTGGTGGGCAGCCCCGATCGCAAGTACCTGTGGCTGCTGGCGCGGCTGCCGCAGCTGGATGAGAACATCGCCCAGGCCTATCTGGCGCAGGCGCGCGAGCAGGGGTTCGATCTGGCACCGCTGATCCACACCCCACACACCGGACGGCCGACCGAACAACCGCTTCCCTGAAACCCCGCGAGGCGCCAGCGCTGCTGCGCGACAGCCGAGAAGTTGCACGGTGCCCCGTTCGACCTGCCTCCTGCAGCGCCTGAGTGCAAGCGCGTGCGACGGAAAGCCAACTGATCCGGGGCACGTTCGACGACGCAGCATCCGCGCCACGCACTCACGCTCGCAACGCCGCACGTGCGACGCCGCAGCATGTCGCCCGGACTCGGCTGGCGCGCCGACGTGACTGCGGCGACAGCCGCCGCAGCGTCGTCCAGCCTGCGGCGCGAGCTGGCGCATGCCGCACCACACCCTTCCTCTCTCCTACCGGCAGCCTTATGAGAACGGCCGGGCCCGGACCAGCACTACCAGATCGGCACCGCCATCCTGACCCGGCCGCACCGGTTCATGCGCGCAATGGGCGGCCCTACCGCCCGGCCGGTTTACCCGTTGAGGGTGCCCAGATCCTTGGCCGCGGCCTGGGCACCTTCCAGACTATCGAAGGCCACGCCGGTATCGCCCACCACGTACTTGATCAGTTCGCCATCGCGCGTGGTTTCGTGCATCTTGAAGATCGGCACTGCGTCGGTGCCGCCGACGCGTTCTTTCTGCGTTGTCATGGTGATTCCTCCAGTGAGAGCGCCTTGCAGGGGGACCGGCTGGCCCCGCAGCCCGCGGGGGCGAGCACAGACGCACCGACCCTAGCGCGCCCGTGCGTGCAGGCGCGTGAATCCCTCCAACGCAGCGGCCACCCTGTGCGTACATGGTCCGCCGCAAGAAAATCACAGCGACTTCGCTCCGCGGACGCGCGCAATGCACGCGTGTGTCGTACATTCGCGACGTGCAGCCTCATCCGTCCACTTCCGTTGTTCACCTAACGCCGTTACGGCGCACTGCCTGGCGCGGTGGTAGTGCCATGGCACTGGCTCGATGCGTGCTGCGCCACCGGCATCATGCAAGGCCGTGTGCGTGAGCTGGCCTGTCTGTCGATGCGGGTGAGGGCATGAAGCGTCAACGCATCATCAGTCTGACCGTGCTGCTGGTGGTGCTGTGCGCAACGCTCCCGATCGGACTGTCGTATTACCTGGCCTGGCGGCTGGCGCTGTCGCGCGAGGAGAGCAGGCTCAGCCAACTGGCGGCGCTGTCGATCCGGCGTACCGACACGGCCTTCGACGAAGCCCATGGCGCGTTGTTGAGCATGGCCGCCTCGCAGGTGCCGCCCTGCTCGCCCGCCCATCTGGCGCAGATGCGCGCGCTGGTGCTGACCAGCCATTACATCGTCGAGCTAGGCCACTTTCGGCAACGCTGGCTGCGCTGCACCTCGTGGGGGCAGTTTCCCGACAACATCCCGCAGACCGCTCCGGATTTCGTGGTCAAGCGCGGCATTGCAGTGACCACCCGGCTGCTGCCGCTGGCCAATCCGCAACATCCGTTGATGGCGCTGCAGCTGGGCAACTACAACGCGCTGATCAATCCGAACACGCTGGCCGACATCAACATCCCGCCGGGCCTGCAGCTGGCGATCGGCACGCCAGACGGCCAGGTGCTCAGCAGCACCGGCACCGCGGCCGAACAGTTGCTGGTGGCGCCGCCCGCCGACGCCGCCACGTCCCGCACCGACGGCGACACGCAGCCACAGGTGCTGTACGGCCGCGACCGCCGTGGCGACTGGGCGGCGGTGGTGACCGAGCCGGCGGCCTATCTGCGCGGGCCGCTGGCTGCGGCACGCCTGCAGGTGATGCCAGCCGGCATCGCGGTGGCCGTGCTGCTGGTGGGCCTGGTGCTGTGGGTGTCGCGGCGCCGCCTCTCGCCGCTGGCACGGCTGGAGATTGCGGTGCAGCGCGGCGAATTCATCGTGCACTACCAGCCCATCATCTCGCTCGATAGCGGCCACTGCGTCGGTGCCGAGGCACTGGTGCGCTGGCAGCAACCCGACGGCGTGCTGGTGCCGCCGGATGCCTTCATTCCGCTGGCCGAAGAAAGCGGGTTGATCCTGCCGATCACCGATCTGGTGGTGGCCGAGGTCATCCGCGAGCTCGGCCCCACCCTGGCCGCCGACCCGACCCTGCATGTGGCCATCAACGTGTCGGCCGACGACATCAAGAGCGGCCGGGTGCAGTCGGTCCTGGCGCAGGCGCTGCAAGGCACCGGGGTGGACAGCGGACAACTGTGGGTGGAGGCGACCGAGCGCAGCCTGATGGATATCGACGCGGCGCGCACCACCATCACCCACCTGCGCGGCGCCGGCCACACGGTGTCGATCGACGATTTCGGCACCGGCTATTCGAGCCTGCAATACCTGCAGGGGCTGCCGCTGGATGCGCTGAAGATCGACAAGTCGTTCGTGGACACCATCGGCACCCACTCGGCCACCAGTTCGGTGACCGCGCACATCATCGAGATGGCCAAGACGCTGCAGCTGCGCACCATCGCCGAGGGCGTGGAGCGCCAGGAACAGCTGGATTACCTGCGCGCGCATGGCGTGGACCTGGCGCAGGGCTGGCTGTTCTCGCGCGCGCTGCCGGCAACCGGCTTTATCGCCTACCACGCGCAGACCCGCAGCGCGGCGCACTGATCCACTCGGCGGCATCACCCGCACGTGCCGGGTCGGCTCGCTGCAGCGGTGGGTCGAAGGCAGATCTGCCGCCGCGTCGCGCGCCCATCGCCGACCGATATGGGCTGGCGCTGAGCGCGTCATCGACAGACACGCGCGAGCCGATCACCCAACCGCGACGGGAAAGTCGGTGCTGCGCCCGGCCAGGCTGAGGCGCGCAGCGCATCCTGCTCCAGTTGCGCACCCAAGCACTGACCACTATCGCCGCAGGACAGCGACGGGCGCTACCTATGGCCGAACCAGGCACCAGCCTGCGCGCAAGAACCCAGGACTGGACATCTCCACCACCATTGCCACGCGGCCTACCTGCAAAAAGAAAGGCCGCCAATGGCGGCCTTCCGATAGCGGCAGCGCGCCCGATCAGGCGCTCTGCAATGCGCCGCTGCGTTCGCGCACCGGCTTGGGCCGGCTGGGAAACGCATGCCGCACGATCCGCCACATCACCTGGCCAAACTGCCGCGGCAGCGAGCCGGTGTTGTAGTGCTGGCCGTAACGGGCGCAGATCTGCTTTACCTCGACCGCAATCTGCGCGTAGCGATTGGCCGGCAGGTCCGGATAGAAGTGATGTTCGATCTGGTGGCTCAGGTTGCCCGACAGCACGTTCATCAGCTTGCCGCCGGTCAGGTTCGACGAACCGCGCAGCTGACGCAGGTACCAGTGCCCGCGCGACTCGTTGCGGATCGACTCCTTCGGAAACACTTCCGCATCGGCGGTGAAGTGGCCGCAGAAGATGATCACGAAGGTCCAGATGCTGCGCAGCACGTTGGCGGCCAGGTTGCCCAGCAGCACGGTCAGGAAGAACGGGCCGGCCAGCGCCGGAAACACGATGTAGTCCTTGAGCATCTGGCGGCCGATCTTGCGGCCGACCGGCAGGAACGAGGCGCGCAATTCGGCTGCCTTCATCTTGCCGGCGAACCAGCGGCCCAGGCGCAGGTCCTGGATCGCCACACCCCATTCGAACAGCAGCGCAAAGACCACCGCGATGAACGGCTGCATCAGGTAGAACGGGCGCCAGCGCTGCTCGGGGAAGATGCGCAGCAGGCCGTAGCCGATGTCGTCGTCCATGCCGCGCACATTGGTGTAGGTGTGGTGCTTGAAGTTGTGCGTCTTGCGCCAGTTGTCGCCGGTGGCGACGATGTCCCACTCGTAGGTGTTGCCGTTGAGCTGCGGGTCACCCATCCAGTCGTACTGGCCATGCATGACGTTGTGGCCCAGCTCCATGTTCTCCAGGATCTTGGACAACGTCAGCAGCACCACGCCGGCGATCCAGGCCGGGATCAGCACGCTGTGCACGAACGCACCCAGAAACAGCAGCGCACGGCCGGCCACGCCGGTCCAGCGCACGGCCGCCACGATGCGGCGGATGTAGCGCGCATCGTCGGCGCCCACCTGGCGCTGCACGCGGGCGCGGATGGCATCGAGTTCGTCGCCGAAGGACTGCAGTTCGGCAGCGGACAGGGCACGGTTGTGGACTCGGCTCATGAGGGTTCCTTACAGATCCAGGATCAGGTCAGTGCTCGGGGCACTGATGCACAGGCGGACCTGTGCGGTGGGTTCGTTGCTGCGCTCACCGGTCAGCAGGTGGCGCGTGGTGCCGGACTGGCGCGCGCAGGCGCAGCTGTTGCAGATGCCCATGCGGCAGCCGTGCTTCGGCCGCAGGCCCTGGGCTTCCAGTCCTTCCAGCAGCGACTGGCCGCGCGGCAGGGTGAGCGTACGGCCGCTGCGTGACAGCTGGACCTGCACCTGCCCGGCTTCGCTTTCGTCCAGTGCCGGCACGCTGAAGGCTTCGGCCTGGAATGCGGCCACGCGCCCTTGCAAGCGCTCGCGCGCCGCCTGCACAAAACCGCCCGGGCCGCAGGCCATCACATGGCGCCGGTCCAGCGCGGCAATCTGCTCCAGCGGATAGCTGTCCACGCGCGCGGCCGGTGCCTGGCCCTCGCGAGTGGTGAGAAGGCGCACGCGCAGGCGCGGATGCGCCGCAGCCATCGCCTCGAACTCATCCATGAAGCAGGCTTCGTCGCGCTGGCGCACCCAGTACAGCAGGTCCACGTCCACCGGCATGCCGGCCTGCGCGGCGGCCTGCAGCAGCGCGCGCATCGGGGTGATGCCCGAGCCGGCGGCCAGCAACAGCAACGGGGTGGGGGTAGCCGGCAGCAGCATGTCGCCAAAGGCCGGGTCCAGCGACACCACCGTGCCCAGCGCTGCATCGCGCGCCAGGTACCGGCTGACCTGCCCGCCTTCGATCGCCTTGACGGTGATCGCCAGGCGGCCGTCGGCCAGCACGGTCGGGCTGTAGCTGCGCAGCAGGCGGCGGCCATCGATCTCCACGCCAACGCTGACGTGCTGACCGGCCTGCAGACCCTGCCAATGGCCATTGGGCTGCAACACCAGCGTCACCGCATCGCGGCTGGCGGCGCTGCGCCCGACCAGGCGGGCCATCGGCCGCTCCAGCGTCCACAGCGGGTTGATCCGGGTTGCCCAGAAATCGAACAGCTGCGGCGACACCAGGCGGCGCGCCAGCCGTGCAGGCAGGGGGGACTTGGACTTGGGAGTGGATGCCAGGCTCATAGGGTGCACTATACGCGTGCATGCACACACGTGTATACAGTTGTATATCGGCCGGAAGCGCTATGATTCATGCCCACGCCCGGCTGCTGCCTCATGACCTCCATCGCCCTGCCTTCCCACGACGCGCCGCCGTCACGCAAGCCGGCGATTTCACGCGAGGACCTGATCGCCGCGGCGTTGTCGCTGATCGGCCCGCACCGCAGCCTGTCCACCCTGAGCCTGCGTGAAGTGGCGCGCGAGGCCGGCATCGCGCCGAACAGCTTCTACCGCCAGTTCCGCGACATGGACGAGCTCGCCGTGGCCTTGATCGACCTGGCCGGACGCTCGCTGCGCACCATCATCGGCCAGGCACGCCAGCGCGCCACCTCCACCGACCGCAGCGTCATCCGCGTCTCGGTGGAAGCCTTCATGGAGCAGTTGCGCGCCGACGACAAGTTGCTGCACGTGCTGCTGCGCGAAGGTGCGGTGGGTTCGGACGCCTTCAAGCAGGCGGTGGAGCGCGAACTCACCTATTTCGAAGACGAGCTGCGGGTGGACCTGATCCGCCTGGCCGCCGCCGACAATGCCAAGCTGCATGCGCCGGCGCTGGTGTCCAAGGCGATCACCCGGCTGGTATTTGCGATGGGCGCGGTGGCGATGGACTCCCCGCCGGAAAAAGATCCCGAGCTGGTCGAACAGATCTCGCAGATGCTGCGCATGATCCTCACCGGCGCGCGCACCCTGGGCACGCACGGCGGCTGATTGTTCGCGTTGGCGATGGCGTTGCCGCGAACGAGCAGCGGCATCGGCGCATGGACCAGCGCACACGCCGATGCTTAGCACGCCGTACATACCGTCTGACAAATGCTTGCTACGTGCTGTCGGCGTGCTTCCTCTGCAATGCCTGACATCAGGTCATCGCCGGATACCGACCGTCGCATTCAAATCCAATACCGCCTTGCGATCGTTACACAGCTGCATTCTCTTTCGACTATCCGAAAGATAATCCAAAAATAATTGCATAAAGTGCTTGCGCAATGAAAAGGACGCAGGTAATGTTCGCGCCCTCAGCAGGTACGCCTGCATTTTCAACGAACCGACCTCATGCCCCTGCTCCATTCCGCCACATTCAATCGACTGCCCAGCGCACACCGCGCGGCGTCGTTTGTGCGCACGAAGAAAGCAGCCGTGCGCAACACCCGATTCGACTGATGTCCTGACGAGGAGATCGGTCACCCGATCTCCGAGGCAAGCGAACGCCCTCGGATGCTGCATCCGGGGGCGTTTTCGTTTGCGCGTTCGCATCGCATCGTGTGGATGACCTTCCAGGCACCCGGGCATGGATTGCCCGACAACATGGACGTTGCATGCGGTCAGGCGCGAAAGCGCTGTGCCCAGGTGCCGGGCACGGGTCGCGCGTGGTCATGCACATACAAGATTACCGTTTGAATAAAACGGTGATCAGAAACACTGCGGAAGAGATTCAGCGGCCTGGAGTTTATTCCAGCTGGTGCGCGCGGCGATGCCGTGGCGTATACCGAACGCTTTCTCAATGTTTCTTGTTATGAGTATCGGCTCCTGGTGGAGCGGCGGCGCAATCCGCAGGCCTGGTTCGATTCCGGAATACTCACCACTGGATAGCTCAGTTGGGTAGAGCAACAGATTTCTAATCTGTCTGTCGCGGGTTCGAATCCCGCTCCATGCATGACCTTATCGGTCATCTCTCGGGACGCAAGTCCCTTTACGGAAACGCCCATGCCGCAGGCACACAGGCAATCCATCGCCTGACTACATGCAGCAGCGGCGCCATTGCCGGGCCCTCGCCCTGAACGCGCACGCTGCACCGTTCGCAACCGCTGCGCAGTCCATCGCACAGCGCCCGCAACGCGCACGCAAGCGCCAATAGCGCATCGCGCCCCGCACGGCCGCCGTCACCGGCGTTTCCACCTTTCAACGCCGCGTTGCATCGGCAGACGTCTCGCCAGCAGTCCGATCCGGGCGGCGCGACGGCTATATCCCCCCGGATCGGACCACCAGCGCCAAATGTGAAAGGAGTAGTGCCATGTTCTGGACCAAGAGGGTCGTGATCGGTGACGGCGAGCGCGGCCTGGTGTATCGCAACCGTCGGTTCGAGCGCGTGCTCGTCCCCGGTGTCTATCGCCTGTTCGACCCACTGGGTCGCAGCGAGGTCATCGTCCACGCCATCACCCAGGGCGCCTATGGCGGCCCCGCTGCGGAGATGCTGATCGACACGCTCGGCAGCCCCCTGCCGCAACACTTCGTGCTGGCCGATATCGGGACCGCGCAGGTCGGCCTGCTGATCCGCAACGGCAAGCTTGAGGAGGTGCTGCCGCCGGGCACGCGCGCGCTGTACTGGCGTGGCCCGGCAGCGATCGAAGTGCAGACCCTGCCGCTGGGCGATGGGCTGCAGGTGCCTACCGATGTGCAGCGCAGGTTGCGTCAGCTCGGCACGCTGTCGCGGGTGGCAGTGTGCATGGACGTGCCCGCCGAGTCGCAAGGGCTGGTGTTCGTGGACGGCAAGCTGGTCGCGCCATTCGGACCGGGGGCATACGCATTCTGGAATTTCCAGAAGAACATCGCCACCGAGGTGATCGATCTGCGCGTGCAGTCGGTCGAGGTCTCCGGGCAGGAGCTGTTGACGCGCGACAAGGTGTCGTTGCGGGTCAACCTGGCCGCCAGCATGCGCGTCACCGATGCCGTGGCGATGCGCACGCGCGTGGCCAAGGCGGGCGATTATCTGTACCGCGAGTTGCAATACGGCTTGCGCCGTGCAGTGTCGGCCAAGACGCTGGACGAGTTGCTGGGCGACAAGGCCTGCCTGGATGCGGATATCTTCGGGTATGTGCGTGGCAGCATGAGCGGCTTCGGCATAGAGGTGCTGGGCGTCGGCGTCAAGGACGTGATCCTGCCGGGCGAAATGCGCGAGATCCTCAATGCGGTCGTGCAGGCGGAGAAGCAGGCGCAAGCCAACGTCATCCGCCGGCGTGAAGAGGCCAACGCCACGCGTTCGTTGCTCAACACCGCCAAGCTGATCGAAGACAGCCCGGTGCTGATGCGTTTGAAGGAACTGGAGGCGCTGGAAAAGGTCACCGAAAAGATCGACAAGCTCACCGTGTTCGGCGGCCTGGATGGCGTGCTGAAGCAATTGGTGACGATCAGGCAATGAAGGCTGCGCGTGGTGGAAGGATCTGCCACGCACTGCCGCAAGGGAATGACGACAATGAGTACCTCACAACATTTTGAATTACTGCATGCCGAAGGCAGCACCACACCGATCAAGGGCTGGGTGCGCGGCGTGCCGCTGGAAGCGCAGGCGCATGCACAGTTGCGCAACATCGCCGCGGTGCCGTTCGTCGGCCCGTGGGTGGCGGTGATGCCCGACGTGCATACGGGCAAGGGCGCAACCGTGGGCTCGGTGATCCCGACCCGTGGCGCCATCATCCCGGCAGCGGTGGGCGTGGACATCGGCTGCGGCATGGCCGCCGTGCGTACCACGCTGCGTGCCAACGACCTGCCGGACAATCTGGCGCAGTTGCGCTCCAGTATCGAGCGCAGCGTGCCAGTGGGCAACGGTCGCGGCGGCGAACACCGCACGCTGCCCGACAGCATCGAAACCCGCATCGCGCGTTCGGGGCTGGTGCAACGTCTGGACGCGATCAAACAACGGCACAGGCGCATCCGCACCGACAAGCTGGAATGCCAGATCGGCACGCTGGGCGGCGGCAATCACTTCATCGAACTCTGCCTGGACGAAACCGATGCGGTGTGGGTGATGCTGCACAGCGGCTCGCGCGGCACCGGCAACCTGATCGGCAGCTACTTCATCGAGCGCGCGCGCGAGCAACTGGCGCACCGCGTGCTGGGCTTTCATCTGCCCGACAAGGACCTGGCCTTCTTCATGCAGGGCGAGCCCTTGTTCGACGAGTACGTCGAAGCGGTGTCGTGGGCGCAGGATTACGCACGCGAAAACCGCGAGGCGATGATGGCGCGCGTGCTGGCCGAGATGCGTCACCGCTTGCCCAAATTCCAGCTGGAAAAGCTCGCGGTCAATTGCCACCACAACTACGTGCAGAAGGAGACGCACGCCGGCGAGGAGCTGTTGATCACCCGTAAGGGCGCGGTGAGCGCACGCGCCGGCGAGCTGGGCATCATTCCGGGCAGCATGGGCACGCGCAGCTACATCGTGCGCGGGTTGGGTAACGTGGAGAGTTTTCACAGCTGCAGTCACGGCGCAGGCCGCGTGATGAGCAGGACGGCCGCACGTGCACAGATTACCCTCGCCCAGCATCGCCAGGCGACGGCGCATGTGGAATGCCGCAAGGATGCCGCCGTCATCGATGAGTCGCCGGCCGCCTACAAGTCGATCGAGGCAGTGATGGCAGCACAGCAGGATCTGGTCGAAGTACTGCACACGTTGCGCCAGGTGGTGTGCATCAAGGGGTAGAGCAAGGGCCGCAGCAGCGACCCCTCTTCTGTAAGAAGCGTGTTCTGCAGGTTGCATGCAACACCGGTCAGCGACCTCATCCGCAGTGCCACTGCACAGTTCAGTCATGTCGCGATCGCACTCACATCCAAGCACACACGTTTCACTCTCGCGACGCCATCGTTGCGCCACATTCGCGGCCTGCGTTGCAGGGCGCATCCATCACCAGGCAACCGGAGGCGGCATGAGCAATCTCGACAAGCAGGAACGCAAGGAAGAAGCAAAGGATTTGAACCGCGACCCGATCTCCGGCGCACCCGGTTCGCACCCGGTGGGTGTGGGAGTGGGCGGCATCGCCGGCGGTGCAGCGGCAGGTGCGCTGGCAGGCACGGTGTTCGGTCCGTTAGGCACCTTGATCGGCGCGGCGGCCGGCGTGGTTGCCGGCGCGGCGGCAGGCAAGGGTGTGGCCGAACGCCTCGACCCTACCGTTGAAACCGAATACTGGCGCCAGGAGCACCGGAACCGTCCTTACTACAAGGAAGGCACTGACTACGACCGCGACTACGCCACCGTGTACGGGTTCGGCCTGCAGGCGCGCGAAACACGCCCGACCAGCACCTGGGAAGAAACCGAAGCCACGTTGGCCGGCGAATGGCCCCGCAACCGTGGTGAATCGCGCCTGGAGTGGGACGAGGCCCGTCTCGCTGCGCGTGATGCCTGGGACCGCGCCGACCGTACCCACACCGTGTATCGCGACGGCGATACCCACTACGCCGGTCGCTTCGATAGTGCCAGCTACCGTGATGCCGAGTATTCGTATGACGATTATCGCCCGGCCTACCGGTACGGCATGCAGGCGCGACAGCAGCACGCCGGCCGCCAGTGGGACGACCATCTGGAACGTGATCTGGGCGATGGCTGGGACCGTTTCAAGGCCGATTCGCGTCTGAACTGGGAAAAGGCCAAGCACGCCGTGCGGGAAGCCTTCGATTCGGATCATCACGGCGACGCTGCGCGTCGTAACCCGACCGACCCACGCGTGTGACGGTTTCCTGTGTTTGCGAGCTGACGTGTCCAGCGCGTCAGTTGCATGATGCAAAACGAACGGGCCGATGGGCCCGTTTCGTTCGTTGGGAGTTTGTGGCGGCGCATGTAAGTGAGACAACCGCTGCAAGCAGATCGCAACGCTCACCCCGCATGACGCGTTCTTCAGTGGCGATCCATCCAGCGCAACGGTACCGCCAAGCGCTGGCAAACAGGTGCGCGCTCGACTACCCGGACGTTTTTTCCACCGCGCGGATGTCGCCGCGGAACACTGCAGCGTCGGCTCCCGCCGATGGCGCCTCTTCCTGCTGCTTGATCAGCTGCTTGCGCGCTGCCACCACTTCACGGGCCAACGCAATCCGGCGCCCCACCACCATTTCGGTCAACCAGTCGATCAGTGCGCGCGTGTAGCGCTGCTGATGCTCCTTGACGCTTAGCGCGTGGTCGGCTCCGGCGATCACCCGCGAGGTCAACGAGCGCGCCTTGCCAAAGGCGTTTGCGTAATTGCGCAGCACCGGTTGCGGCACGATGACATCGTGCTCGGCTTCGACCAGCAGGACATCGCCGGTGTACGCAGCGCATGCCGCCAACGCAATGTTGTCGTCGGGCGTCAGCATGCGATGCCGATAGGCCATCAGATTCGGATCGGCATTGAGGCTGACCTTGGGCTGGTCCCACTGCGCATCCTTGTAGAGCGCAGGCGAACGTAGTGCCAACCACTCCACCGGGCGCTCACGTGTCAGCAGGGCGGACAGATAACCACCGTAGCTCAGGCCCACCACCGCAATCGACTGCGGATCCACATACGGCAGGCCCGCCAACTGGTCGTAGGCCGCAATGATGTCGCGCAGGTTCTGCGCGCGGGTGACGGTCTGCCGCATCGATGCATGGCCCTCATGCCCACGCAAGTCGAAGGTCATGCAGATGCAGCCCAGACCTACCGCCTCGCGCGCACGCACCAGGCTGTGGTGCTGACTGCCGCCCCAGCCGTGGACGAACAGCACCGCCGGAATACCGGTGGGCGTGAGCAAGGTGCCGCTGAGTGCATCGTGATCGACTGCGATGTCGATACTGGAAAGTTTGGCTTCCATCAGTCGGTTGAAACCCTCCGGTATTTGTAGCGCGGGCCGGCGCCGGGGCGGCTTGCACGGTAGTACACCTGTGCGTTGGCCGGCGGCTCGCCTTCATAGATCTCGTGGGTGGATGCCCGCACCCAGTGCAGCCCCGGATGTTGCTGAAAACAGGCAATGGCCGCAAGTTCGGCCGGGGTGGCGCCACCGATCCGCCAGGACTGCTCGAGGACGCCGCACACCGCGCCGGCGTGCGGGTCTTCACCGCTGACCACATCGTAATTGCGCCGGGACACCTGCAGGCCCGCAAACGCAGCGGCAATGCTGCGATCGTACCGGCACGCCTGCTCCACCACGCGGCGCTGCAGCGGCGGCAGCCCGGTGCCCAACAGTGCCTCCAGCGATCCGCGATGGACGCGCAGCGACGAGCCGCCATAGACATCCTCGCCCTCGGCATTGCGCACGCTGTATTGCGTCCCGTAGTACGCGATCTGCACGCCGGCCACGCACAGCTCGCCCACGCTGTGCGTCAGCGGCTGCAGGATATTGCGCTCCAGCACTGCGCCGTAGGTTTGCAGATAATGTTCGGGCAACCCGTCGAGTGCGAGTGCCAGCGCGGCCGCATCGGCGATGCGCCACTGCCCGTTGCCGCCGACGCCGGTGGGCAGCTTCAGGCGCACCTGGCCATCGGGCAGCAATCGGTCCAACGCCTGCAAGGCATCGTCCCGCGAGAACACCGTGTAGCCTGGCAAGGTGGTCGGGATCAGCGCGAGCGCCAGCGCCTGATTCCAGCCGGTGATACGCGTCGCCGCAGGATCGATCAAGGGGTGGCCGATCACCTTGGTGGCCACAAATGCATGCGGCACGATGCCGCCCAGCAGGCCGTGACGACCGTCGATGCCAAGCGCACGGGCCTGCTCGCTAGTGAGCGTGTCGTCGGGCACATGCAACGCGGCATGTTGGTCGCCTGCGGCGGACGCAGTCACAGTGTCCAGGCCTGCATCATGCGCGCCCAGCAGGCGCGCAAGTTCGCTGCACACCCAGGCATGCGTGGCCCGTTCGTGGCCGTGCTCGGCCACGGCACGCGTGGTATGCCCGAGCACCTGCAAGTACCGTGGCTCTGCCATCCGCTGTCCCCGTGCTCGTGCCCGTGCCACATCGGGCGCCTCCCGCTGCGTGTCGGAACGCGCCGCTGTAAACCCTGAAACCAGGCCTATTTCATGGCGAAATACAGACCTACCACGATCAACACCACCACGATCAGGCTGATGGCCACCCGGCCCCCGCGCAGCTCCAACAGGGCGTGCCACCACACACGTGCTTCCGGTGTTCCGCTGGCATGGTGCGGCTTACGATGACTGCTTTCGCTGTCCTGCATCCTGAGTACTCTCTCCTATACGTCGTTGCCTACCTTAAGGATCAGACGTTACACAGGTGTGGAGCGGTTCAGAATCTTCCGTGAAATGCGGCGCTGCACGCAGGCGATTGCGTGAAATCTGGAAGCCACGCCGTGCAGTGTGACTGTGATGATCGCAACGTCATGCTGCATAGCGCTGCAGGTAGACGTGTTCGTCCATCGAACAGAGTCCATCACGCCGATCAACATTCACCACGCGACGAGGATGCGTGCATAGCGTGTAGAGACGCCGACGCAGCCTGAGCAATTAAGCGTTGGTGTTCCCACTAACGCACTATTGTCGCGTTCGATGATCATTCGTTGACATACCCGCAGTTACTCTGCACGTCAAGTTTGTTTAATCCGGAACGCCCCAAGCCATGAGCAGAGACCCATCCGTCATCGATGTACAGGCCGAAATCGCGCATTGGCAGGCGCGGCACGCTCAGGGGAACCTGGGTAGCGGCAAGTTCAGCGAATTGTCCCCGGTGGTGAAAATGGCCTGCGACATCTACCTGCAGGCACCGCGTTCGAGCGATCAGGAACGTCTGCGGCTGTTTCGCGATCGCCTTGAGCATCACTTCATTTCATCCAGCACCCAGTCCAACTACGAACAGTTGGCGACTGACTGCTGGCAACGTCTGGGCACGCGCAATAGTTGAGCACGCCAGTGACACCGGCGTTGAGCAAGACCCGTTATTCATTGGAGATCGTCATGAAAACCCCGTATCAAGTGCAGCAGGAGCTGGAACGATTGGAGCGGTTGGTTCCGCACATCATCAGCGACCAGGGCGACCGCGCGGAGGAAATCCTTGGCTTCCATGTGGCAAGCCTGCTCGGCAGCGCACCTGCCAGCGAGCACGCCGTCATTCGTGAGCGCACTGCGCGCATGGCCCGCGTGTGCCGTACGGCGCAGGACGCGGTTCGCGCGCCGGTCAGACCCATGGGCATCGCCCCGGTCGCCCAGCCGCAGTGGGCCTGACCAACGCATCACCGGAGCCGCCTAGCGGCTCCTTTGCATTTCATCGTCGGCCATTGCCGACTCACCTCAGGACCTCCATGAAATCCACTCTCGCTGCCGCTTCACTACTTGCCATGCTGACCCTCACCGCCTGCGATCGCCCCGGTGGCGATGCCTCGCGCACTGCACCGGCGGTGTCGCCGGAACCGACTGCCGCGCCGGTCAGCGGCAGCGGAGCGACCGAGCTGGCCAAGGGCGACGGTGCAGTGCTGGGCGTGCTGGCAGCCATTGACGAAAACGAGATTGCGCTAGCCAAGCAGGCCATCGGGCAGGACCTGGGCGGCTCCACCGGCCCGTTTGCCGAGCAGATGCTGCACGACCACCAGGCCAACCTCGAGAAGACCAAGGCCCTGGGCGCAAAGGACAGCCCGCGCGCCGACGCGGTGCGCGCCAAGGGCAAGGCCGCAGTGGAGGCGCTGGAGAAGACCTTGACGCTGCCCGATGGCAAGGATGCGTACCGCAATGCCTTCATGCGCAACATGGTCATCGACCATGGCGACACCATCAAGATTCTGGATTCGGAGCTGTTGCCCGCCGCCGAAAGCGCACCGGTCAAGCAGCACCTGGAAGAAACCCGCCGTGTGGTGTCGGCACACTTCGAACGTGCCCATGCGGTGTCGTCGTCGAAATAAGTACGCTGCACCCAGCACCTTGCAAACGCGCCGGCCTGTCCGGCGCGTTTGCGTTTGGGGATGAGGCGGCTACCCGGCGCTGCATCACGGCGCCGGACCGGCGCGCCTGACGCCACGTACCACCGGCCGCTGGCCGTATCGCTGCGTCGGCAGCGACATCGGCGTCGGCTTCACTGCGCTTCAGTCCGCACTGGCCTATGGTGCCGCATCCCTCCGTCCAGGAACCTCTCATGCGCGTGCTCATCACCGGCGGTACCGGCTTCATCGGCCAGGCCTTGTGCCCGGCCTTGGTGCAGGCCGGCCATCAGGTCTGCGTCCTGACCCGCAATACCGGCCGGGCAAGCCGCAGCCTGCCTGGCATCACCGCCGTGGAGACGCTGGACGGCGTGCAGGCCGAGGCCGTCATCAACCTGGCCGGTGAGCCGCTGGCGGCCGGCCGCTGGAGCGATGCACGCAAGCAGCGCTTTCGCGAGTCGCGGCTGGGCACCACTGACCGGTTGTACGACTGGATCGCGCAGCAGCCAGCGCAGCAGCGCCCGGCAGTGGTGGTGTCCGGTTCGGCGGTGGGCTATTACGGCGAGCGCGGCGATGCGGCGCTGACCGAAACGGACGGCGCCGGCGAGGATTTTTCGGCCGTACTCTGCCGCGACTGGGAGGCCGCCGCTGCCCGCATCGGCGCGCTTGGCCCACGCGTGAGCTGGGTCCGCACCGGCATCGTGCTGGACCGCGACGGCGGCGCACTGGCACGCATGCTGCCGGCGTTCCGGCTGGGTGGCGGCGGGCCATTCGGCGACGGGCGGCACTGGATGAGCTGGATCCACCGCGCCGACATGGTCGCGCTGCTGGTATGGCTGCTGCAGCACGGGCAGCCCGGCGCCTACAACGCCACCGCCCCCAACCCGGTGACCAATGCGGAATTTGCCCGCACCCTGGCCAAGGTCCTGCACCGCCCGGCCTTGCTGGCGCTACCGGCCGGACTGCTGCGATTGGGCTTTGGCGAAATGGCCAACCTGCTGCTGATCAGCCAGCGCGTGCTGCCGCAGCGTGCGCTCGATGCCGGGTTCGGCTTCCGCCACGAGCGGCTGGAGCCGGCCCTGCGCGCAATTCTGCAGCGCTGAACCGGCCGCGCAGGCAACTCGCCTGCACATCCCGGCCGCCCCTCGGTTCGCCTGCCCGGCAGGTTTGCGCATGCACTAATATTTGCCTAACGCGCATTTCCGACAGTGCTGCGGATCTTGGAATGGCCCGGCGCCCGGCGGAACCCTGATGCACCTGCTGCTTGTCGAAGACGACCCCCTGTTGGCCAACGCCATCTGCGACGGCATGCGCCAACACAGCTGGACCATCGACCACGTGGGCAACGCCGCCACCGCCAGGGCGGCGCTGGTGGACCACCGCTACACCGCTGTCCTGCTGGATATCGGCCTGCCCGGCGAGTCGGGGCTGGCGGTACTCCGCTTTATGCGCAGCCATTACGACCCGACCCCGGTGATCGCGTTGACCGCACGTGGCCAGCTCACCGACCGCATCCGCGGCC
Organism: Xanthomonas sp. NCPPB 1325; assembly: GCF_041477645.2. Lineage (NCBI taxonomy): Bacteria > Pseudomonadati > Pseudomonadota > Gammaproteobacteria > Lysobacterales > Lysobacteraceae > Xanthomonas > Xanthomonas sp. NCPPB 1325. Next base: position 4,485,663 of record NZ_CM192985.1, read on the forward strand.
TGGACGCCGGCGCCGACGATTACCTGGTCAAACCCTTTCAGTTCGATGAGCTGATGGCGCGGCTGCGCGCGGTCACCCGGCGCAGCCAGGGCCGCGTGGTGCCGCTGCTCAGCCAGGGCGATGTCTGCGTGGACCCGAGCAGCCGCAAGGTCACCAGGGCCGGCAAATGGGTGGCGCTGAGCGCGCATGAATATCGACTGCTGCTGGCCTTGATGGAACGTGCCGGGCGCGTGGTCACCAAGGATCAGCTGGAAGAAGGCGTGTATGGCGGCCCGTCCGACGGCGGCAGCAACATGATCGCGGTGTATGTGCATCAGTTGCGCCGCAAGCTGGGCGAAGAGCTCATCTCCACCGTTTACGGCCAGGGGTACATGGTCGGCAAGTCCCCCGAATGAAGTCCCTGCAGGCACGCATGCTGGCGGCGCTGGCCGCAATCGTCCTGCTGAGCTGGTCCACTTCGCTGTGGATCCTGGTGGCGCTGGTCACCGAGGGTCACCATAGCGTGTTCGAACAGGAGCTCAACCTGCTGGGCGACCACCTGGTCGGCATCCTGCCCGAAGCGCTGCAGCACCGCTTCGACAGCCCGTCAGCGCCGGCCAATGGTGCAGACCTTGAAACGCCGATCGGCAATGCGTCCTCGCGCATGAGTTTCAAGCAGACCCTGATCGCGATGGTGCTCAACACCGTGCAACTGGGCGTGCTCGGCGTGCTGGTGTGGTGGGCGGTACGTACGGCGCTGGCGCCGTTGCGCAGCGTCTCCTGCGCCATTGCGCAACGCACCGGGCTGGACACCGACCCCGTCCCGCTGGATCGGGTGCCCGACGAGATCCGTCCGCTGATCGCCGCGTTCAACACCTTGCTGGCACGGGTGGAACAGGCCGTGCAGGCCGAGCGCAATTTTGTCGCCGACGCCGCGCATGAACTGCGCACTCCGCTCTCGGCGCTGCATGCCTACGCCGAAGTCGCCTTGCGCGCGCCCACGCTGCAGGACAAGGACGCTGCCCTGCGCCAGTTGCTGGAAACCGCGCGCCGCAGCAATCGCTTGGCCGAACAATTGCTGGATCTGGCGCGGCTGGATGCCGGCATCAGTTCGGCTGCCTACCAACAGGTCGAGATGGGCGAATTGATCTCGCATGTCCTGGACGAATTCAGCGTGCAGGCCGATGCACGCCAGCTCAATCTGCACGTGGAGGCGGCACCCTGCCTGCTGCGTTGCGATGTGGATGCAGTGGGCATCCTGATCCGCAACCTGGTCGACAACGCCATCCGCTACGGACGCGTTCGCGGCACCGTGGAAGTGAGTTGCGGCTACTGCCTGCGCGCCGATGCACTGCACCCGTTCGTGCAGGTCAGCGATGACGGCCCCGGCGTACCGGACGCGGCGCATGCGTCCATCTTCGAGCGGTTCTATCGCGTGCCCGGCAGCGAGGTGCAGGGCAGCGGAATCGGACTGTCGCTGGTGGCGGGCATTGCCCGCCTGCACGGAGCCACCATCGAAACCTGCGAAGGCAACGAAGGGCGCGGCCTGTGCGTGCGCGTGGTGTTCGCCGATGACCGCGCGCCGACCACGGCGTGAACACCCGGGGCGGACGGTGCTGCGGCCCGGCACCTCCAATAAGTTTCCAATCCTGGCCGCCTAGAGTGCACGCACCACACGCATCCAGGCTGCATGGTGATGACTTCCTCGACCCGCTCCAACTCGCCCATCGCCGCCCTGTCGCCGTGGGCCACGCACGCGGCAGCCAACGACAGCGTCGGCATGACGGTCAGTCACATTGCCGCGTCGCCGGCCTGTCGTTGTGGCCGCACCGGCACACGTAACCGCGACATCTGGTGCGCCTTGCCCGATATCCGCAGCGCGCGCCACGTCCGCCGACTGCCACGTTGGGTAACACGCAGCGTGCTGCTGGGCGCGGCAGGCCTTGCATTTGCATTGGCACTGGCGCGCGTGCTGCTGCATTGAACCTCGCTGCCCGCACTGGCCCTTCCACCGTCCTCACTCTATGCAGGTCTTTGTCATGTCTGTCCATTTCGTCACTCGTTGCTGCACGCTTGCCGTTGTCGGCATCAGTCTGATCGGCTGCTCCAGCACCCGCCCGTTGCCGTACAGCCAACTGCCGTCGTCCAGTTATTTGCGCCCACACAACGGCAGCCGCGGAGACCGCATGCCGTACGCCTATCACAGCAACGTGGACTGGACGCGCTACCGGGCGGCCATCGTCGAACCGGTGGCCATCTACCGCGGGCCGGATGCGCAGTTCGAAGAGGTGCCCGAACAGGACAAGCGCATGCTGGCCGATGACATGCAGCAGCAATTCGGCTACGCCCTTGCACGGCGTTGGCGCCCGACCACGGTGGCCGATGGCGATACCGTGCGGGTGCGCCTTACCCTCACCGGCGCCAAGCCCAGCAAGCGCGTACTGGGCACCGTCATGAAGGTGGACCTGGGCGGCGGCTCCTACAACGCGGTGCAGGCCGCACGCGGCAAGGAAGGTGCATTTTCCGGTTCGGTCAGCTATGCGGTGGAGATCTTCGACGCCCAAAGCGACCGCCTGCTCGCCGCCTATGTCGAGAAACAGTATCCCAGCGCCATGAACATCAAGGCCAGCCTGGGCGCCTACGGCGCAGCGAAGGCCGGGATTCGCAAGGGGGCCGAGCAGTTGCTCGAGGGGATCGAATAGTTTCGGGAATCGGGAATCGGGAATCGGGAATGGGGAATTGGGAATTGGGAATGGGGAAGCGGGAGGCGGACGTAGTGCTTGAACGGGGTTGCGCGCGTCCTGTGAGTCTGCAGCGCCTTCCCTTCTCCCACCGGGAGAAGGTGCCCCGAAGGGGCGGATGAGGGTCCGAGCGAAGCCTCATGCGAAGTGATATTCCAGCGCATCGTTCCGCCCCCTTCATCACACCCGTTCCCAGAAACAGATCTCTCACCGCCCCGCTGATCTCTCCCTTCTCCCACCGGGAGAAGGTGCCCCGAAGGGGCGGATGAGGGTACGAGCGAAGCCTCGCGCAGAGCGCACATCGCACCTCGCGCCTGCCCTTGCCCAGCCCCTTGCTCCGTCAGCTGGCCACGCGCGACGCGGCGCGGTGCCATCGCAAGCGCATGCGGTTTTGACGTATCAAAAAAGGCCGGCGCTGCAGCCCAGCGCCGGCCTTCTTGCACCTTCGCGTGATGCACGCTTACCTGGCGCGCGCATCACGTGTTGGCGTCCAGCGTCAGCGCGTGACGCGCTTTACGGCCTTCTTGCCGACCGCCTTGCGGGCGGCGGTGGTCTTGGCCACTGCGCGCGTTGCCGGGGTCTTGGTCACCTTGGCCGCCTTCTTCAGGGCGGTTTTGGTCACTGCCTTCTTCAGCGGGGCCTTCTTCACGGCGGCCTGGCGTGTGGCGGTCTGCTTGGCGACCGGTGCCTTCTTGGCGATGCTCTTGGCAACCGCCTTCTTGACCGACACCGACTTGGCCGCAGCCTTCTTCGCTGCGGTGCGCGCATTCACCGTTGCCACGGCGGTCTTGCGTGCCGCGCTCTTGGCGGCGGTCTTGGCACTCAATGCGGCCGCGTCGGCCTTGGCATTGGCCTTGGCGGTTTCCAGCTTCTGTCTGGTGTTGGCCTTGGTGTCGGTGATCTTCTTCTTGGCAGCGGCACCGGTACTGCTCAGCTTCTGCCTGGCCGCCTCTTTGGTGGAGGTGATTTTCTGCTTCGCCGCGTCCTTGGTCGCGACGAGCTTCTGCTTGGCAGCGTCCTTGGTTGCAACCAGCTTGTCCTTCGCTGCGTCCCTGGTGGCCGTCAACGAGCGTTTGGTCTTGGCCACGCGGCGCTTGACGGCGCCCGCTGCGTTGGCAGCCTTGCTGGCTGCGTCCTGTTCCGCCTTGACCACCGCCTTGCGTGCCTTGGCGACACGTACCTTGACCTCCTGCACCGCCGCGCCGGCCGCTTCCTGCACGTTGGCGACCGCCTCGCTGGTGGTGCTGGCGATGCTGTCGGTCAGTTCGGTGGCAGTGCTCTTTACGCTATCGACGGCGTCGGACAGGGTTGCCGTCACACCATTGCCGTTGCTCATAGACCCTCCTTAAGGGCATCAGTGCGGGAAACGCGGGCGATGCGCGAGAGCATGCGTCTGCTGAACAGGCATCGGATCAAGCGGACGCTACGCCGGGCTCAACGGGCTGTCAACGCAGCGGCGGCAAGGCCTGCGCGGCGCTTTCACCGGCAGTTAAATTGCCCGCTGGCACTCTCGTTCAGCTTGATTTACGCAGTCAGACGCCCTATTCCTCTTCCACCGCGTAACCCGGACAGACGCTCCATGCGACCGCTTCCCACCTTGCTGACGCTCTCACTGGCTGCCGCATTCGGCGGCTTTGCCGCCACCGGCATCAATGCCTGGCTGGACAACCGCGCCGAGGCCACGCCGGCCGGCAATGCCACCTTCACCCTGCCAACGGCAGCGGCGTTGCCGGCGTCGGTCGCCGGGCAGCCGGTGCCCTCGCTGGCGCCGATGCTGCAACAGGCGATGCCGGCAGTGGTGAGCGTCAACACCAAGCAGGTGGTGCGCGTGCGCAACCCGTTCTTCAACGACCCGATCCTGCGCCGGCTGTTCCCGCAGGTGCCGCAGGACCGCATCAACGAATCGCTGGGCTCCGGCGTCATCATCGATGCGCAAAAGGGCTATGTATTGACCAACCACCACGTCATCGAGAATGCCGACGACGTGCAGGTGACACTCGGCGATGGGCGCACGGTCAAGGCCGACTTCATCGGCTCCGATGCCGACACCGACATCGCGCTGATCCGCATCAAGGCCGACAACCTGACCGATATCAAACTGGCCGACAGCAACGCACTGCGCGTGGGCGATTTTGTGGTGGCCATCGGCAACCCGTTCGGCTTCACCCAGACCGTCACCTCCGGCATCGTTTCGGCGGTGGGCCGCAGCGGAATTCGCGGCCTGGGCTACCAGAACTTCATCCAGACCGATGCCTCGATCAATCCCGGCAATTCGGGCGGTGCGCTGGTCAATCTGCAAGGCCAACTGGTCGGCATCAACACCGCCAGCTTCAATCCGCAGGGCAGCATGGCCGGCAATATCGGCCTGGGCCTGGCGATTCCGTCCAACCTGGCGCGCAACGTGGTCGAGCAGCTGGTGACCAAAGGCGTGGTGGTGCGCGGCACCCTGGGCCTGGAAACCCAGAACCTCACCCAGCAGATGTTGCAGGGGCTGGGCGTGGACTCGCTGCGCGGCGCACTGGTGACGCGCGTGCTGCCCGGCTCGGCGGCCGCCGCGGCCGGCGTGCAACCCGGCGATGTGGTGGTGGCAGCAAACGATCAACGCGTGGACAGTGCGGAGGCGCTGCACAACTACGAGGGCCTGCAGGCCGTCGGTAGCGCGGTCACCCTGGAAATCCGCCGCGACGGCAAACCGCTCAAGCTCAAGGCCACCTTGAAGGAGCAGGACCGCGCGGTCACCGGCGACATGCTCGACCCGCGCCTGAGCGGTGCCACCTTCGTGGACCTGCCCGAATCGCTGCGCCAGTCCGGTATCACCGGGGTGATGGTCAGCGAGGTCAAACGCGGTGGCCGTGCTGCGGCCAACGGCCTGGTGTCTGGTGACGTGATCGTGGCCAGCAGCGTGGGCGAGTTCGCCGACCTTGCCAGCTGGCGCGCCAATTTCCAGCGCAAACCACAACAGCTGGTAGTGCGCATCCTGCGTGGCAACGCGCAATACGACGCGCTCATGCGTTGACGCGATGTGCACTGCGGGCTGCGTCCACTAACGCCTCCTACACCCCTCCGATGCTATTGCTACTGCACGACCGCACGTGAGTGACGGCTGCCCTCAATGACCCAAGGAGATATCGCATGAGCCCCACCAATACCGATCAGCTGAAGGAAAACCTGAGCGAAGCCGGCACCCACCTGAAGTCGGCCGCCAGCGCTGCCGGCGAAGCCGTCAAGGGCGCTACCAGCGCTGCAGGCGACGAGCTCAAGCTGGGCCGCGCCAACGTCAAGGCCGAACTCTCCGACACCGCGCTGGCCGGCATGGCCGCCGCCGAATTTGGTGGCGCCGCTGCCAAGGAGCAGATGGACGTTCTGGTGGCCAAGGGCAACGACCTGCTCGAAAGCGCCACCGACCTGATCCGCGAGCGTCCGCTCGCCGCGTTCGGCGTGGCATTTGCAGCTGGTTGGGTCATCGCCAAGCTGGCACGCAGCAACGATAACTAAGCCGTGAGCGATCAGGCCTCTACAGCTGCCGGCTCCGGCGCGCCAGACGCGCGCCCGGAAACGCCAGGACTGGACGAAAGCGTACGCGCGGTCGGTGCCGCCGGCCGTGCGACGTTGGGCTCAGCCAAGGACACCAGCCGCGCGTTACGCCGGCTGGTGTCGGCCGATCTGCAACTGGCACGCAGTGCGTTCGGGCGTGGCCTGGCATGGGCCTGTGTCGCGGTCGTTTTCGGCGCCTCGTCCTGGCTGTTGTTGGCGGGCGCCATCATTGCGTTGCTCCAACGTGCCGGGTTGTCATGGTTTCAGGCGATGTTCTTCACCGCGTTGGCCAGCTTGCTGGTCACCGGCATCGCGGCGTGGCGGGTGTTCTTCTACTTCGATCACACCGGCATGAATGCCACGCGGCGGCAGTTGATCAAGCTGGGCATCTTCGATGACTCCAGTGACGACGACACGGCCACAGCCGCCAATGGAGCACGCTCATGAAGTTTGGCGCCTTGCGTCAGCGCGTCGAACGCGCTGAATTCCTGGTGGAAGGGCGGGCGCAGGAAACGCGCTCGCATTGGGCCCAGTTGCGCCAGACCTGGCGCGCCGGCTGGTCGCCGGTGCGCATCCTGGCAGTCGGTTTCGGGCTGGGCTTTGTGACCGGTCGCAACGAGCCACAGGCTGCGCTGGGCAGCATTGCCAGCAAGCTTGGAGGCATCCCCAAGATTCTGCAGATGATCAGCACCATCTCTGCGTTGTTCACTGCGCATCGCGCACAGGAGGCCTCCGAACAGGCCGAACGCGCTGCCGACAGTGCCGAAGAAGTGGCAGCCGACCCGCCGGTCACGGTAGTGCAGGTGCCGGCCGACCACGCCGCCTGACCCAGCGTGCAGGCACAACGGCGCGCGCGCTGCTGCGCCTGCGGCTGAGCCCGCCGCATCAACCAGTTCGTAATGACGCCGCGCGCACAGACCCTGTGCGCGCCGTTGACGCGTTGTGCCGATAATGGCGCACCGCTGGCGGCACGCCAGTCTGCTGCCAGGGCACGCATGTCTCTTCCTCTCGATCCGCTGGATGCTGCTGTCGCGGCAGATTCGCTCCCGCCACCACCAGCCCCGCGTCCGCGCGCACCCGCCTCGCTGGTGGTGCTGGCCACGCTCGCTGTTGGCTATACGCTGTGGGCAGCGCAGACGATCATCCTGCCGGTCATGCTGGCGGCGTTCTTCGCCCTCATCGGCAACCCCATCCTGCGCGGGTTGCGCAAGCTGTACATCCCGCGGTTTGTCGGCGCCTTGCTGGTGTTGTGCCTGGGATTGGCCGGGACCGTGGCCCTGGCGGCACAGTTGGCCGGCCCGGCTGCCGAATGGGCGCAGCAGGCACCGCGGCAGATGCGCCAGATTGCGCGCGATGTGCGCGACCTCACCAAGCCGATGATGCAGGCCAACCAGGCCGCAGAAAATTTTGCACGCGCGGCCGGTGGCGAAGGCCAGCGCGGCGTGCAGATCGTGCGCACGCAGATGGACGACCCCTACAAGGCGCTGGTGCGCACACCCAAACTGGCCGCGTCGGTGCTGGCGGTGGTGCTGCTGACGTTCTTCTTCATGGTGTATGGCGAGAGCCTGCAGCGGCATGCGATCGCCTTGCTACCGAACCGCCAGCAGCAACGTTTCACCACCGAAATCATGCTGGACATCGAACGCGAAGTCTCGCGTTACGTGCTCACCATCAGCGTCATCAACACGCTGGTCGGGTTGATATTTGCCGGCATTCTGTATGTGCTGCAGATCCCGCTGCCCGAAGCGATCCTGTGGGGCACGGTGGTGGCACTGCTGAATTTCGCGCCCTATGTGGGTCCGTTGATCGGCGTGATGCTGATGCTGCTGATGGGCTTTGTGGAATTCCGCACCACGGTGTCCTCGCTGCTGCCGGCAATCCTGTATCTGGCGCTGCACACCATCGAAGGCCAGGTGGTCACCCCCATCGTGCTGGGACGCCGCATGGCGATCTCGCCGCTGATGCTGATCCTGGCGCTGATGCTGTTCGGCTGGCTGTGGGGCATGGTCGGCCTGCTGCTGGCGGTGCCGCTGCTGGTCTGCATCAAGATGGTGCTGAGCCGGGTGGAGGGGATGCAGCGCTGGGCCAGGCTGTTGGAGTAGCTGGGATTCGGGATTCGGGAATCGCAAGAGCAGTGGCACTGCTCTACCCATTCGCCACTCCCGATTCCCCATTCCCAACGCAAGACCGTAAAATCTCGCGATGAGCTTCTACATCAGCGCCATCACTCTCGACCTCGACGACACGTTGTGGCCTTTCGCGCCGATCGGGGCGCGCATCGATCAGGTGCTGTACGACTGGATGCGTGAACACAGCCCGGTCACTGCCGAGCGGTTTCCGGTGGAAGCGATGCGGGAGCTGCGCGAGCGCAGCTTTGCCGACAACCCGCACCTGCACCACGACCTCAGCGCGTTGCGGCGCTTGACGCTGGAAATGGCGTTGCGCGAAAGCGGTGGCGACCTGGCGTTGGTAGAGCCGGCCTATGAGGTGTTCTACGCCGCGCGCAACCAGGTGGAATGCTATCCGGATGCGCTCGACGCGCTGGCGCGCATTGCCGCGCATGTGCCGGTGGCCGCGCTCAGCAACGGCAATGCCGATCTGCAACGCATCGGGCTGATGCATCACTTCGCGTTTCAGCTGGGCTCGCGCGAACACGGCAGTGCCAAGCCCGACGCCAGCATCTTCCACGCCGCATGCGCACGCCTGGAACTGCCGCCGGCACAGGTGCTGCATGTGGGCGACCACGTGCGCATGGACGTGCTGGGCGCGCTGGATGCGGGCCTGCGCGCGTGCTGGATCAATCGCGAAGGCGCAGTGTGGTCGCACCCCACCCAGCAGCCGGATCTGGAATTCGACAGCATGACCGGGCTGGCCGATTGGCTGGATGCGCAGCAGCCGCATCCGGGTGCCGCACGCGACGGCATCTGTATTCCCGCCTGAGTTCAACCCGACGGCGCACACCGCCATTGAAGGATGTCCATGTCGCACCTTACCGGTTTCACCGATCCCGCCGCCGCGGCCCTGCCGCTGTATGTGCTCGACCGCGAGGGCTTTGCGCGCTGGTGCGCCGAGCAGCCCACGCGCGTGTTGTCGTGGGCACAGGCGCAGCGATTCGATGCCGCGCCCGGTAGCGTGCTGTTGCTGCCAGGCGACCACGGGCTGGCCGGCGCCATCGTCGGCATCGGCGACCGCGCCGACGCGTATGCCTATGCCCACGCGCCGATGGCATTGCCGCCCGCCAGCCGCTGGACGCTGGCCAACGCCTTGAGCGATGCCGAACAGGCGTTGCTGCACCTGGGTTGGGGATTGGGCGCCTACCGCTTCGCGCGGTACCGCAAGGTGCCACGCGCACCGGCCGAACTGGCGGCCACGCCGTCGGCGCAGACCCGCGCCTTGATCGAGGCCTGCCTGCAGGTACGCGACTGGGTCAACACGCCCACCGAAGACATGGGGCCGCAGCATCTGGAAGAGGCCACCCGTGCGGTGGCGCAGGCGCATGGCGCGCAAGTGGATGCGATCGTGGGCGACGCGCTGCTGGCGCAGAACTTCCCCACCATCCACGCGGTGGGACGCGCCTCGCACCGTGCGCCGCGGCTGATCCAGCTACAGTGGGGCGATGTGGCGCACCCACATCTGATACTGGTCGGCAAGGGCGTGTGCTTCGACACCGGCGGGTTGGATCTCAAGCCCGCCGATGGCATGCGCAACATGAAAAAGGACATGGGCGGGGCTGCGCATGCGTTGGCGCTGGCCGGCCTGGTGATGGCGCAGCGGTTGCCGGTGCGGCTGACCCTGCTGATAGCCGCGGTGGAAAACGCGGTCGGCCCTGAAGCCTTCCGCCCCGGCGAGGTCATCACCACCCGTGCCGGTGTCAGCGTGGAAGTGGACAACACCGATGCCGAAGGCCGGCTGGTGCTGTGCGATGCCTTGAGTTATGCCACCGAACAGAAGCCGGACCTGATCCTGGATTTCGCCACGCTGACCGGAGCCGCGCGCATCGCGCTGGGCCCGGATCTGCCGGCCCTGTTCGCCAACGACGATGCACTGGCACAGGCCTGGATCAGCGCTGGCGAACAGACCCGCGACCCGGTCTGGCGCATGCCGCTGTGGCGCCCGTACCTGCGTTATCTCAACAGCCACGTGGCCGACATGGCCAACGCCGGCTCGCGCATGGCCGGCGCCGTCACCGCCGCGCTGTATCTGGAACGCTTCGTGGCCCCGGGCCAACGCTGGGCGCATCTGGACGTATACGCCTGGAACGACAGCGACCGCCCCGGTCGCCCGGCCGGTGGCGAAGCGCTGGCCCTGCGCTCGGCGTTTACGATGCTGCAGCAGCGTTACGCCGGGTAAGCGCGGCCAGTCACACCACGCGCCGACGAGTGCCAGCCGCCTGCAGCTGCGCTGGTCATCCCTGGGGACGCAGCAACGGCGCGATCGTGCGCAGGCGTGTCTGCGTCGCCGGGCCGACCAGCGCAAACGCGGTGTCGCCTTCGGCCCAGTACTGCGCCAACAGACCACCATCGCGACGTTCGCCGGTCGGCATCGGGCCGCTGCGTGGACGCAGATACAGGCCGATGCGCGCGCCGTCGGCATCGCCGTAGATCAGCATGGCGGCCGCGCCCTCCGGCGTGGAAAGTAATTGCCCGCCGCGCAGCGTATAGCCCTGCGCACGCAGATCCGGCACGACACCGGCATTGCCGAAATGCGCGCGCAACCAGGGCTCCAGCTCGGTGCGGCGCTGCGCCTCCAACGCAACGCCCTGTTGCGCGCCGGTCTCGGCGAACAGCCGGTACGCGGCCACGGCATCGGCCATCGGAATCCGCTGGCTGGTCATCCGGCTCTCGTGCAGCTGCCAGCCCAGCCCGGTGCCCAGGCCGAGTGCCAACACGCAACTGGCGGCCGTGGCAAACACCGCCCGGCGGCGTTGTTGCAGGCCACGGCGAATCGCCGCAGGCGTCAGCGCACCTGTGCCCGGCTCTGGCGGCAGGCCGGCATGCGCGGCACGCAGCGCTTCGGCATCGCGCTTCCAGCCTGCCACGCGCGCGGCCTGCGCAGGGTGTGCCTGCAGCCACGCCGCAACCGCTGCGTGTTGCTCCGGGGCCAGGCGGCCATCGACGTAGGCGTGCAAGGCATGCTCGTCGGGCGGTGTGGTGGTCATTTGAGGATCCTCAAAGCAGGTGTGTGGCGCATGTGGCCCTCGTTCACTGCGCGCAGGCGTTCGCGCGCACGCGACAGGCGCGACATGACCGTGCCGATCGGGATGCCGAGGGTGTCGGCCACCTCGCGGTAACTGAAGCCCTCCACGCTGACTAGGAGCAGCAAGGCGCGTTGTTCGGCTGGCAACAACGCCAGACTGGCCAACATGGCACGACCGTCGTGCACCTGTTCGGCAGAGGCGGAATGGCTGGGCTGTTGTGGCGCGAACAGGCCCACCACCCGCTGCCAGCGCGCGGCACGGCGCTGCCCATCCAGAAACTGCCGGTACAGGATGGCGAACAACCAGGGTTGCACAGCGTCGGCGGTATGCCGGGTGCGCCAACGCCGCAGGGCACGTTCCAGCGTGGCCTGCACCAGGTCGTCGGCGCTGGCGGCCTCGCCGCTCAGCGACCGCGCGAAGCGGCGCAGCGCCGGCAGCACGGCACGCAGTTGGTCATCGTCCAGAGCATCCATTGGCAGGCTTGGTAGTGGCATCACACAGTAGACGCACTGGAGCGTGGACTATTCCCACGATTCGTGCGCGTGCAGCACGTATTTTCGCAATCGCGGAATAACCCGCCTTGCACGGCGTCTCACTGCATCGACCACTCACCGCATCGACCACCGGAGCCAGCCATGACGTTGCCACCTCCCTCGCCCCCGCGCGCGCGCAGCCCTGTGCTGCCGCTGCTGGGCATTGCCGCCATTGCCGGCGGCGTTGCCATCGCATTCGCCTGGACGGCGGACTGGATCGGCGGCGACCGGCTCACTGCCGCGCGCATGACCGATACCATCGAATCCAGCGGGCCGCCGCATCCGGGCTTTCGCCGCGCGCATACCAAGGGCGTGTGCGTGAGCGGGCAGTTCCAGTCCAGCGGCAAGGCCACCTGGGTGTCGTCGGCACGCATCTTCAGCCAGGCCAGTACGCCGGTGCTGGGGCGCATGTCCATCGGCGGCGGCGACCCGCACGGCGCCGATGGTGCCGCGCGCGTACGCAGCATGGCGCTGCTGTTGCGCAGCGACGACGGGCAGGAATGGCGTACGGCGATGAACAGCTTTCCGTTCTTCGTGGTGGCCACGCCGGCCGGCTTCCAGGCGCTCAATGTCGCCTCCCGGCCTGACCCGGCCACCGGCAAGCCGGACCCGGAAAAACTGGCGGCGTTCGGCAAGCAGTATCCGGAAGCGGCCAAGTTCCAGCAGTGGGCCAAGACCGCGCCATGGTCGGACAGCTGGGCCAGCACGCAGTACAACGGCGTCAACGCCTTCCGTGCGATTGCCGCCGATGGACGCGAACGCTACATCCGCTGGTCGATGCGCCCGCATACGCCGTTCAAGGAATTGAGCGCCGAGCAACGCAAGCAGGCCGATGGCGATTTTCTCGCCACCGATCTGGACACGCGGCTGGCGCAGGGGCCGTTGCGTTGGGACATGGTGCTGACCATCGCCGAACCCGACGATGCGGTGGACGACCCATCGCAGCCATGGCCGGCCAGCCGCAAGCAGATCGTGGCCGGAACGCTGTCGATCGATCATGCGCAGCCGCAGGCCACTGGCCCCTGCCGCGATCTGAATTACGACCCGCTGATCCTGCCCAAGGGCCTTGCTGCGTCCAAGGACCCGATCCTGGCAGCGCGCTCGTCGGTGTATTCGCAGTCGTTCAATCGCCGCGAGCGTGAGATCGCCAACGGCACAGGCAGCGCCGCCACCGGCCAGGGAGCACGTCAATGAGCAGCCGTACACACTTCAATCTGCCCGCGCGCGTGCTGCATTGGCTGATGGCCGCAATGATCCTCACCATGCTGTTTGTCGGCGTGGGCATGGTGGCCTCGGTGACGCAACGGCCGTGGTTGATCGATCTGCATCGTCCACTGGGCATCGCGATTCTTGTCCTGGCGGTGCTGCGCCTGATCAATCGTCTTCGCCATCGCCCGCCGCCGCTGCCCGCGGACCTGCCGGCGTGGCAGAAGGCCGCCGCGATTGCTTCGCACTGGCTGCTGTATGCACTGATGCTGGGCATGCCACTGATCGGCTGGGCGATGCTGTCGGCTGGCGGCTACCCGATCGTGCTGTGGCCAGGCGCAAACCTGCCGGCGATCGCACCGCACGACCCGGCGCTGTATGCCTGGCTGCGCAACGCGCATGGCTGGCTGGCGTATCTGCTGTTCGCCACCGTGCTGGCGCATCTGAGCGCAGCGCTGTTCCACGCCTGGGTGCGCCGGGACGGCGTGTTTTCCAGCATGGCGCGTGGGGAGCGGTCGGCGCGTTGATGGGGTGGAGCTGGGTGGATAACGTATTGTGCAGAATGATTTCGCTGCGCCTCCACCGCGCGCCTTTTTCAGTAGAAGAAGGGCTTGTCCCTTTTCCGGTCGGGACACTGTCCTCCTTTATGGGGGAGAAGGTGCCCCGCAGGGGCGGATGAGGCTATGGGTGAAGCCTCGCAAATCTCCCTTCCAGGTGGCTGCGCTCCGTACCCTCACCCCAACCCCTCTCCCGCGGGGAGAGGGGCTAGTGCTTAACGCTGGCGTCTTGTTTTGGCCGCTGGCGCAGATGCGTCGATGCCCTTGCCAGTCGCCGCCCAATAGATGCCACCGTACAGGTGATCCAGATAGCGCGGATCGTTATAGGCTTCGGCCAGATGGCCTAGCGCAGTGGCGAAGACGCGCCCGCCTTCGAAGTGGTGATACCACGCGACCGGGTGCTGTTTGCCCATGCCCCTGGCGACCTGGCCCGGCCAGATCAGGGTGGGGTCATAACTGCTTTCGTCGACGGTGAGCAGCGTGACCAGGTCATCGCTGTACGGTGGATCGTATTCGTACCACTCATCGCTCCACACCCAGCGCCTGGGCAGGCCGGCCGTGGCCGGGAAATTGGCATCGACCACATCCACCATCGCCGTTTGCATGTATGGATGGGTGCGGAACGAGCGGCCGATCATGTGGTCGTACCATTCCCAGTCACCGCGCTTGATCGCAAAGGCCTTGTGCACGGCGACCACGCCGCCGCCGTTGCGCACGTAGTTTTGAAAGTTGGCCCGCTGCGCCGGGTCCAGATCGGTCGCCGGCGTATTGAGCAACACGATGGCCGCGTATTGCGACAGATCGCCTTCGAACGCCTTGGCATTCCACGCCCACACCATCTCGACATAATGCTTGCGCGCCATCGCCTCGAATTGCGGCTTGGCCACAGGGATATAGTCGTGGTGATACTGGTTGGGAATGGCTGCCACCAGTATCTTGAATTGCTCGGCCGATGCGTTGAAGGCGCACATCAACAGCAGGCCCGACAGCCACAGAGATTTCATGCATTGCTCGTCGTGTTTTCCAATGCTGCGCAGTGTACCTGCGTGCAAATCGCATGCCTTCGCACGCGTTTGGAATAGCTGCGGATGGGTGGGGGATGCGAGTGATGCCATGCCTTCGTCGCGCGATCGCGTCGATCAAGCGCTGCTCAAGCGCTGCTCAAGCGCATGCAGTCTCATCTATCGCAAACTCCAGCTGACCGCACACGCCAGGCATCGACTGACGGCGTTACAACCAGCCCTTCTGCCGCGCCAACCGGTACGCTTCGATGCGATTGGCCACGCCCAGTTTGCCGATGCATTCGGACAGGTAGTTGCGCACGGTGCCATGCGAGAGCTGCAGCTGCTGCGCGATCTCGCTGGCCGAGCGGCCTTCGCCGGCCAGGCGCAGCACGGTGCGCTCGCGCTCGCTCAAGGGGTCCGCTTCCACCCAGGCATCGATGGCAAGCTGCGGGTCGATCACCCGCCCGCCACGCTGCACCTGGCGCACGGCACTGACCAGTTGTTCGGCCGGCGCGTCCTTGAGCAGATAACCCGACACGCCGGCATCCAGCGCGCGCCGCAAGAACCCGGGACGCGCAAAGGTGGTGACGATCATGACCCGCACCGGCAGCGCCTGGCGCTGGATGCGCTGAGCCAGTTCCAGGCCGCTGAGCCCGGGCATTTCGATATCGGTGATCAGCACCTCCGGCTGCAGACGTTGCAGCTCGCGCCAGGCGGTTTCGCCATCGCCCGCACAGCCAACCACCTCGATGTCATCCTCCAGCCCGAGCAGGGCCACCAGCGCGCCACGCAGCAAGGCCTGGTCTTCGGCCAATAACACCCGGATCATCGCTCGCGCTCGCCTCTGTGCAACGGTTGCGCACGATAACAGTGCGAGCCGGCGACGTGCAGCGGCCGGGCCGGTGAGTGCTCAGCGCGGTTGCGGCACCAAGGGCAGTGGCAACGATGGGTGCGCCGCATCCGGCATGGAGTGCGGCAACGGCACGCTGGCGCGCAGGCGCATGCCGCGTGGCAGCGCATCCACGTCCAACGCGCCATTCAGGGCCTGCAGGCGCGCACGCATGCCATCCAGGCCATTGCCGGGCACGATCACCCCGCCGCGCCCATCATCGGTGATCTCCAGCACCGCCCGGCCGTCCTGCGCGCGCAGGCTGACCCGGACCCGTCTGGCCTGGGCGTGGCGTTGCACATTGGTGGCCGCCTCGCGCACCACCAGCGCCAACGCGGTTTCATGTTCGGGTGGCAGAGGCAACGCGTCCAGCATGTGTTCCAGCACGATGCCGTCCATGTCCAGCAGTACCTTTGCCGAAGCCAGCTCGGCCACCAGCCCGGCGGCGCGGATGCCGGTAACAGCACGGCGCACCTGCGTCAGCGCGTCACGCAAGATCTGCGCCACGGCGTCGATTTCGTTGCGTGCGGCCTGCGGGTCGCGTTCGATCAGGCGCGCGGCCAGATCGGACTTGAGCGCGACAAGCGACAGGGTGTGACCCAGCAGGTCGTGCAGATCGCGGCCGATGCGTTCGCGCTCGGCGGTGGCCGCCAGCCGGCGCACTTCGTCCTGCGACAGGCGCAATAGCGCGTCCTTACGCTCGTTGATGCTGTACACCGCACTCACCGCAGCCATGCCCAGCACCGACACCGGCAACCACACCAGCGACTGCCAGCTCAACCCGAGCCAGTGCGCCCAGCCCAGGTACAAGGCGTTCATCAGCACCAGGATGGCGAAATGCCGCCACAGCGCATGTCGCGTGGACGGGCGCAGGCTCAGGCAGGCAAACACGAAGTAGCTGATGCCCGAGGCGTACACCGGCAGCAGCGCCGCACTGAGCATGCCCATCGCCCACGCATAGCGGTACAGCGTGCCGCGCGGCGCCAGCAACATGCGCGCATATAGCAGCAGGAACAGCGGATACGACACCACCGTGCACAACAGCCAGGTGCTGTCATAGCCACGTGGGGAGAATACCGGCACCACGAACACCCAGGCCGACCACAGCAGGTGCACGCAGTCCATCCATGGCGACTGGCCCTGCGCCAGGCGCGCGGCCACTTGCGAATCTGGAGCCGGCCGCAGCCAGGCCGGGAGCGTCAGAGGCATCGGGATGGATCCGGAGAAGTGAGTCGATTCTGCCATTGCCGCGCTCGCCCGAGCGTGCCGCGGTGCACTGCAGAGCGGATCAGCAACCTCAAGCATTGCGCCAAGGTGCAATGACGGTCGTGATGCGCTGCACCCGGGCAGCGCATGCGGTGGGGATGACACATACGCAGGTCCCGGCTTGATCGATAGGCAAGCGTGCGCGCCTGCAGGTAGGCCGCCCAGTCGCACCTGTCATGGCGTGCAGGTGACAGCTGTCACTGGTGGGTGCCGTCGCCAGCTTGCATGCTGCAGCGCAATTGCAGCAGCCCGGCAGGTCCTACCGTTTGTCGCCGCCTTGCAGGTGGTGACTTCCGGCAGCTTGCGGCGCGCCTTGCAGGCAGTCACATTCTGCGCAGCCTTCTGTCCTGGTTCTCGATGAACACCTCCGCCGATCTGCTCAAACAACTCCGCATCGACCGCCAGCGTCCTGCCACGCCGCCACCGGCGCGCCGCACCGGCTGGATCATCGCCGCCATCGTCATCGTCATCGCGCTGGCCGCTGCCGCATGGTGGTTCACCCGCACACCGGTGGCCAAGGTGCAGACCGCACCAGTGGTGGCGATCAGCGCCGGCAGCAGCAGCGCCTCGGTGCTGGATGCCTCCGGCTACGTGGTGGCGCGGCGCATGGCCACGGTGTCGGCGCAGGTAACCGGCAAGGTGCGCGAGGTGATGATCGAAGAAGGCATGCGGGTGGAACAGGGCCAGGTGATGGCCACGCTGGACCCGCTGGATGCCGACGCGCAGCGTACGCTGTCGGCCTCGCAGTTGTCGGCCGCGCGCAGCCAGGTCGACAACATGCAGGCGCAGCTGGCCGTGGCCAATGCCGATGCCACGCGACTGCAATCGCTGGTCGGCGCGCAGCTGGTATCGCGCTCGCAGTACGAACAGGCCACCGCCCAGCGCGACGCATTGCGTGCACAGTTGCAGAACGCGCAACGCAACGTGCGGGTGGCCTCCGATCAGCTGGCCATTGCCGGCATCCGTTCGGACTTCAATGTGGTACGCGCTCCCTTCGCCGGCGTGGTCACCGCCAAGGCCGCGCAGCCGGGCGAGATCGTGTCGCCGCTCTCGGCCGGTGGCGGTTTCACCCGCACCGGCATCGGCACCATCGTGGACATGGAATCGCTGGAAATCGAAGTGGAAGTCGGCGAGTCCTACATCGGCCGCGTGCAGCCGAAGATGCCGGTGGAGGCGGTGCTCAACGCGTATCCGGAGTGGAAGATTCCCGGTGAGGTGATCGCCATCATCCCCACGGCCGACCGTGGCAAGGCCACGGTGAAGGTGCGGGTGGCGCTCAAGGTCAAGGATGCGCGCATCGTGCCGGAGATGGGCGTGCGGGTGAGCTTTCTGGAGCAGGCCAAGCCACAGGAGGCGGCCAAGCCGCAAGGCGTGCGCGTGCCCGCTGCCGCGTTGGTCGAACGCGGCACGCGCACCGTGGTCTTCGTGGTGGGCGAGCGCAATACCGTCAGCGAGCGCGCCGTCACGACCGGTATGCGCATGGGCGAAGACTGCCAGGTGCTGTCGGGACTGGCTGCCGGCGACAGCGTGGTGGTGAATCCGCCGCAGGCGCTGAAGGATGGCGACACCGTGGCCGAGGCTGAGGCGGACGCTGCGCAGTGATGGCCGAGGCGGTGCAGTGCGGTGTCGGGTCGCGTGCTTGCGTGGCAGGCGTGTCATCGCTACGCGTTGCATCGGCTGTTCCAAGCGGAAACGAAACATTGTCGTCAGTGCATTCCAAACCGCTGTCTGAAGGAGTCGCTGTGGGCTGTTGAGCGCGACGCCGCCGCGATGGACCACGGAGGTTCTGCGCGACGGCGGCACAGCGGGTTGGTGCATCTGGCTACCCGTCACACGCTGCAACACGCCATTGCTTGATCGCTTCACCGTCGTCGCTGCGGCGCGTGCCTCCGCACCGCCCCGCATGCACTCGCCGTCGCCGTGCCGTACCGCTCTCTCATCCCATTGCGTCAACAGGAGTCGCCATGACCGCTCTCGTCAGCTTGCGCAACATCACCAAGACCTACCAACGCGGCCCCGAGCAGGTACAGGTGCTGCACGGCATCGATCTGGAGATCGCCAGCGGCGATTTCGTGGCATTGATGGGTCCGTCCGGCTCCGGCAAGACCACCTTGCTCAACCTGATCGGCGGGCTGGACACCCCCAGCGGCGGCGAGATCGAGATCGAAGGCGAGCGCATCGACCGCATGAGCGGCGGCCAGCTCGCCACCTGGCGCAGCCACCACGTCGGGTTCGTGTTCCAGTTCTACAACCTGATGCCGATGCTCACCGCACAGAAGAACGTGGAACTGCCATTGCTGCTCACCTCGCTCAATGCGGCGCAGCGCAAGCGCAACGCAGAGATCGCCTTGACCCTGGTCGGCCTGCAGGAGCGTCGCAACCACAAGCCCAGCGAACTGTCCGGCGGCCAGCAGCAGCGCGTTGCCATTGCACGCGCCATCGTGTCCGACCCGACGTTCCTGATCTGCGACGAGCCCACCGGCGACCTGGACCGCCACAACGCCGAAGAGATCCTGCGTTTGTTGCAGGAACTCAATCGCGAACATGGCAAGACCATCGTCATGGTCACCCATGACCCCAAGGCCGCCGAATACGCCACCCACACCATCCATCTGGACAAGGGCGAGCTGGCCGATGCGCCGCTCGTCCTCTGAAGGAACGCTGCCATGAAGTATCTGTCATTGGTGTGGGCGCAGTTGTTCCGCAGCAAGACGCGCACCTTGCTGACGCTGTTGTCGGTGGTGGCGGCCTTCCTGCTGTTCGGCATGCTCGATTCGGTGCGGGTGGCGTTTACCTCCGGCGGCAGCGTCAGCGGGGTCAATCGGCTGGTGGTGGCCTCGCGCCTGTCCATCACCCAATCGCTGCCGATCCGCCTGGAAGCACAGGTGCGCAGCGTGCCTGGCGTGCGCGATGTGACTTCGGCGATGTGGTTTGGCGGCATCTACCGTGACCCGAAGAATTTCTTCCCCAATTTTTCGGTGGCGCCCAACTTCTTCGACGTCTACAGCGAATACGCGTTGCCCAAGGACCAGCTCAAGGCATTCCAGACCACGCGCACCGGTGCGGTGGTCGGCGAAGCCCTGGCCAAGGAACATGGCTGGAAGATCGGCGACACCATCCCGTTGCAGGCCACCATCTTTCCGCGTGGCGGCAGCAACGACTGGCCGCTGCAGCTGGTCGGCATCTTTCGCATGAAGGACCGCACCGTGGCGGCCAATCAGGAACGCCAGTTGATGATGAACTGGAAATATTTCGACGAATCCAACGACTACATCAAGAACCAGGTGAGCTGGTTGACGGTGACCTTGAGCAACCCCGACCAGGCCTCGCGCGTGGCGCAGGCCATCGATGCGTTGTCGGCCAACTCCGATCACGAAACCAAGTCGCAAACCGAATCGGCGTTTCAGCAGGCCTTCGTCAAGCAGTTCGCCGATATCGGCCTGATCGTCACCTCCATCATGGCCGCGGTGTTCTTCACCTTGCTGCTGCTCACCGGCAACACCATGGCCCAGGCGGTGCGCGAACGCATCCCGGAGCTGGCCACGCTCAAGACGCTGGGCTTCCAGGACCGCACGGTGCTGAGCCTGGTGATGATCGAGTCGGTGTTGTTGATCGGCCTGGGCGGGCTGATCGGCATGGGCCTGGCGGCACTGGTGATTCCGGCGGTGTCCGCACGCAGCGGCGGGCTGATGCCCACACAGAGCGTGCCGCTGCAGACCTGGCTGGTTGGCTTGGCCCTGATGGTCGGCATCGGCCTGGTGGTGGGTGTGCTGCCGGCGTTACGCGCGCAGCGCTTGAAGATCGTCGATGCCCTCGCCGGCCGCTGACAGGAGCATGCACATGCAACGCAAATGGAAAGATCGTGGCGTCACTGTGGTGTCCGTGGTGCTGCTGGCGCTCGGCCTGGGGCTGTGGATCGCGCTGCCGTGGATCTGGCTGGCGCCGGTCGCGGTGCTGCTGGCGGTGTGGCTGGTCGCCACCCGCAGTGGTCGCCTGTCGCTGGCCGCTGCACGCATCGGCATCGCCAGCCTGCCGCAACGCTGGGGCTCCACCTCGGTGATCGTGGTCGGCATTGCCGGCGTGGTCGGTGTGCTGGTGGCGATGCTGGCGATGGGCCAAGGCTTCCAGGCCACGCTCAACAGCACCGGCGACGACACCACCGCGATTGTCCTGCGCGGCGGCTCGCAGGCCGAGACCAACTCGGTGATCACCCGCGACCTGGTGCCGCTGATCGGCAGCCTGCCGGGCATCGCCACCGATGCCAACGGGCGCCCGATGGTTTCGCCGGAGTTGTCGCAGGTGGTCAACGTCGCCTCCCGCTCCGATGGCACCGACGTCAACGCCCAGCTGCGCGGGGTGGGCGAACAGGCCTGGGCGGTGCACCCAAAGGTCAGGATCGTGCAGGGCCGCCGCTTCAACACCGGCCTGCGCGAAATCGTGGTCGGCAAGGGCGCGTTGAATCAGTTCCGCGGGCTGGAGCCGGGCAAGACGCTCACCCTGGGCAGCCAGCAATGGACGGTGGTCGGTGTCTTCGCCTCCGGCGATGCGCACGATTCGGAGCTGTGGACCGATGCGCAGACGCTGGCCACCACCTACAACCGCCGTGCGTACCAATCGATCACCGCGCGCACCAGCGGCAAGGCCGGCTTCGAGCAGTTCAAGACGGCAATGGCCGCCGACCCGCGGCTCAAGCTGGATGTAGAAAGCACCCGCGCCTACTACGGCAAACAGGGCGGCAGCTTGAACAGGTTGATCAGCATCCTGGGCACGGTGATCGGCGCGATCATGGCGGTGGGCGCGGTGTTTGGCGCGCTCAACACGATGTATGCGGCAGTGGCCACGCGTGCGCGCGAGATCGCCACCATGCGCGCCATCGGCTTTCGCGGCACGCCGGTGATCATGGCGCTGATGCTGGAAACCATGCTGCTGGCACTGCTGGGCGGGCTGCTGGGCGGGCTGATCGCCTGGGCGGTGTTCAACGGCTATACCGTCTCCACGCTGGGCAACAACTTCAGCCAGGTGGTGTTCCAGTTCAAGGTCTCGCCGGAGCTGCTGTGGAGCGGGCTGAAATGGGCGCTGGGCATCGGGCTGGTGGGCGGACTGTTCCCGGCATTGCGCGCGGCGCGGTTGCCGATCACCACGGCGTTGCGTGAGGTGTAGGCGGGCCGTTGGCCCGCCGGGATTCGAGAGTGGGGATTGGGGATTCGTAGAGCCGAGCAAGGCGATGCGCTTGGCAGCTGAATGTATTGCAGGCTGTCATGGTTCTGTCACCGCAGTGCGGTAGATGCGCGGGCCGGCAGGCCGTAGCCTGCCCGGCCGTTGCATCCATCGATTTTCGCCATGACGCGCCTGATTCTGCTGGCCTGCGCCTGCCTGTGGCTGGCCGGCTGTTCTTCCTCTTCGACCTCGCTCAGCGAGCGCCTGGTCGCGCCCGGTGGCGTGTCGCCGTTGCTGGACGAAGAACGCATTGCCGCCACCATCGCCACGGTGCCCAACCGCAGCGGGCATGTGGTCACGCGCGATGGCGTGCCGATCTTCTGGCGGGCGATCGATCCCGGCCAGTACGCCATGCATTACCGCTACCTGGGCCAGCGCCACGACCCGGCGCATGCGCTTGACGTGGACTTCGGCTTCAGCGTGCCCACCACGCCGCCGCCGACGCCGCGTGGCACCGTGGTGCTGCTGCATGGCTGGATGATGGATGGCGATTCGCTGCTGCCCTGGTCGCTGCAGCTGGCCCAGGCCGGCTACCGGGTGGTCACCATCGACCTGCGCAACCACGGCCATTCCGGCGGCGGCCCGTCGGGCTACGGCACGCGCGAGTCCGATGATGTGATCGATGTGCTCAACGCACTGCAGCCGCGTGGCGAGATCCAGGGGCCGCTGTCCCTGTTCGGCATTTCCTATGGTGCGGCCACGGCGCTGTTTACCGCCGACAAGCTTGGCCCGCGCATTGCCGGCGTGGTGGCAATGGAATCCTTTGCCAATGCCGGTCGCGGCATCCGTGACATGGTGCCGCACCTGCTCGCCAGCCAGCCGCACGGGTGGCGCGGGCAGGCGGTGGCGGCCTATGCGCGCTGGCGCTATGCCGACCAGAATATCGATGCGGTGATCGCCGCCGCCGATACCCAGCTCAAGCTGGACCTGGACCATGTCGATGTCGCGCATGCCCTGGCCGACACGCGCAGCTGCGTGCTGCTGTTGCATGGCGATGCCGATCAGCACATTCCGGTGGCGCATGGCCGCGCACTGGCATTGGCCAGCGCGCGTGCGCATTACGTCGAGCTTCCCGGCGAAAACCATCTGAGCCTGCCGCTACGGCTGGACCTGCTCGGCGGGCCGATCGATCACTGGCTGGCGCAGGTGCAACGCGACCCCGGTCATTGCCCCGCACCGCCGGCGCTGCCCGCTGCCACGCTGGCAGTGACCAGCCCATTGGCAATGCCACGCAGTTGATCGGGGCCAGCGCGGCGCCCGGATGCGAGGCCGTCGCGCTGATCAAGGCCACACGCCCTGCCTGCAGTGCGGCGCTTGCTCAGTGCGTGACCACCGGCTGCCGCGAACGCACCACGCTGTCGCCGACGAACAGCAGCAAGCCCAGCCAGATCGCCGCAAACCCGATCGCACGTCCCTGGTCGAACGGCTCATGGAAGAACCACACGCCCAGCAACAGCTGCAGGCTCGGCCCGATGTATTGCAGGATGCCCACCAGCGACAGCGGGATCCGCCGCACGCCGTACGCAAATCCGATCAGCGGGACCGCCGTCACCACGCCACCGAAGATCAGCAGCAGGTCGGTTCGCAGGTCCCAGCCGCTGAAGAACGCGCCGCCATGGCCCTGCTCGCCCCATGCGGCAAGCAGCAGTGCCGGCACGAACAGGTACACGCTCTCCACACCCAGCCCGGCCACCGGGTCCACCGACACCAGCTTGCGCAGCAACCCGTAGAGGCCGAACGAGATCGCCAGCCCCAGCGCGATCCACGGCGGTGCACCGGCATCGACGGTCAGCCACAGCACGCCCGCGGCAGCGCATGCCACCGCCAGCCACTGGATGCCACGCAGGCGCTCTTTCAGCACCAGCACGCCCAGCAACACGCTCAGCAATGGATTGATGAAGTAGCCCAGGCTGGCTTCGATCACATGCCCGGCATTGATGGCCCAGATATACAGGCCCCAATTGAAGGCAATCGCCACGCTGCTGGCGGCCAGCATCCACAGCGCGCGCGGCTGCGCGGCAATCGTGCGCCACCAATGCAGCCCCGAGGTCGCCACCAGCCACGCAACGACCAGCACTGCGCTCCACACGATGCGGTGCGCAATGATCTGCAGCGACGGCACCACCTTGAGCAGGTGCCAATACAGTGGCACCAGTCCCCAGATCACGAAGCTCGCGGCGGTCATCAACAGACCGCGCTGCGCCTCCACCGCCGACACCGGCACGACCGCGCTCATCGCCGCGCCTTGGCCAGGGTGACCACCAGCACGCCGGCCAGGATCACCGCCATCGCACCGATGTCGTGGGCGGTGAAACGCTCGTGTCCCAGCCACGCGCCCAACGCCACCGCAATCACCGGATTGACGTAGGCATAGCTGCCGGCCAGTGCCGGGCGCACGTGATGCAGCAGCCAGACATAGGCGGTGAATGCCACGATCGAGCCGAACACGCACAGGTACGCCACCGCCATCAACCCCTGCGGGGTGGGCCAGGCCTGCGGCCGCTCGCCGATCAACAGCCCGGTGCTCACCAGCAACACGCCGCCGCACAGCATCTGCCCGGCGGCGGTCATGAACGGCGATGGCAGGTCGCGGCCCCGCGACCACACCGAGCCGAATGCCCAGCCGATCGGCGCGATCAGCAGCAGCACCAGCCCGCCCGGCGTTGCGGTCAGGCTGCTGCCGGCGTTGAGCCACACCACGCCCAGGAATCCGATCACGATGCCCAACCATTCGCCGCCGCTGGCATGCTGGCCGCGCAGGGCACCGAACAAGGCCATCCACAACGGCACCGAGGCCACTGCAGTGGCGGCCAGGCCGGAGGACACGCTGCGCTCGGCCAGCACCACCATGCCGTTGCCCAACAGCAACAGCGCCGCGCCCATCAAGGCCACGTTCCTCCATTGCGCGCGCGTGGGCGCCGCCACGCCGCGCCAGCGCAGCACGCCGTAGAGCACGCTGCCGGCGATGATGAAGCGCGCGCCGGACACCATCGTCAACGGCTGCGCACCGCCTTCCAGCGCGAAGCGGATCGCCAGATAGGTCGAGCCCCAGACCACATACACCAGCAACAACGCGAGAACGACCAACCCGCTGCGCGCGGGTGCGGCAGCGTCGTGAGAGGAAGACATCGGACCTGCCAACTGCAGCGGAAGCTTCAATTCTAGATCACCTGCACGCGCCGACACCGCACAGACGGTGCGCAGCGCACGCGGTATGGTGCGCTCGACGCTCATCACGATGGAATGCCCATGCCACGTCGCACTCCCTGGTTGGCCCTGGTCGCGCTTGCCCTGTTCTCCACCACCGCAGCCGCCGCACGTGCACCCGAGCCCTGGGAGCTCACCGGCCATGCGCTGATCGATGCCGGGCTGGACGGCTCGCTGGCACCGGAGATCGACGCACCCGGGCAGCCCGAACTCAAGGTCATGGTGTCGGCCAGCCGCGCCGGCGCCTACCTGCTGGGCGTGGCCAGCGCCAGTTACCGCACGCAGTGGTGCATGCCCGCAGGCAAGGCCGGCCCGCCGGATCTGCAAGTGGTGCTGGCCGATCTCAGCGCATTGCCCGACGCGCGCCTGGATGAGCCCGCACCTGGCCTGATCGTCCAGGCGCTGGCCAAACGCTATCCGTGCCGCAAGTAGAACGCTTGCAGGAAGTCGCCTGCAAAGCGCTGCATGAGGCCGTGCTGCGCCGATGCCCTCGGCGTCGCACCAGCGCAAGGCAGGCATGAAGCCGCGCTAGCGAAACGCGGCGGACACCGCGGCCATCACGCTCTGCAGCGGCGCACCAGCCGTCGTGCGGCACGTGTGGAGTGCGGACAGCATGCTCGGAGCCGGAGCGTCCACGTGGCGCAGTCCGATTCCAGGCAACCGCCGCGCCCGCCTGCTGGCTGCGCAGCCGTTTTCTAGCGGCCCTTACCTGCGCGCCGCATCGCTGCGCGCGCGGATCGCCTTGAACTCCGAGCCATCCTGCCAGCTCGGCCACTGGCGGCCGTTGGCCAGTGCCACGCCCACGTCATAGACCAGGGTGGTATCGGCGGCGTGCCCGCTGGCATCCCACTGCGGAGTCCAGCGGTCGCAGGGCTGGTGGTAGCAATCGGCGAAGTATTGGTCACGCAGCGCCTTGCCCTTGGCAACGCCGCCTTCGAGCATGTCCAGGCCGGGGCCGGCGGTGATCGCCGGCACGCCCATGCGCGCGAACGCAAAATGGTCGGCGCGGTAGAAGAAGCCCGCCTCCAGATTCGGGTCCGGCGAATACGTGCGGCCACGTGCCTTGGCGGCCGTCTCCAGGTCGCCTTCCAGCGACACCCGTCCACGCCCCCACGAGGCGATGTCGCGGGTGGGGCCATCGGGGCTGAACATCTCCATGTTGAGCACCGCCACGGTCTTGTCCAATGGCGCCAGCGGATGCGCCGCGTAGTAATTGGCACCGAGCAGGCCCTTTTCCTCTGCGGTCAATGCAATGAAATACAGCGTGCGCTGCGGCTTGGGGCCGGCGGCGAATACGCGCGCCAGTTCCAGCACGCTGGCAACGCCAGTGGCGTTGTCCACCGCACCGCGTCGAATCGTGTCGCCACTGGCATCGGCCTTGCCGATCCCGAACGCATCCCAATGCGCAGAAAAGATCACCGTCTCGTCCGGGTGCTGGCTGCCGGTGAGCTTGGCCACCACGTTATGGGTGACCACCCGTTCGCGCTTGAGCTTGAACTCCACCGACAGCGTGGCATCGCCCAGCGCGACGGGCGCAAAATCGCGCTGCTGCGCGCGCGCCTTGGCCTGTTCGAAATCCAGCCCTGCCTGTTTGAACAGCGTCTGCGCCAGCGTGCGCTGCATCCAGCCACGCACCGGCACGTGCTGCGCCTTTGCATCGGCATCGCTGCGTTCGATATCGAACAGCGGCGACAGACCCGAACTCTGCACCGTGGCCCAGCCGTACGCGGCCGGCGCAGTTTCGTGCACGATCAGCACCCCGGCCGCACCGCGCCGCGCGGCTTCTTCGTACTTGTAAGTCCAGCGGCCGTAGTAGGTCACCGCCTTGCCATCGAACGCACCCGGCTGCGCGCTCTCGAAGTCGGCATCGTTGATCAGCACCACCGCAATCTTGCCGCGCAGGTCCACGCCCTTGTAGTCGTCCCACTGCCGCTCCGGCGCGCTGATGCCGTAGCCCACGAACACCAGCGGCGCATCCTTCAGCGCCACTGCGGCCTGCGGACGCAGGCTCTGCAAGGTCACATCGGTGCCGTTGACCAGCGTCTGCGTCTTGCCGCCCACGCGCAGGCGCGCGCGCACCGGGCCATCGACCTGCGCGCGCACCAGCGGCACTGCCTGGGTCCAGCTGCCCTCCTCGCCGCCCGGTTGCAGCCCGGCAGCCTTGAACTGCTCGACCAGGTAATCGACGGTGCGCTGCTCGCCGGCACTGGCCGGCGCGCGGCCCTCGAAGTCGTCCGATGCCAGCAGGCGCACATGCCGCGACAACGCCTCGGCATCGATGCCGCCACCGGGCAGATCGTTGGCGGCCTGTGCCACACCTCCCACAAACAGGCAGGCGGACAACAGCAGGATGCGCATCGGATTCACGGTAAGGCCTTGCAACGGACGGATGACAGACAGTTTACAAGCGCGCGGCCCGATCGGGAGCGCGATACCGCAGCCACCGGTTCGCTTCCGCGCGCGGCGGCGCTGCAAACCCGGCGCGCGCAGACGCTGACCACTACGCGTACGCGCTGCAGCTACCAGGCATCACGGCTCCACGGTGGCATGATCAGCGGCAGCGATCAGGCATCGGCCACCGGTGCGACGCGGCTTGCAGCACATCGCGCAATGCGGCCAGCGCCGCAATCGACACAGATGCCAGGCGCGTCATCGGCAGCGCTGGCCGGCCCCCGCACACGCAAGGCCATCAGCGCCAAGGTCGTCGGCTCAGCGTGCGGCGCGGTCCAGCCAGCACGCAAGCCCCTGCGCGTTGAGTTCGATATCGGTACCCAGCAACTGCTCCACGCCCGCATCGTCCAGCAGGCAGCCGTGCTGCCGTGCGCGCTCCAGATACAGCTCCGTCAGTGCGGCCACCAGGCAACGGTGGCGGTCTGCACGCGAGGCACAGCCCACTGCAATCTCGGTCATCGCATGAATCTGCTGCACCAGCGCCTGCGCCAACGGTGCAGGCGATTCGACCCGCCCGTAGTGGGTGAGATACATCGCCTGCGGGTCGGTATCCATCAACCGCGCGATCGACTGCAGCATCGCCTCCGGTTCGAACTGCACCGGTGAGGAGGTCGGCAGAATGAAGGCGCCCTGCGCGCTGTCGAGCTGGCGATACGACAGCCCGAAGGTGTCGCCGGTGAACCAGCTGCGGCTACGCGCATCCCATACGCACAGATGGTGGCGCGCATGTCCGGGCGTGTCGCGTGTCAACAGCGGGCGCTCGCCCAACTGCACGCAGTGGCCATCGGCCGCTTCCACCACGCGCTCGGCCGGCACCGGCACGATCGCGCCATAACTGCGCGCCATCTCGGCCTGGCCATACACCGCGGTGGCGCCGGCAATCAGCCGCGTGGGGTCGACAAGGTGCGGCGCGCCACGCGGATGCACCAGCACGCGGGCATTGGGCAGATGCTGCAGCAATGCACCGGCGCCGCCGGCGTGATCCAGATGCACATGGGTCAGGATCAACCACTCCACCTGCGCCGGCGCCAGCTCTGCCGCCTGCAGGGCCGCCAGCAGGTGCGGCACCGAGTGCGAGGTCCCGCAATCGACGAACGCCGCGCGATGCGCCTCCACGATCAGATACGCCGCATCGAACTGCACACCACCAAAACCGGTATCGATGGTGTGGATGCTGGAATCGGCCACTGCTGTCATTCCTACCCCGTCGCTCCCTGGACCACCGCAGTGTAGGCGCAGGGAGTGCGCAGATGCTGTGCCGCCGGTTCCAGGCAACGACGAATTAACAGCCTCCACCCCAGGGCCGGCGCGCGCTTGGCCAGCACGCAGTGCGTGCGCGATGTGGTCAACAATGCGCGCAAGGCCGCCACCCCTTGCGCGCGTGCGTCGATCATGCCTCTCGCAGTGCCCGCATCGCCGCAAGAATCAGCGCTGCCTCGACCTGCGCATGCACGCCCGGCAACTGCAGATCGCTGACCTGCTCGGCCTGTTTCAACCGTGCGATCAGTTGACCGGCATCGCGCGGCGAGGCAAACCCGTCGCTCTGCAGCAGCAGTGCACCTGCACCATCGTTCAATTTGAAATAGAACTGGCCATCGGGTCCGCGGTACTGCTTGAACACCGGCAAGGCGAGCTTGTCGCCGCCCTGCGCAACGGCAGGGCCGGCCTGATCGGCCAGGTCGCGCAGACCCACCGCGTGCCGCAGCTCGGCCAGCAGCGGCGTGGCATAGCGCGCACGCAGGCGTGCGCCCCCGGCGCGCAGAATCGCCTCGATCTTGGCCGGCTCGGCCATCAGCGCCTCGTAGCGCGTCCGCAACGGGCTGATCTCCTGATCGATCCGCTCGAACAGCTGCTGCTTGGCATCGCCCCAGCCGATGCCATCGGCAAAGGCCTGCGCGAAGGCGGCGGTTTCCTGCGGCGTGGCAAATGCCTGATACAGCTGGAACAACGCCGAGCCCTGCGTGTCCTTCGCTTCGCCCGGCGTGCGCGAATCGGTGAGGATGGAAAACACCAGCTTGCGCAGCTCCTCGCGCGAGGCGAACAGCGGGATGGTATTGCCGTAGCTCTTGCTCATCTTGCGGCCGTCCAGGCCCGGCAAGGTGGACACCTGCTCGTCGATCACCGCATCGGGCAAGGTGAAGAAATCACGGCCGTACACATGGTTGAACCGCTGCGCAAAGTCGCGCGCCATCTCGATGTGCTGGATCTGGTCGCGCCCCACCGGCACCTTGTGCGCATTGAAGATGAGGATGTCGGCCGCCATCAGCACCGGGTACATGAACAACCCGGCAGTCACGCCCGCATCGTCGTCCTCGCCGTCGGCGCGGTTCTTGTCCACCGCCGCCTTGTAGGCATGCGCGCGGTTGAGGATGCCCTTGCCGGCCACGCAGGTCAGCAACCACATCAACTCGGTGGTTTCGGGCACATCGGACTGCCGATAGAACCAGACCTTGTCCGGATCCAGGCCGCAGGCCAGCCAGCTGGCCGCGATCTCCAGCGTGGAGCGCTGGGTACGCGCCGGGTCCTGCGCCTTGATCAGGCTATGCAGGTCGGCAAGGAAGTAGAAGCTTTCCGCATCGGCGGCGGCGCTGGCCTGGATGGCCGGGCGGATCGCACCGACGTAATTGCCAAGGTGCGGGGTGCCGGAGGTGGTGATGCCGGTGAGGACGCGAGTGGTCATCTGCGTAGTGCCAGGAAGTCAGCGTGCAAGTTTAGCGGTTCCGCGCCGTGCCTATCGGGTGGCTGCCAGCGGTGTGTTGCTGCCACCGGATTCCTGTCACCCGCCCACACACGCAGAAACGGGCCGCAGTGGCGGCCCGTGGTCTGCAACACCGCTTGCCGCCGGGAGCGGCGCGTTATGGGTCAGGTGTCGTCGCGCAAGGATTTTTCGAAGGCGCGGACTTCGGTCTGGGCACGGTCGCGGTCCCAGCCATACCGTTCCTGCAGCTTGCCCTGCAGGTATTCGGCGTTACCTTCGGCAACCTTGAAATCGTCGTCGGTGAGGTCGCCCCATTTCGCCTGCATCTTGCCTTTGAGCTGGGTCCACTTGCCGGAAATGATGTCAGTGTTCATTGCGTTGACTCCGCTGCGATGCGGCCGCGATTGACCGTGGAATCAGGGTGCCCCCGGATGCGTTCGTTGCTCATCAAGAGGTGTCAAGCCGGCGATCACCGCACTGAACCGTTGCCTACGCGCCATACCTTCAACCGATCGCGGGCAACCGCACAGCTGCGGTGCAGCCTTCGCGTTGGCCTAGGCTGGGCGCAAAAAAAACGGGCCTTGCGGCCCGTTTTTTTGCATGCGGCGTCAGATCACTTACGCGCTGCGTCTTCCACCTTCTCGCCGGCGCCCTGCACGTCCTTGCCCGCGCCTGCGACGGTGTTGCAACCCGACAGCATACCGACCGACAACACCGACAGCACCAGCAGCACAATTCCACGCTTCATAACAGACTCCTTCGTAGGTAAGCGGCCAGTTGCCGCAGATCAATCAAATCGAACACATCACACGCAAGACGTTGGGATCAGCACTTGCCGTCGCTGCATTTCTCGGCCGTTTTCTCGACCTTGTCGCCCGCACCCTGCATATCCTTGCCGGCGCCGGCCATGGTGTTGCAGCCAGTCATTACGCCGGCCGAAAACAGGCCCAGCACCATCAGTGTCAGCAGTCGCTTCATCGGTCTTCCTCGGTCTGCGCCCGGTGCGGTCGCACCTCGCTTGGCGCCAAATCTGACTGCGCACACGTGGATTTGATGTGAACGGCAGCACGCCACGTTCAGCGCTGGATCAATCTCGCATCAGGGTCGACTTGCCGAACAGGCTCTCCACCAGATCCACTGCCAGTTCGGCGGTCGCGTTGCGGTTGTCCAGCACCGGATTGAGTTCGACGATGTCCAGCGATCCCATGCGGCCGGTGTCGGCAATCATCTCCATCACCAGCTGCGCCTCGCGGTAGTTGGGGCCACCGGGCACCGTGGTGCCCACGCCCGGCGCGATGCTCGGGTCGAGGAAATCCACATCGAAGCTGACATGCAGGTGGGTCTCGGCGCTCATGCCCTGCAGCGCGGCCTCCATGGTGCGCTTCATGCCGGCTTCGTCGATGTAGCGCATGTCGTAGACGTCGATGCGGTGCTGCTTGATCAGGCGCTTCTCCTCCGGATCCACCGAGCGGATGCCGATCTGCCGCACCTGCTCGGGCAACAACGCCGGCGCACTGCCGCCCAGGTGGGTCAGCGCCTGCGGGCCCAGCCCGCACAGGCAGGCCACCGGCATGCCGTGCACATTGCCGGACGGGGTCACCTCGCTGGTGTTGAAATCCGAATGCGCGTCCAGCCACAGCACCCGCAACGGGCGCCCCTGCTCGCGGCAGTGCCTGGCCACCGCAGTGATCGAGCCGATGCCCAGGCAGTGGTCACCACCGAGCATGATCGGCATGCGCCCGGCCTGCAGTTCGGCATAGCTGGCGTCCATCAGCGCCTGGTTCCAGGCCACCACTTCGTCCAGATGCCGGTAGCCGGCCTGCGGCAGCTGCCAGGGATTGCGCGGGCCATCCAGGTTGCCCAGATCACGCACCTCCACGCCACGGCCGATCAGGGCCTCCTGCAAGCCGGCGATGCGCAGCGCCTCCGGCCCCATCCGTGCGCCGCGGTGGCCGGCACCGATGTCGGTGGGAACGCCTATCAGGGAAACCGGCAGGTACTGCGTTGCCATGCATTGCTCCAGCATCGAGAAAGCCGTGCAGTCTAGTGGCGCGCCCGGGCGCTGACGCGCGGCAGCGCAGCACGGCATGTCGCCTGCATCGGCTTGCCGGCCTCATCCAGCTGGCGGAGGCGAGGGGTTTAGATCTGCCTCGCCGCGCCGTTACTGTGACGTGCCACGGCAGTTTGTGGCGCGCTGGACTTTGCAGATTCTGCTTGTCTGACCGCCCAGTGAAACCGCTGTGGCTGGTGTGACTGTGCGCTTATACCTGGATGGTATGGTGCGCCGGCCAGCGCAGGACATGCACCACGCACGCGCTCGGGCCATCAGCAACAGGGGATCTTCATGCCGCACAACGCCGTCAACCAGGTCGTCAAGGCCGCCGTGGGTGAAGTCGCGCGCGCGTCGCATCAGTACGACCTGCAGCGCATCGGGCGCGAATTTGCGCAGACCATCGAACGCGAGCCCGGCATCCGCCTGCTGATGCTGTCCACCGCCGATGGCCGCGCCATCGCCGAACACTCCAGCCTGGACGTGGATGGACGTCGCCTGGCGGCGATGGCCAACTCGTTCCTCACCCTGGGCGAGACCCTGGCGCGCGAGTCGCGCCTGAGCGAGGCGGACTACGCCACCGTGAGCACCCGCGGGGGGCAGCTGGTACTGATCCGCATCCGCGCCGACAAGCCGCTGACGCTGACGGCGGTGGGCGGGCCGGACCTCAATGCCGCCGCGCTGCTGTTCAATGCGCGCGATTGCGCCGGCCGCCTGGCCACCGCTCTGGCGCAGCCGGCCGGCTGAGGCCTGGCACTGTTCGTGCTTGCCTGAGCGCACCGATTTTTCTCACCGTTTGGAAGGGGACCACCAATGTCAAAACTCACTCTGGAACAACTGCATTCGCTCGCCGGTTTCGTGGGCGCCGCGCTGGTCGACAGCGATAGCGGCATGGCGCTGGGCATGACCGGCGGCACCGAGCTCAACCTCGAGCTGGCCGCGGCCGGCAATACCGACGTGGTGCGTGCCAAGCGCCGCATCGCCGAGCAGCTCGGCCTGAACGACACCATCGAAGACATCCTGATCACCTTGTCGCGCCAGTACCACCTGCTGCGCCCGCTGGAGAGCAACCCCACCTTGTTCCTGTACGTCGTGCTGGACCGCGCCAAGGCCAATCTGGCGATGGCCCGCCACGAGCTCAAGGCGTTCGAAAAGACCCTGGATTTCGGTTGATGCCCGACGGGCGGCGCCTGCGCGTCGCCTTCCCTGCCTGCCGGTACGTACCGGCAGGCGTTGTCGCTCCATTGCGCCACGACGGCGCCCACTCATGACCACACCCATTCACGCCATGCGGGTCGCCACGGCCGGCCTGGACCTGCTGCACACCACGCGCCTGAAACTGGCGTGTTCGCTGCTGCTTGCCGAGCGCATCGACGTGCAGCTGGGCGAGTGGCCGCAGCATGCGGCCGACGTGGTGGTGCTGGGTCTGGAAACCGCCGACGGCCTGGCCGCGTGGCAGGCGCTGCAGGGCCAGCCGGTGCGGGTGCTGGTGGTCTCGCGCACACCGGTTGCCGGCGCCTGGCTCAAGCATGGCGCCACGGTGCGCGAACTCAACGAGCAGATGCGCCTGTTGCTGTCCTCCCCGCACACCATCCAGGTGGCCGAACCGGCACTGCTGCTGCGCCATTGCCGCGGTGAATTCGGGCCCGGCACGGTGATGGTGCGGCATGCAAGCCTGCAGGTGCGGGTGGAACCGGCCAACGCTTGCGTGCATCTGCCGGCCGGCATCGGCTTGCCCGCGCTGGTGGCCGCCCTGGACCGGCCCGGCTGGCAGCGTGTGGCCGACGACGCCGACGTCGCGCTGCCCCAACGGCTCTCCTTCGAAGCGCTGTACTTCGCCCTGCCCGAGCATCTGCGCCCCGCGCTGCCGGCGGTGGAGCCGGCGCATGCGTTGCAACTGCGTCAGTGGCCCGAGCTGAGTGCCGACACCAGCTCGCCCGCACACCTGCTGGCCATCGCCCACCTGCATGCGCGCCCGTGGCGTCCGCAGGCCCTGGCCAATGCTTGCAAGCTCCCGCTGCAAACGGTGGAATGCCTGTTCGCCGCTGCGCTTGCCAGCGGCCTTGCCCAGACTGCGGAGATTCCCGTGCCTTCTACGCCGCGTCGTCCGGACAGCAGCAATTCCCGGTTCTTTTCCTGGGTCGCACGTCGGTTTGGCCTCTCACTCTTTCAGGCGCAGTCATGAGTCTTCCAGCCAACAAACTGGTGTTCGTTGGCGGCATGGGCGCCGGCAAGACCACGGCGGTACGTGCCATCTCCGATGTGGAGCCGGTCAGCACCGAAATGCCGCTCAGCCAGGATGCCTACGGCGACAAGACCTACACCACGGTCGCGCTGGATTACAGCTCGATCGAGCTGGAAGACGGCGAGCTGCTGCACGTCTATGGCGTGCCCGGGCAGAAATATCTGGATTTCATGTGGCCGCTGGTCTGCGACGGTGCGCTGGGCGTGATCGTGCTGACCAATGCGCGCGATCCGCAGATGCTCGAGGCCACCCTGGCCCTGCTGCGCGAGTTTTCGCAGATCGCGCCCGAGGCCAGCCTGGCGGTGGGCATCACCATGACCGATGAGGTCGAGGATTTCCTGGTGCCGCCGTTCCGCGAGGCACTGGTGGCCGAAGGCTTCCGCATCCCGGTGATGCGCGTGGATGCGCGTTCGGCCACCCAGATCACCTTCCTGGTGAAATCACTGCTGTCCTATCGCTATACCTCGGCGACGTGATCGGCCGTAAGGCGAACGCGTGCCGTGCACGGACCGATAAACCGCACCGATAAACAAGGAATCCGGTCACGACGGGCCTGAGAGGGCGTCACGCGGGGGATGCCGCCTCTAGGGTGGCGGCGACGCGTCCTTCTTCCTTGAAGCCAGAAACGCGACTCAGTCATGACACGAATGAGCGCTACGTCTGACTTGTTCAGTATGCCCAGGGGGCAGCGGCCGGGACATCGGGACGATTCCGACATCGCGCTGGACATATCGGTAATAAGTATTTGGCAATAGGGCCGGGATTCGGGATTGGAGTTGCGTCATGAGCTTGGGGATGGCGCGTGGGATGCCCTCGAAGCCGCCGCACCGCGGCGTCCACTGCTCATTGCAGGCATGCGCCCGCGGCAGTGGCCATCGTGTATCGCCAGGTGCTCGCTCGTCCAGCGTCGACAGCGCCCGGGCCGGCGTTGCCGCCGCGCTGCGGGTACTGATCCATCGTCACGATCAGATAAAGTAGCGCGATGACAATCGAACTGAAGCCCGGCGGGCTATTGATCGCTATCGAAGGCATCGACGGCGCCGGCAAGACCACGCTGGCGCGCAGCCTGGCAGCCACCTTGCAGACCGCCGGCGCACGCGTGGTCTCCAGCAAGGAGCCAACCAATGGCCCCTGGGGCACCCAACTGCGTCAATCCGCAGCCACCGGGCGCCTGAGCGCGGACGACGAGGCCGAGCTGCTGATCCGCGATCGCCACGAACACGTGGACAATCTGATCGCGCCGGCGCTGGCGCGCGGCGACATCGTGATCCTGGACCGCTATTTTCCTTCGATGGTCGCCTATCAGGGCGCCGCCGGCCTGCCACTGGACGCACTGCTGGAACGCAACGCCTTCGCACCGCGCCCGGATGTGCTGATGCTGCTCGACCTGCCGCCTCCCACCGGCCTGGCCCGTATCCGCGCCCGCGGCGACGCACCCAACCATTTCGAAACCCAGGACAACCTGGAGCGCTGCCGCGCGATTTTTGCCGCACTGGAATTGCCGGGCAAACACGTGCTGGACGCCAGCGCCGACGCCGACAGCGTGCTGCGCCGCGCCCTCGCCATCGTTGTGGCCGCCCTGGCCGAGCGCGTGAGCGGCGACGCCGGCACGGCTGCGCTCCAGCTGCTCTCTGCCGGCCGTCCCGCCTGATCGCTGGGCGCAGCGCGGGGGCTGCGCGCTTCAGGCCAGACAGGGCGGCCCAGCCGACCCGAGTCACACCTCGCGCAGCCGGGACACGCACCACGTCGTGACCAGCCCTGTTGTCCGGCAGATTGTGGGAGATTGGTCGGTGCGCACGAGGCAATGTGTGCATCGATGCCACGGCGCATCGCACGCGGCGCCCGCCGCTGAGGCGTCCGGCACGGCACAGCCCACACGCGTGCACGATCAGCGTGGTCGAACTTTGGGGGATGATCTCTGCAGGATGGTGCCGGCACCCGGATTCGAACTGGGGACCTACCGCTTACAAGGCGGTTGCTCTACCAACTGAGCTATGCCGGCAAAGGCAGGCGCATTGCGCGCCGGTGCGCATTCTAGCGCAGCGCGGCGCAATCTAGCGATCGCTGCCGCGTTGCGCCGGCTGCGCCCTGCAACGCGGCGGCCGTGGCCGCGCTGCGGACATCGATCCACCAGCGCGACTGGACGGTACCGCTGGGCACCAGCTGCGCCGGGAAGCCTGCGCCCACCAGACTCGCCTGGCGCCGCTCGGCGCGCTCGCGGCTCTGGTACTGCCCCAGGGCCACGGTGTTGTCCTCGCCCTGCGCGATGACGTAGTAGTCGCCGATGCCGGCGGCGGCAATGCGCTTGACCAGCGCCTGCGCCGCCGCGCGGTCGCCGACATTGGGCAGCATCACCCGGAACGTGCTGACACCGGCGTCCTTGTCCTCGCGCAGGCTTGCGCGGGCGGCCTGCCCACGCAGGCGCGTCAGCGCCGCGTCGGCATCCCCACGTGCCGCATAAGGCCCGAAGCTGGCACAGCGTTCGGGATTCGGTGGTGTCGTCGGTGGCATTGCAGCCGCAGTCGCCACCTTGGCAGCGGTGGAAGCGCTATTCGCCGGTACCGCACTGTCGGTGGGCGCGGGCACCGGCCTGGCCGTGGCAGGCGCCGGCGCCGAGGCGGGCGCCACCGCCGCAGTCGCCACGGCTTGCGGCGGGACGGGCGCAGCGGCCGGGGGCACATCCGCAGCCGCGGCAGCGGTCTCCTGCGCTGGCGGCATCGCGGCGGCGGCACGCGGCGGCAGCACGTCCAACCGGGCCACACCGGCCGGCTGCGGCGGCGCGGCCGGTGGCGCCGGTGGCGGCTGCACCGCCCACCATGACGCCACCCCGGCATTGAGGACGAGCAGGACAACGATCAGCGCGCGCACGTACATGCCCCGATTCTACGGGCTGGCCGACGCAGCCGCCCAGGTTGCCAGCCCGTCCAGCACCAGGGCGGCACGGAAGCTGGCATCGGGCAACAACGGCAGCAACGGCGGCGCGCCGCCGCCGTGCAGCAGCAGCCGCACCGGCGTGCCCAGGCTGCGCTGCGCGTGCTGCAAGCTGCGCTCGATCAGCGCCACCGCAGCGCCATCGCAGCCAGAGGTCAGGGCATCGTCGGTGTCGTTGGCCAGCTCGACATACTCGCCGCCGCTGGCCGGCAACTGCACCGCACGCGCATGCAGGGCCTGCCGCATGGTGGTGGGCGAGGCCGCAATCCGGCCGCCGTGATGCTGCCCGTCGGCGCCGAGCACGTCGATGGTCAGCGCGGTGCCGACCCCGGCCACCAGCACCGGCGCATCGCCGCGCGCGCCCAGCAGGGCCAAAAAGCGATCTACCCCGAACCGGCCGGGATCGGCATAAGCGATGCGGACGCCGGCGCACTCGGCGCTGGTGCGCACGACGCAGACCTGCGCGAAACGCTCCTGCAGGCAGCCGAGCATCCGCTGCGTCAGTGCCGGGGCCGCCACGCTCGCCACGTACGCGACGCGCCCGGACGGCAGCGCCGACAATGCGGCGGCGTCCATCGCTTCGGCACCGTGCGCCCAGGCCTGCACGTCGCCGGCACGGTGCCCCTGCAGCGGCGCGTACTTGAACCGCGAATTCCCCAGGTCGAACAACCACGCGCTCATGCAGGTCTCACGCTGACTTCTCCGGAATGGAACAGGCGTTCGGCCTCGCCCAGTTGCACGCGCAACGCCCCGTCGGCGGCCAGACCCAGCGCGACACCGTGATGCAGCGTGCCGGATTCTTCCACCTGCACGGTGCGGCCGCGCAACACATCCAGCGCCGCGTAGCGGCTCAGAAACGGCGCCAGCCCCTGCGCCTCGAACAGGTCCAGTGCCGGCAGCAGACCCGACAACACCGCCACCACCACGGCGTCGCGCGACACCGCGCGGCCGGCCAGCGTCTGCAGATCCACCCACGGTTGGTCGATCGTGGCCGCGGCGGCCGGTGGCATGTGCACGTTCAAGCCCAGGCCGATCACCGCACGTGCGTTGCCGGCCATCTCGCCGCCGCCTTCGATCAGCAGGCCGCCCAGCTTGCGCTCGCGTGCCAGCAGGTCGTTGGGCCATTTCAGGCCGACGTCGGCAAACCCGCAGCCGCGCAAGGCTTCGGCCACCGCCACGCCCACC
This sequence comes from Xanthomonas sp. NCPPB 1325, assembly GCF_041477645.2. Classification (NCBI taxonomy): domain Bacteria; kingdom Pseudomonadati; phylum Pseudomonadota; class Gammaproteobacteria; order Lysobacterales; family Lysobacteraceae; genus Xanthomonas; species Xanthomonas sp. NCPPB 1325. The sequence continues at coordinate 4,524,553 of NZ_CM192985.1, forward strand.
GCCAAGCTGAGCCCGGCCAGCTGGCCCAATCCGCCGCTGAACCGGCGCGACGCCGACAGATAGATATGCGCAGCCAGCGGCGAGGCCCATTGCCGGCCACGGCGCCCGCGCCCGCCGGTCTGGCGCTCGGCCAGCAACACCTCCACGCCCTGCTCCGGGGCCGGACGCGCCAGCAGCGTGGTGTTGGTGGACTCCAGGGTCCAGGCGACCTCCAACCCGGCCAGGCCGGCAGTGGCGTCGGCGGGCATGGCGGCGCGAATGCGCGCGGCATCCAGCAGGTCCAGCGGCGTGGCCAGACGGTAGCCGTCACCGGCCCGCCCCTCGATGGCGATACCGGCGGCGCGCAGGTTCTGGATGCGCTTCCACACCGCAGCGCGGGTCAGCCCCGCATCGCGCGCCAGCGCATCGCCGGAGAGCCGGCCGCTTGCAAGTTTGGCCAGCAATGCGCGGTCGTCCACGGCAACGGTTCCCAAATCGATCCGTGAAAGTATGCGCCAAGCCTTCCCGGCCGCCCAGCGCGGCTTGCGTGAGGCAGTGAAAACCGCGTTATGATCGGCGACTCACGCCGCTTGCCCTGGATGTGGACGATGCGCCGACTCACGGTTTGCCTGCTTCTGTTGTTGGCTCCGCTTGCCGCACTGGCATCGGACCAGTTGGTCGACGGCGATCATGAGAGCTGCGTCAGCACCAATTCGGCCGCGCGCGGCAGGACGCCCAACGGCGAGCCGGCCACACCCGCACGCGCGCCGCAGCACAAGCCCGCACCGGCAACCGGCGGCGGTGGCAACGATGGCGACGGCCTGTTTCCACGCATGCGCATGATGCCGCGCTGGCACAGCTTCCTGCCGGGCATGTTCCGCTGATCCAGTGGTTGACGCGCTGGCTGCGCCGGCCGCCGCTTCAGATCGACGATGCGTTGTGGCAACCGGTCTGCACCGGATGTGCCTGGATCGCTGCGCTCGATACGGACCGCCAGCACCGCCTGCGTGCGCTGACTGCGCACTTCCTGCACCAAAAAACCATCTCGCCGGTCGATGGACTGCAGCTGCAGCCGCAGGACCACGTGTTGCTGGCGGCCACCTGCTGCCTGCCGCTGCTGGAAATTGGCGCGGCTGGCTGGCGCGGCTGGTCGCAACTGATCGTGTACCCGGACGCATTTCGGGTGCAGCGCACCCACGTCGATGCCGCCGGCGTCATGCATGCCTGGGACGACACCCTGATTGGCGAAGCCTGGGAACAGGGTCCGTTGATCGTCAGCTGGGCCGACGTGCAGGCGGATCTGGACGAGCCGAACGCCGGCTTCAACGTGATCGTGCATGAGATGGCGCACAAGCTCGATGCCCTGGATGGAGCACTCGACGGCACGCCACCCCTGCCACGCGCGGTGCAACGCCGCTGGGCGCAGGATTTTCAGCAGGCCTACGATGCGTTCTGCCAACGGGTGGATGCAGGTCATTACACCGAGATCGACCCGTACGCTGCAGAAGCACCGGAAGAGTTCTTTGCCGTGGTCAGCGAATACCACTTCTCGGCTCCGCATGTCCTGGAGCGCGCAATGCCGGCGGTCGCCGCACATTTGACCAGGGTCTACGGCCCATCGCCGTTTGCGTCGGCTGCACAGCGATGAGTGCGGCGCGACCTGCCGGGTGATGGCGCGCGTCGTTCCACATCGATGCCCGTGATGTCACGCGCACCACAGGGTGTTTTGCCCGCTCACACCAGGCCCAGGTCACGCGGTGTCGCCCCGGGAAACACACGCTCCAGTTGCGCTGGCGACAAGCCCCACAGACGCTGCAGCACGCCGCCGAACAGGCTGCGGTAGTTGGTCAGCACCGGGTAGTCGCGGTTCTGCAGCAGGTGCGCCTGCTCTACAGCCACCTGCTCGCCTGCAATGCGGCCGCCGCGCACGCCGCCACCCAAGACCCAGTACGTGGTGCCATGCCCGTGATCGGTGCCCTTGCTGCCGTTTTCGCGGAAGGTACGCCCGAATTCGGAAATCACCACCACCACGGTGTCGTTCCAGGCTGGACCCAGCGCGTCGGCATAGGCGGCCAGCCCCTCGCCGAGGTTGCGCAGGTTGTTGGCCAGCCCGCCTGCGACGCTGCCCTGGTTGGCATGCGTGTCCCAACCACCGACATCGACGAATCCCAGGCGGTACCGCTCGCGCATCAGGGTGGCCATGCGCCGGGTTTCATCGGCAAAGGTCCGCGCACTGGCAGCGCCGCGGCCGGCCTGTTCCATCTCTTCGCGCAGCTGCGCGGTGACCTGCTGACGCAAGGCAAGACCCTCGCGCGCGGCGGCCGCCAGTGGCGTGGCGTCGTACATCTGCGCCAGGATCTGCGCCTGCCGTGCATCCAGCCCGCCCTTGCCGATGCCCTTGAGCGAGACGTTGGGCAGATCCGCGCCGCCCTGAAAGGTCAGCGGCAGCGAATCGGTGAAGGCAATGGCCGGTACGCCACTGAGCACACCCGACAGCCGCGCCATGAACCCCGAGCGGTAATCGCGGTGCGCGCCAGCCTGCCCGGATTCGATATCGTCCTGGGTTTCGAAATGACTGCGCGAAGTGTCATCGGTGCCGGCAAACGGCACGAATGCCAGCTGATTGCGTTGCCACAGCGGCAGCAAGGCATCGCGCATCACCGGGTTGAGCCCCCACTGCGCATCCAGCGCGATGGCGCTGTCGGGGTTGGACGGGTCCGGCCGCGCGATCGCCAGCGTGGGGCGCGACTGATAGTAGAAATCGCTGGCGTGCGGCACCAGCAGGTTATTGCTGTCGTAGCCGCCACGCAAAAATACCACCAGCATGCGCGCGCCCTCGCGCGGGGCAGCGAACAGCCGTCCGGTCCACGGCAGACTCGCGGCAGCTGCCGAGGCAAGCAGAAATTGACGTCGTTGCATGGTGCACTCCTGCGGCGATCACCGCATCGCAAACTACAGAATCAGCGGTAGTTGAAGTCCGGCGAGGACAGCAGGAACCCGTTCCATTCCGCCGGCGAACGGGCCTGTTCCAGCGCCTGACGCGTCGCGCCGGAGAGCGAGGGCGCGATCCAGCGATACGCTGTGCGCGTATCGATCTGCGTCAGCGGCGGGACCGGCGTGTCGCTGTCGCCATCGAGCCGGAACACCTGCTTTGGCCCGCTGCCCAGCGAACGCGCCACCTCGAACCGGCGTGCCAGCTGCCCGGAGCTGGTCCAGGCCTGCGACTGCAGCGACCATCCGTCCGGCGTGATGCGCCCGAACAGGGGCTGGCCGAGTTGTTGCACCCAACTGACCATGGGCGCGGCGTTGATCACCGGCTGGTCGTCGTAGGCCAGCCGCATGGCCGACACCACAAACCGGTTGGGGTCCTTGAACTTGCGCGGTTGCGCCTGTGCAAATTCGGCCGAGCTCAGCATGGTCTGCACGACCTTGGCGATGTCGCCGTCGCTGCGCTCGAACGTGCTGGCCATGCGCGCCACCAGCGCCGGTGGCGGCGTATCGCTGACGAAGTACTCGGCCATGCGCTGCGACACGAAGCGCGCGCATGCCGGCTGACGTACCAGCAACTGCACGGCCTGTTCGATTTCATCCAGCCCGCCAGCGGCGATGCGCTGCCCCAGCAGGACCTTGTCGCCGGGCTGGTGACGCGCCGGATTGAACTCGAACAGGCCCTTGCGCACCACCAGTGGCTGGCCGGGCACGGCGATCGGAACCGGCGGCGCTCCATCGGCCTTGATCGGCACCAGGCCGGCGCCGGTGAGGATCAGGGCCAGCTGCTGCACATCCTGCTGGGTGTAGCCGCCATGCACGCCCAGCGTGTGCAGCTCCATCAGCTCGCGTGCGTAGTTCTCGTTGACCTTGCCCCTGGCGTTCTTGGCGTTGTCCAGATACTCCAGCATCGCCGGGCTCTGCAGCGTGGCCATGACCAGCGTGGCGAACTTGCCGGTGGCGTTGGGGCGGATCGCGTGTTCCATGTAGTCGGCGGCCATCCACTTCACCCGGCCCTTGTCGGCATACACGCTGAAGTGATTGAGCCAGAACCACACCAGCTGCTCGCGCAGCTGGTCCGGCGCATACACCGCACGCAGCAACTGGGCCTGCCGCGCCTGGGTCAGCATCTGTCCGCCGCGCGCCTGCCAGTCCTTGCGCAAGGCTGCCTTTGCATCGCCGTCGGGCATGGTCTGCAAGCGGATCTTGTCGGCCTCGTACTGGGTCAGCAAGGTCACCAGCGGCGTGTGCAGCGCATCGAAGCGCTGCAGTTGGGCACGCACCGGTGCCGGCAGCGCCGCATCGTCGCTGGGCTGCAACAACAGGGCGCCATAGCGCCTGGGGCCAAGCCGCTGCAACTGCGCCGCGCCATCGGCGTTCGCACCGTAACTGGCGCGTTGCAGCCAACGCAGCTGGGTCGGCGTCAACGCCGCCTCGGCGGCATGGCCGAGCAGCGCAACTGCGCAGCTGGCAGCCAATAGCGGCAGCCGCCATCTGCGCAGCTGCCGGTTGGCACGTGTTTTCACGCAAGGACGCTGTGCAACGCGCTCGACCATGCGGCTCTCCATCGCAACTGCCTGCAACCGGACCAGTATGGGCAAGCCAACGTTCGAGGCGTTAAACGGTTGTCGGAGCCGCGCGGGCGATTGCCCATGGGTTCATCGGGCCAGACGGCCGCTCACAGCCCCGCCGGCAGAGTGACATCGAAGCGGGCACCGCCCAGTTCCTGCGAGCGCACCACCTGCAGTTCGCCGCGGTAGGCCTTGATCAGATCCTGCACGATCGACATGCCGATGCCATGGCCCTGCACGCGCTCGTCGCCCCGCACGCCGCGCTGCAGGATCTTGGCCACATCCTCGGGCGCGATGCCGGGGCCATCGTCTTCCACCGACAGGATCAGGCCGGCACGCCGGCTACCGGTGGTGGGACCAGGCTGGGCCGTGAGCAACACGCGGCTACGTGCCCATTTGAAGCCGTTTTCCAGCAGGTTGCCGAGGAGTTCCTGCAGATCGCCGGGCTCACCGTGGAAGCGCGCCTCCGGTGAAATGTCGAATTCGCACAGCACGCCCTTGACCGAGTACACCTTCTCCAGCCCGCGCACGATTTCTTCGGCGCTGGGCTCGATCGGCAGGGGCGCGGCGAACAGTTTGTGGCCACTGGAGGCCGCACGCGCGAGCTGGTACGACACCAGGTCGTTCATGCGCCGCAATTGCACGTCCATTTCCGCATGCAGATCGCGCTCGGAGGCACCGCTGTCCAGTTGCGTGCGCAGCACCGCGATCGGTGTCTTGAGGCTGTGCGCCAGGTCGGCCAGCGTGTTGCGCTGACGCTCCAGGTTGTCGCGCTCGCTCTCGATGAAGGCATTGATGCTGTCGGTCAGCGGCTCCAGCTCGCGCGGGTGCTGCTCGCTCATGCGCTGGATTTCGCCGCGCTGCACCTTGGTCAGTTCGTTGATGACCCGCCGCAGCGGGCGCAGGCTCCACTGCAGGATGAAGGCCTGCAACACCAGTAGCACCACGCCGGCGCTACCGAGGTAGAACCACACCGCACCACGGAACACGCGCAGCTGCGCGCCCATCGAACGGGCGTCTTCCATCACGTAGATGGTGTACGGGATCTCGCCGCCGTGTTCGCGCTCGACGTAACTCACGCCCAGCCCGTAGCGATACAACTGGCCCAGGCTGCCGTCGATCTGGGTCATTTCCAGCGGGCCGATGAACTCTTCCTGCCGCGGCTCGAGCATGCGCCCATGCGGAATATTCGGGCCTTCCGCCGACATCGACGTCCAGCTCTCGTCCGGGCGCACGACCTCGACATACAGCCCGCCACCGGGAACGTCGAACCGTGGGTCAGGCGGCTGCCCGCCGATGTACAGCGAGCCATCGCGAACAAAATCGATATTGGCCGCGTATGCGGACGCGTAGTTCTTCAGCCGCTCGCGCAGGTTGCGTTCGGCCGTGTCGGCGAACGCCACATCCAGCGCATACCCGGCCAGCGCCAGGAAGGCCACCAGACTGAGGCTGGCGGCCAGCAGCTGACGCGCCTGCAGGGAGCGCGGGCGCCAGCGTTTGTACCATTTGGAGCGCACCGGCACCCGATCGTCCTGCTTGCCGCCGTGCGAACTCAGCCTTCGGTACGCGGAATGGCGAAGCGGTAACCGCGTCCGCGCACGGTCTCGATCGGCTTGAGCTCGCCATCGGGATCAAGCTTCTTGCGCAGGCGGCCGATGAACACTTCCAGCACGTTGGAGTCGCGGTCGAAGTCCTGCTGATAGATGTGCTCGGTGAGGTCGGCCTTGGAGACCAGTTCACCGGCATGCATCATCAGGTACTCGAGCACCTTGTACTCATAGCTGGTCAGATCGACGTTGGCGCCATTGACGCTCACCGTTTGCGCAGCCAGATCCAGTGCTACCGGGCCGCATTCCAGGGTCGGCTTGCTCCAGCCCGCCGCGCGCCGCAGCAACGCGTTGACGCGTGCCAGCAATTCTTCGACGTGGAACGGCTTGACCAGGTAATCGTCGGCACCCTGCTTGAGACCTTCGACCTTGTCCTGCCAGCTCGAACGCGCGGTCAGAATCAGCACCGGAAACTTCTTGCCCTCGTCGCGCAGCGCCTTGATCAGCTCCATGCCCGACATCTTGGGCAGGCCCAGGTCGATGATGCCGACATCGAATGGCACTTCCCGGCCCATGTACAGACCTTCTTCGCCGTCTTGTGCAGCGTCGACAGCAAAGCCTTCACGCTTCAGACGCGCGGCAAGGGTCTCGCGCAGCGGAGCTTCGTCTTCGACCAAAAGAATACGCATGCACTCTCCCTAGTAACGTTATCGGCCCGGGGCCGGGGATTTATGAGACTGAACGCAGAACTATGGGGGTTCAGTGGTTATCGTCGCGTGGTGGGGCGTCGGGTGCGACGGAGGTGCGGGGCGGCGCAGCGTGCGCTTGTTCCGGCTCGTACACCGTATGGACGCGGCCATCCTTCATGTACTTGACCCGATTGAGGTTGCCGCCATCGAACGGCACCCGCTCGGCGCCCAGGATCGTCCCACCGGTGGAGCGCTGCACGGAGCGGATGGTGTCGGACAAGCTGCGGCTGTTGCCGCGCGCTGACGGCGGCATCGCCTCGCGACTGCTCTGCGCCATCGGATATCCCTGGCCCCAGGCAGACGGCGCCGCCATGGCGGCCCAGAGGGCAACCAAGACAACAAAACGGGCGCGGCTGAGGGTTTGGGTCACAACGGGATCCTAGCGAGTTGTTCAGAAACATTCAAAATTCGTGAAACCGGCAATGCATCACACTGCGGCCGGGCCCGGGAATTGAGCCAAATTCTTGATTTTTGGGGGTGAATCCGATCTGAACTTTTTAGCTTGGTGTTAACACCGTTCAGTCAAATGAATAGTCTGGATTTCGCATCGGCTCCAAGAAGAGGCCTGCGGCGCGACTGCCTTCGCCGCTACCACTTCGGAATACCACCTGCCCATTCAGCACATGCAAGCGCCGGGCCAGTTCAGGCCACTACGCGCCAGGGTCGGGTGTCGGTCCGCTGCAGGGCCTGCTCCACCAGCTCCCAGCCGGCGCCAGGGCGGTGTGCGCCCTCGCTCAATACCTGCCGAAACGCGCGCCCGCCCGGCTGACCATGGAACAGGCCCAGCACGTGACGGGTGATGTGCTTCAAGGCCAGACCCTGCTGCAGCTGAGTGACCACATAGGGCTCCAGCGCTCGCAGCAACGACTCGCGCGACTGCTCGGGGCGCTGGTTCAACGCGGCATCGAGCTGATGCAGCACATACGGGTCATGGTAGGCGGCGCGGCCGAGCATCACGCCGTCGGTGTACTGCAGATGGGCCAGCGCCGTGTCGACGGCGGCGATACCGCCATTGATCATGACCGGCAGGTCGGGGCGCTGCTGCTTGAGCCGGTAGGCCCAGTCATACCGCAGCGGCGGCACTTCGCGGTTTTCCTTTGGCGACAGGCCCTTGAGCCAGGCGTTGCGGGCATGCACCACCACCATCGCGGCGCCGGCGGCGACCACCTGGTCGACAAAGCTGGCAAACACCGCGTAGTCGTCATCGTCGTCCACGCCCAAACGGCATTTGACGGTGATCGGCAGGTCGGTGGCGGCGCACATCGCCGCCACGCACTCTGCCACCAGCGCCGGCTCGCGCATCAGGCAGGCGCCAAAGCGCCCGGCCTGCACGCGATCGGACGGGCAGCCGCAATTGAGGTTGATTTCGTCATAGCCCCAGTCCTGGGCGATGGCCGCCGCCTGCGCCAGCAGGGCCGGCTCGCTGCCGCCCAGCTGCAGGGCCAGCGGGTGCTCCACCGGGTCGAAACCGATCAATCGCGTGCGATCGCCGTGGATCACCGCATTGGCGTGCACCATCTCGGTATACAGGCGTGCGGACGGCGCGAGCAGGCGGTGGAACACCCGGCAATGGCGGTCGGTCCAGTCCATCATTGGGGCGACGGACAGGCGCAGGGAGGCGGCGTAGCGATCGGCGGAAGCGGTCATCGACGGTTGGCCGCAGCGAGCAGCCATTGCAATACGGAGCAGGATCAGCAGCTTACACGGGCGCCGATGAATCTGCGGCAGTGCGGCATGGCATGCTGACGCTCCCCGCCTGCCGGACCCGCTCCATGATCACCTGTTCGCTGCGCTACGTGATCGACCCCTATCAACTGGCCGAATTCGAGCATTACGCGCGGCTGTGGATTCCGCTGGTGACGCGCCTTGGCGGCCAGCATCACGGCTACTTTCTTCCCTCGGAAGGGGCGAACAACATCGCGCTGGCGCTGTTTTCGTTTCCCTCGCTTGCCGAGTACGAGCGTTATCGCGAGGCATCGCTGCAGGATGCAGCGTGTCTGTCGGCGTTCGCCTATGCCGAGCGAACGCGTTGCATCATCAGTTACGAACGCAGCTTCTTTCGTCCAGTGCTGGCATAGGTTTCGTCCAGTGCTGGCATAGGCGCGGCGCGCACTACACAGGACACAGATGGAATTACGGGTTGCGGAAACCCACACGCTCTTCGGCGCTCAGCGGCTTGCCGAGGGCGTGGTACGAGACCGCCAGCGTGATCAGGGCCGTGCCCATCACCGCGTAGAAGCTCCACGAGGTCGCCAGAACGTGGATCTGGCCAAACACCAGGGCGACGACGGCGGTGGCTGTGCACAGCACCATGGCCAACAGCGACATCAGGAAAGGGAGGGAGGGATCGATCTTCATGGCGGGGGTTCCAAGCTGCGATGGCTGAAGCATCGGCGTTCCCGGCCCGTTCTTGAACTGTTTTCTGCGCTTTTTCCAAGCGAATGCCAAGCGGGTCAGCGTGCGCTCAGTTTTATGTCAAAGCCTTGGCGCACAAGGCTTTGCGCGTCGGAAATCTCCTGACGCCGCGCCGGTTCAACCACCACATTCGCCAGAGTTCCAACGCAGGTGTGGCGGAAAACCGACGGGGACAAAATCGCGATGCTGCGCTGCACAATCGCGATGCGCACCGACCGTTCGCACGACGCGGCATGGGACGGCCATCCTGGTAGAGCGGAGCGTGCGGTCTGCCGATGCCCTGCCAGCGCCGCTGGTGCCCACGTGCCTGTCGGGCGCTGGGACGCTGCGGGCTGTGCTGTGCGGGGCCCGGGGGAATCCGTTGGATGCGATGCACGGCTCCACCTCGCCGTTTCTTATTTCCCGCAAACGTCTCTTCAATACGGGCCACGTTGCCGTGCGTGCGGCGGCCGCAGCAGTTGCCTGCGTCCTCTCGTGCCCCCGGATCGGGGCATGGCGATCGTGTCATGCGGGGCGTCCGTGATGCGGTCATTGCGCCGGTAGGCCCTGCCGGGAGCAAGACGGCTTACGGCGGTCCGCGGCGCGCCTGGCCACTGACCGCGCGGTCCAAGGACCTGCCGGTCGCTTCAGGTCGGAGCGTGGCCACCCGTTCGCGGATGCGAAGTGGCGCCGTGCATCGCTGCGCAGCAGAACCCTGCTCAAGGTTGCAGGCACCTGCTGCGCCCAGCCTGAGTGCAGCGCTAGTAGATCGATGCGCGACGTGTGGCCGACGCCCCGGCGAGCGAGCCACTGACGAGGCACGCAGCGCGTGGTGGAACGCGCGATCGCTGCGCTCAGCGCGCCGGTGCCGTGGCGAACTCGCCGCGTTGCAGCTTGGTCACATCATTGCCCTGGCCATCCTTGAGGCTGAGGTCCGCGCCCTTGGCAGCCAGGTCCTTGAGCACGTCGGTGCGCTGGAATAATGCTGCGTACATCGCCGCCGTCTGGCCGGCGTTGTTGCGTTGGTCCGGCGCACAATCGGCCTGCATCAGGCGCTTGGCGATGCCCAGTTCACCCTTGAAGATGGCGCCCATCAGCGCGGTGTTGCCACGCTTGTCCTGCGCGCAGGGGTCGGCACCGGCGCTGAGCAACTGTTCCACTGCCGGGCGTTGGCCGTGGTAGGCAGCAAGGATCAGGGCGGTATAGCCCTTTTCGTCGCGGGTGTTGAGGTCGTAATGCGAGCGGATGAACTCGGCCAGCATGTCCTGCCGGCCTTCGCGCGCGGCATCGAAGAAGTACTCGCGCAGCTGCAGCTTGACCTGTTCGGGGTTGGCGGCCGCCGAGGTGGACGCGGCGGCAGGCGCCGACGGCGAGGCAGCGAGGGCCGGCGCGCACACCGCGCTCAGCAGAACCAACATCAGAGTGCGCATATCGCTCTCCTGAAAACGGGGACGGCACCGCGGCGTGGCCGCGATGCCGTCGGGGTGGATCAGTCCTGCAGGCTGGAGGCCAGCTGCTTGACGCGGGCCAGGTCGCCCTTGGCAACGCGGGCCACGCCGGTGCCGTACTCGGGGTCGGCCTTGTACAGGAACGACAGGATGATGTGCTTGCTCTCGGTGTCGGTGTTGGCCAGCGACTCGCCAAAGCTCTGCACCAGGTCCGCACGGTCCTTCTTGCTGTAGGAGCGATACAACTCGCCAGCCTGCTTGAAGTTCTGTTCGCGGGTGATCTTGGCCTGCTGGGTCGTACCCGACAGCGGCAATTCGCTGTAACGCGCGGCGGTCTCCTGCGGACGCGGCTCCAGACGGCTCGGCTCGTAGTTCACGCCGCTGGTGGTCTGACCGATATTGCCCTGGCCATCCTGGTTGCCGTTGTTGACCGCCACACGCGGACGGTTGACCGGCAGGCTCAGGCCGTTGGCACCGATGCGGTACAGCTGGGTGTCGGCGTAGGAAAAGATACGGCCCTGCAGCAGACGATCTTCAGACGGCTCGATACCGGGCACCAGGTTGGCCGGCGCCATTGCCACCTGCTCGGTCTCCTGGAAGAAGTTGTCGACGTTCTTGTTCAACACCATCTGGCCGACCTTCTGCTCCGGCACGTCCGGCCAGATCTTGGTGGCATCGAGCGGGTCGAAATCGAACTTGGCCAGGTCTTCCGGCTTGAGCACCTGCACGTACAGGTCCCACTTCGGGTAATCGCCCTTCTTGATCGCACCGACCAGATCGTTGGTCAGGTGGCTGTAGTCCTTGGCCTGCACCGCAGCGACCTGCTTGGGATCGAGGTTCTTGATGCCCTGCAGCGTCTTCCAGTGGAACTTGACGTAATGCACTTCGCCCTGGGCGTTGACCAGCTTGTAGGCGTGCACGCCATTGCCGTCCATGAAGCGATAGCCGGCCGGCGTCCCTTCGTTGGAATACAGCAGGGTCAGGGTGCGGGTGCCTTCGGGCACATGCGAGAAGAAATCGAAGCGACGCGAATCATCGTCCAGGTTGGTGCGCGGGTCCGGCTTGAACGCGTGGACCATGTCGGGGAACTTGATCGCATCGCGGATGAAGAAGGTGGGGAAGTTGTTGCCCACCAGGTCCCAGTTGCCTTCGCTGGTGTAGAACTTGGTGGCGAAGCCATGCGGGTCGCGCAGCGTTTCCGGCGAATGATTGCCGTGCACCACCGAGGAGAAGCGCACGAACACCGGCGTCTTCTCGCCGGCGCTGAACACCTTGGCCTTGGTCAGGTTGGACAGATCGGCGGTGGCGGTGAACTCGCCTTTGACGCCGGTACCGCGCGCATGCACCACGCGCTCGGGGATGCGCTCGCGGTCGAAGCGCTGCAGCTTCTGGATCAGCTGCACGTCCTGCAACAGGGTCGGGCCGTTGGCACCGGCGGTCTGCGAGTTCTGGTTGTCGCCAACCTTGGCGCCGTTGTCGCGGGTCAGGACGGATTGGGCGAAGACCGGCGGTGCGATCAGCGTGGGGGCTAGCAGGGCTAGCACCATGAGGGATCCAGGGCGCATGGCGTCAGCTCGTGTTGAGGGAGCTGAATCATGGCCAGCAGACCGAAGCGTGAGAAGTCATTAGTTCTGATCGCTTCGATAGGCGAACATGATGATGACTGCGTTACGTGATACACATCGCGTTAAAGGGTGACCGTCTGTTGCAGATCGTAGCAATATCTCGCTGAGGCGCCCTAAGCAGTAGCGTGACGCCAAATCTACTGACACGGCAACAGCAACAAAAATAGTGCAACGCAAAAGAACAGACGATCCGTGGAGCGTTGTGGTGCACGGCGTACAAGTGCGTCCGCGCTATCTAACATCCAGTGGATCAGAACGCACCGGGTCTCGTTCAATCATCCTGTCGGAACGCTGCCGCACCGTCCCCGCTCCGGCCGTCATGCTGCATGAGCCAAGCAGATACAGCATGCATTGCGCCGACCCGTCGTCTGGCCGATAGCGGGGGTCCACGCACTTACACGAGGGGACAGGACACAGGCTGCCGATTCCGCACGAATGCAGGCGTACCCCCACTGCGCCACCCAGCGACCATGGCAGCGTATTCGGATCAGTGCCCCCCGGTGCCGCTCTACTCGTCAGGCAGACCCGCCTCTGTCCTGCGTTGCCGCAGCTGGGCAGGATTCTCCAACTCGAACAAGCTGCCGTCGGCCTTGCGTTGCGTACCGTAGCGCTGTGGTTTGCCCGACATGACGAGATTCCGATCTACAAACAACGCAAGGTCGGCAGTGCTGTAGGACCCACGCTCTGATGCGGCCTGCATCTTCTGCAGGAAGGCATCGCGGAACTCGCGATCAGTGGAGTGTTGCGCAACCAAAAACCCCGCATGTGCGCCGTCCTGACCGACCGAGGCAATGTCAGGAAAGCCGAATTTGTCCATCAAGGCGGACAGCGCCACCTGGTTTTCCCGTTGTGACGCGACCAGACGCATTGCCACCTCCTTCGCCGCGCCCTGATTGGCCTGCAATTGCTGCGGCGTGACTGCGCCACGAAACTGTTCGCGGATCTTCTGATCGGCGTCGGCCAGGGCTAACAGCTGTTCACGGTAGGACGCATTCATGGACTGATGCCCTGATTGCAACGCTTTGCTGTCTGTGGCAACACCCTGCCCCGGTAGTGCCACCTGCCACAACAGCAGCAACGCCATCACCACGGTCTTCATGAGCACGCAACCCCCGATGCTGGAACGCGTTCGATAACTGCCTCACCCTGGAGCACCACGGGTCTCTCGGATAAGCGTGGAAATTCGTGATACCTACTGGTCTGACCATAAACCAGAAAGGAACAAAATTTACTCGCGATCTCCATTCCGGAACACTTGTCGTCCAAGTACAGAAACTGCCCACCAGGGTTGAGTTCAAGGAATACAGGCTCACCGTCGGTCACCGGCACGACAAAATCCGCGCAAAAAAAGTCGACCCCCAGCGCAGAACGCAGCACATCAAGCTTCGTTTGAAGCCCAGGGTACAACGCTACCCAGTCGTAGTGCATGGTCGTCTTGTGCCGAATTGCGCGGTAATCGATCTCACCTGCTACGGAATGACGCATCTGCATGCAGAAATACTCGCCTCCCATGCACACGACACGCAGGTCGGCTTGATGGTCGACGACCTGCTGATACGTCGTCGGACATGCACGTAAATCAGCATCTGCCAGCTGTTCTTGTCGAGAAATGCGTGTGGCATAGGAAACGCTATAGCTCTCGCCGTCCGACCATGCACCGACATTGAATGGTTTGACGACGACGCCATCGGTATGCTTCTGGCGAAATGTATAGATGTCAGCGGGGCAGTGGCTGATCAACGTCTCAGGCACCACCAGGCCACTGGCAACAGCAGCAGCGAGCTGTAACGGCTTCTGGTCGGCGGCCAGTGCTGCGAGTGGCGCATTGATCCACCGATGCACGCCATGCCGGGCAGCAAGCAATGCCACTGACCCCAGATCGAACAGCAGCCCTTCTGTCTTGATGAACCTGACGTCCTGCTCGTGCACATGCGCAGGTGGCGACTTATTGAACAGCAAACGACGGCTCCAGGCCGCATCATAGACGACCGGCGCGCCCCCACGCACAACGCTAACGCCATTTTGCCCGTAGAGCAGAGACGCATCCAGGCCGCACGGCCATTGGCTCGTATCCAACAGGCTTACTACATGTCCCGCTGCAGCGATCATCGCGGCAATCGTGGATGCATGCGCATCGCTGCGAGGAGCGACAATCAATATCTTTTTGAGATTTTCTTGCATAGACGCAACGTGTTCCAGAGCGCGACAGGAGCATGGCGACATCTGCATGTCGCCATGCCGGGGGACACTTAGCTGACGATGACGATGGTCTCGGTGTCGACGGCCTCGACAATGATGATGATCAACGTATCGCCAGCACCACCGCAGGACACAGCATTGACCTCTTCCTGAGTCATTTCACGTGCGAAGCGCTGGGCGACGGGACGAGCATTTTCCATGAGTTCGAAGTTTTCCATTACTTACTCCTTGGCTGCTTCAGGGGTGTTCGCCGGCGAGATTGCCGACGCGTTGCTCGACGCCATCACTGGCATCAAGTCTCTCGGCGTCATGACTGACGCTTGGCTTGCCGCGCACCTCGGCGACGAGCGATATCGTGCGATCGGCGGACGCGATCGTTTCCTGACGGTGTGCGATGATGATTCTGGTCATCTTCATTGCCTTGATATGCGCGTTGACGATCTGATCCCTGTTGGAGTCCAGATGACTAGTGGCTTCGTCCAGGATCAGAATCTTGGGATGCCGATACAGCGCGCGCGCGAGGACGATGCGCTGGCGTTGTCCGCCTGAGAGAATCGACCCCATGTCCCCGACAAGCGATTCGTAACCCATCGGCATCCTAACGATGTCGTCATGGATCGCCGCCAGATGCGCAGCGCTGGCAATCCGCTCGATATTCGAATCCGGATCGAAGAATGCAATATTGTCGGCCAACGATCCGGCGAACAGTTGATCGTCCTGCATGACAGCCGCCACCATTGCCCTGTAATTTTCCAGACCGAACTTTCGGATGTCGATCCCGCCAATCTCGATCGCGCCCTCGGTTGGCTCGATTAGCCCAAGCAACAACTTGACCAACGTCGACTTGCCACAGCCACTCGGACCCACGATAGCCACCGACTCGCCCGCTTCGATGCGCAGGTCGAGATTCCGTATGACCCACGGATCATCGTCCGAGTAACGAAAACTCAGCCCTTTCACCTGAATCTCGGGAACCGGCTCCGGCCCACTGTAGCTTGAAATTTCGTCCAGCTCCGGCGCGGTAGTGGCGATATCGGAAATCCGCTCGGCATGCAGGCGCAGCATCTTCAGCTCGATGGACTTGTCGACCAGGCTTGCGGCCCTGCTGGTGAACAGATCCGCATATGCCAGGAAGGCGACCAACATGCCTGCCGACAGTGTCCCATTCAACGCAAGATAACCACCGATGGCGATAAGAAATACCCGTTGCGTGCCGAACAACCCCTGATTGACCGCGTTGAATGCCAGACTGAAGCGTTGCGACTGCATTTCCAGCCGTGTGCTTTGTGCGGTGGCGTTGAATAGCCTGGCTTGCCGGAGCCCCTGTTTGTTGGCCAGCTTTATTGCCTGGATGCCGCGCACCGACTCCATCAATTCGCTCTGCTGGCGTGCCGCGTAGGTCAGCTGGTCGCGGCTAACCATGAACTGGAGTCGATACAAGGCCAGGCGCAAGCAGAGATACAAGGCGAATGCGCCCAGCACCAGACCTGTGAGCGCAGGGCTATAGGCCAGCAGAATGCCCACAGCTAGGCATCCGGTCATCCCATTGAGCATCGCTTCCACGAAACTTCCGGTCAGCGTGGTCTGAATCGACTTCAGGGACGAGAAGCGCGACAGCACATCGCCCATGTGCCGCTTTTCGAAATACTCCAGCGGGAGTCGCAGCAGGTGGCCAAACAGATTGGTGATCCACTGCGTGTTCAACGATGCACCGAGCCAGCTGACGATCCAGCTCCGCGCGACTGTCAATGCGGCCTGAAAGATGACAATCAACAGAAACGCGATGGTCAGTACCTTGAGCAACGGCATGTCAGCCGACACCAGAACATGGTCAATGACCCACTGCATCTGAAAAGGCAGCAATAGCGCTAGCACCTCGATCGCTAGCGCCAGCCCGAAGATCTGCAGCAATCCGCGCTTGAGCCCAAAAATGCGCCCGGTCAGCGAGCGCAGAGATACCTGCGGCTCCTGGACCGAAGGCTGGAAGCTGGCGGCAGGTTGCAACTCCAGCAACACACCGGTGAAGTGCTTGTCGACCTCAGACATCGGCAGCCGCAGTGCGCCCCGCGCAGGATCGTGCAGTAGCGCCACGCCGCGTACGACCCGTTCCAGGACGACGAAATGTGACATGTCCCAATGCAGGATGCAGGGCTGCCTGAGATCCTGCAAATACTCCGGTTCGGCCCGCATCGCCCGGACATCCAGCCCCATCGCACGCCCGATCTGCACCAATCGCTCCAGACGCACGCCCCGCAGCGAGATGTTGAACCGGCGCCGGAGTTGTGCAAGAGCGACCCTGTCGCCGTGATATCGCGCAATCATTGCCAGGCAGGCAAGACCGCACTCGGCCGCCTCGGTCTGCATGATCGGAATGATCTGCGCACGGCTGGACAACAATTGATGGACCTGCGTTGCGTTGATCATCCGCGCCGCCCCGCCGGATCCGTGGACAGGCGCGAGGTCATTTCGTAGAAGGGTTCAAACATCCATTCGATCAGCCGACGGTTCTCAAGCAGAATATCGGCATCTAGCACCATCCCCGGACGAAGTAGTTCTTTTCGTCCATTAGCCAGGATGTGCTGAGTTTCCAGCTCCACGACAACACGGTAACGCGCATCGTCGATCTGTTGGCCCAATAGCGATGACAGCTCCTTGGAGGTCACTGCGCTGCGGGAGACTTCCACTACTCGGCCAGCCTGGCGGCCGAACTTCTGATAGGGGAATGCTTGATAGCGCAGAAGGACACGATCGCCGCGTGTGACGAACCCAACCGCCTTGGAGGGCACCCACAGCTCGGCACGCAACCGGATGTCCTTGGGCAACAGGGTGACCAGGGGCTGTTGCGCGGTGACCGGTTGTCCGGCATGGACAAGCAGGTTGCCTACAATTCCGTTGGTCGGGGCTCGCAAGACGACCGAACGGCGCGCCTCGCTTTCGGAAAGGGATTGGGCGACGTCTGCGATCTGCCTGGCAATCTCGTTGCGCTTTCCTTCCAGAGCTGCAGGATTCTGTTCCAGCTGCGATTGGAGTTGAGAATGTTCTACGCGCAGGTCGAGCGCATGCTTCTGCAGTTCTTTGAGTTGTCCCTGGTTCTGGATCGCGATGTCCTGCTGCTGCAGCAATTGAACCCTGGTCAAGATTCCTTTTTCAGCGGCGCTTACCCACTGTTCGTAGAGTCGAAGCGCACTCTCCGCGCGCTGGCGTTGCAAGCGAATTTGTTCGGCCGTGTTGTCCATCTGCGCCTGCAGCAACGTGATTCGCCGACGCAAGTCGCGCTGCTGGGCGTCGTACAGTTGATTCTGTGCCTGCAGATCGGCATTCAGGCGACCACGTTTTATCTCCAGTTGCGAGATCACCGATGCCTGCGTATCACCGAGCGATGTACTGTCTTGTTCCCCCGAAATTTCCAGCATGGGGTCGCCTGCTAGCACCGCAGTTCCCTCTGCCACGAAGGCCTTGGAAACGATGCCGGCACTGAGCGGCGTCAATGTCAGCAAGCCACGGTCCGGCACCAGCGCGCCGTTGACTGCTTCGTGCCGTGTGAAACTTCCGAAGCACAGCAGTCCGAGCACGATGGCGACAAGAATCAGCGCAACGACAAAGAACGGCCAACCGAATTTGGGCGCTTGAAGACGCACCGGCACCAGCCAGGCATCGCGGCGGGCGCGTAAGACTTCTTCCCTGAAGAAACCGCCTGGCATCTGCATTCCCTGCTTCGTTGAGAAACACGCCTATTTCCTTCAGGCTGAGTTAATCAGCAAAACGAGCGCTGTAAAGCGCACTGCGTCGCATAACGATATTCCGTCACATCGACCTATCCGCAGCAGAAACCCTGATTGGCTGGATTAACCGATCACCCGCTTGAACGGCGGCAAGGCATCGATGATGCGTTTGCCGTAGCGACGGGTCAGCAGGCGCGAATCGAGGATGATCACGCGGCCATGGTCGCTGGAGCTGCGGATCAGCCGGCCGGCAAACTGCGTGAGCGTGCGTAAGGCATGCGGGATGGCGATCAGGTTGAAGGCATTATGGCCACGACTTTCCAGCCATTCGCTCAAGGTGGAGGTTTGCGGATCGGTGGGCACGGCGAACGGCACCTGGGTGATGACCACGGTGGTGCAGGCTTCGCCGGGCAGATCCAACCCTTCGCCGAACGAGTTCAAGCCGAACAGCACCGAGCCCTCACCTGCCGCGATGCGGCGCAGGTGTTCGGTGATCAGCTGCGACTTGTTGCCTTCGCCCTGCACCAGAACGCGGTTGCGTTGCGCCAGCGGCATCAGGTCGGCGACCTTTTCCATCTTCCAGCGCGAAGTGAACAACACGATGCTGCCCTTGGCGGACCAGTCCAGTTCGCGCACCAGATACTTGGCCACTTCCTTGGGGTGGCCTTCGCGGTCGTCGGGCGTGACCGGGAAATTGGGCACGATCAACTCGGCCTGATTGGGCAGGTCGAACGGCGAGGCCAGTGAGGCCATTTCGGCGTGCTCGGGCAGGCCGTTGTCGATGGCGAAGGATTGAAAATCGCCGCCGCCGGTGAGCGTGGCCGAGGTCATCACCACCGAATCCACTTCGTTCCAGATCATCGTGCGCAGCACCTGCGCGGCCGACACCGGCGAGCAATGGCAGATCAAATCGCCGTCGCGCGAGAGGGTGATCCAGCGTGCCATCGGTGGCTGGCCTTCCTTGTCTTCGCGTCGCCAGCCGCTCCACAGATTGTGTTGCTGCTCGGCCATCTCCAGCGCCAGGCCCAGGTTGCGCTGCAGCCGCTCGCGCGCCGCATCGTCCTGCTTGCCCTTGGCCACCGCGCTGTGCGCAGCGTGCACCCAGTTGAACAGCGCGCGGGTGTCTTCGCCGAGTTCTTCGATGGCCGGGCCCCACTGCGGCGGCAGCTTGCCATTGGCCGCACGCCACAACGGATCGCGTTCGCCGGGCTCGGGTTTCCACACACGTTCGACGTCGGCGTGGAAGGCCTTGAGCAGTTTGGACACGCGCGCAGCCACCTCGATGGCTTCGTTGGGCAGCAGGTTGCCGATCCTGTCCTTGTCCACCGCGCGGTACGCGGCGGCGATGAGAATCTGCATGCGGCCGGTGCGCTTGGCCATCTCGTCCAGCGGCAGATTGGCTGCGCCCTGGTCGATGGCCACACCGGCGATGTGATGGCCTTCGTCGAGCACCAGCAGCATGTCCGACGGTGGCGCGATCAACGGCTGGCCGTTTTCGGCATCGCCCAGCGACAAGGAGGACAGCAGCAAGGCGTGGTTGGTGACCACGATCTGCGCTTCGCGCACGTCGGTACGCGCCTTGAGCACCGGGCACTGCGCGGCATAACTGCAACGGCGGCCCGCGCAGCCGGAGGCCGGCGTGGTGATGCGCATGCGCAGCGGCACCGAGACCTGCTCGGGCGCGTCGTCCAGGTCGCCGTTCCAGGTGCGCGCGGCATAGGCCTTGGCCAGCCGCTTTGCCAGATCGGCATCGACCGGGCTGAGCGGGCGGTCGTAGAGCGCCTGCTCGTCTTCGAACATGGCGTTCTGGTTGGTGTCGCCTTCCAGCTCGGCGGCGTTGCGGGTGCACAGATAGCGGGTGCGGCCCTTGGCCAGCGCCACGGTGGCTTCCAGTCCGGTGGCCTTGAGGAAGGCCGGGATGTCGCGTTCCACCAGCTGCGACTGCAGCGCCACGGTGCCGGTGCTGATGACCAGCTTCTTCTTGGTGGCCAGCGCTATCGGCACGCCAGCGGTGAGATAACCCAGGCTCTTGCCCACGCCGGTGGGCGCCTCGGCGATGCCGATGCCGCCGGAGGTGGCCAGTGCCCGCGAGACCAGGCCGATCATCTGGCTCTGCGCACGCCGCGTGGCAAAGCCGGGTGTATTGGCCTGCAGCTTGGCGTAAGCGTCGCGGATGCCGGCCTTGATCGGGTCGGTCAGAACACGCTGGGTGGGAACGGGCGCGGACGGCGCGGCCGGTGGGGCAACTTCAGTCATCGCGCTATTTTCGCACGGACCGGCGCAACGCCTGCGACCGGCCGGTTGGGCAGCTGAACGTGTTTGTCCGGTACACCGGCACATCTGCGGCCATGCCGCTCGCGCGGCGGCGTGGCCGGGCGGCGGCTGGGTGCGGGCAACGCAGCAAAGAACCAGTGCTGCGCCGTGCGAGCGAGATCAGCGGCCGGGCAGGCGACGGCCGAAGACCAGGTGTCCGGTCAGCCGCGCGCCCTGCGGCGCGGCCAGGCGTAGCGCGCCCACACGCTACCGACCAGCAAGGTCACCACACCCATCACCAGCATGCCGACGCCCACGCCGGCCGGGCCGAAGCGTTCGTATAGCAGGCCGCCGCGGTTGACGGCGGCCAGTGCCTGCGGGTGCAGCAGTGTCCAACCGCCTTGCCCTGCGCAGAGCAGGCCAATCAGCACGAGCGCCAGCGGCTTGATCGGGATCATGCGCGCGGCCCGGCTGCCGGCGGCAGTTGTTGCAGGCTGCGCGCCAGGGTCCACACCAGCACCCCGACCCCCACGCCCTGCACGGCGGTCAGCACGAAGCGGCCGATGCCCATGACCAGGCTGATCTGGCGCACGTTGCCCTGCTGCAGCAGCAGCATCGGAATTGCCTGCAGGGCGACCTCGGCCAGCACGCAGCCCAGCAGCACCCACAGCGCGGCCAGTGCAGCCCCGCGCAGGCGCCCGCGCGGTGCACGCCACAGCAGCACCAGGCCCAGCAACAGCGCGATCAGCATCGGTGCGCGCGACAGCAGGCTGGTGATCAGGCTGAGCAGGATCTCGGTGACGTTCATCGCCGCCGGCTCAGTCGGCGCTGACCAGCACCGCCTCGCGCGCGCGCAGCGCGGCGTAGACCGGGTCGGTCTGCGGGCGCACGCCATGCCACAGCGAGAAACTTTCCGCGGCCTGCTCCACCAGCATGCCCAGGCCATCGATGGCGTAGCGGCATTGCGCCGCGCGCGCCCAGGCCAGGAAGGCGATGGCGGTGGGGCCATAGTTGAGGTCAACCGCCGCGGTGAGGCTGTTGACCAGCCCCAGCGGTAGCGCGAACGCGCCGGCATCACGGTCGCGGCCCGCAGCAGTGGCGTTGACGATCAACTCGAAGTCGCCCAGATCCCGCAGGTCTTCGATGTAGCGCGACACCACGCGCCCGGGTTCGCCCAGCGCATCGCACAACGCGTCGGCACGCTCGGGCGAGCGGTTCACCACCACCATTTCAGTGATGCCGGCATCCAGCAGCGCCGGGGCCACGCCGCGGGCGGCGCCACCGGCGCCCAGCAGCAGGACGCGGCGACCGCGCAGATCCAGTCCATGGCGATCGGTGAGATCGCGTACCAGGCCGACGCCGTCGGTGTTGTCGCCCTGCCATTGGCCATCGTTCCGCACCAGCGTATTGACCGCTCCGGCCAGGCGCGCGCGATCGCTCAGGCTGCCGGCCAGCGCGCAGGCCGCTTCCTTCAGCGGCAGGGTCACGTTGGCGCCCTTGCCGCCTTCATCGGCAAAGCGCTCCAGCGCGGCGGTGAACTCCTCCGGCGGTGCGTCGATGGCGGTGTAGTCCAGCGCGATGCCGGTCTGCTTCCCGAAGTCGGCATGGATGGCCGGCGACAGCGAATGGGCGACGGGGTGGCCGAACACGGCATAACGGGATACGGGCATGAAACGCTCTCTGGTTGACTAGACTGTGCGCAAGATGAGGCAGGAACACCGCATGCACTATCGATGGACACTGCTCGCGCTGGCGGCGAGTTTACTCTGCGTCCCGTCTGCTTCGGGGCTTGCTGAATTCGGGATCGAAGGCATGGGCGTTGTGTCCACGCCGGCCAACGAGGCGCACGCCACGCTCAGCCCGGACGGGCAGCGCATCGTCTGGGCCAGCGACCGCGCCGGAGGCGCCGGCGGCTGGGACCTGTGGCAGGCACAGCTGCGCGGTGGGCGCTGGCAGGATGCGCAAGCGCTGCCGATCAACAGCGCCCAGGACGATACCTCGCCGCTGTTCAGTGCCGATGGACGCTGGCTGCTGTTTGCCTCGGCGCGGCCTCGCGGCGCCGGTGGCAGCGATCTGTACCGGGTGCCGGTGGATGCGCAAGGCAAGCTCGGTGCGGTGCAATCGCTGGGCGCCGCGATCAACAGCCGCGGCGATGAGCATGCGCCCAGCCTGTCGCTGGACGGCACGCGCCTGCTGTTTGCCAGCGATGGCCACGGCGGCGCCGGTGGCCTGGATGTATTCGTGGCGCGCTGGGATGGACACGCATTCTCCGCGCCGGCACCGCTGGTCGACATCAATACGCCGGCCGACGAGCTGGATGCGGCCTGGCTCGGCGACGGGCGTGGGCTGGTGTGGACGCGCGGGAAGAGTGCGGGTCCCAGCCAGCTCCTGCTGGCTGCCTGCAAGGACGGGCACTACACGCACGGTCAACCAGTGCCGCTGTCGTTCAATGGCCCGCAGGAGCGCACCTTTGGTGCAGTGGTGGACGCCGCCAAACCGGGCGAACTCCTGGTCACCGGCAGTGCCCGCGCGCCACGCGCAGGGCAACTGGATCTGTACCGGATGAAGGCGCCGACGGTGGACGGTGATACCAGCTGCCGTTGAGCGCGCGCCACGATGGCGCGCGTGGAGGCTTCATCGCCGGATCAACGCACGATCTTGTGCCGGTGCCGCGCAGGGTGGCTGAACGCAGGACCACTCCCCGGCGAGGCCGCATCATCGCGGCACACGCTCTCGCACCTTCGTGCTGATCGCCGCATCGCACGATGCGGTGGTTCGATCCAGCCATCGTGCGCAGCGCGCGGCCTCACGCAGGCAGTCGGCAACCACGCTGACTCAATATACATCGCGCCGGTAACGGCCGGCGGCGGTCAGTGATTCCACGCGTGCCTCGCCCAGGAGTTCGCGCAGCGTCGCGTCCACGGCACGCGCCATGCTGTCCAGGCTGCCGCAGACATGGATCACCGCACCGCGATCGATCCAGTGCCGTAGCGCCTCGCCGGTGTCGTGCAGCCGATGCTGCACATAGCGTTTTTGCGGCTGGTCGCGCGAGAACACTTGGTCCAGCTGCTGCAGATGCCCACTGGCCTGCCAGGCCTGCAGCTCATCGGCGAACAACCGGTCGTGCGCGGCCTGGCGCTCGCCGAACAACAGCCAGTGCCCATGCACGCCGGCCAGTTCGGCCTCGCGCAACAACGCGCGCAGCCCGGCGATGCCGGTGCCGTTGCCGATCAACACCATGGGTGCCGCTTCGACGCGATGGAAGCCCGGGTTGGTGCGCAGACGTGCACGCAGCGGCGTGCCGACGGGCGCGTGGCAGATCAGCCAGCCCGAGCCCAGGCCGGGGCTGCCGTCGCTGCGCGTGGTCAGCCGGACCACCGCGCTCGCCACGCCATCGGCCGTCACGCTGGCCAGCGAATAGTCGCGAGTGGGCAAGCAGTCGCAGGCATCCAGCCAGGCCTGTGGATCCGGATGCTGCGCTGGCGGCGTGGCGGGCGCCTGCGGCAGCACACGCTCGGCGGCGGCCTGATGGAGCGGCAGCAACTGCGCATCGACATGCACCAGCGCCTCGGGCGGCAGGCTCCATGCGGCCAGGCAGGCCCGCACCTGCGCGTCGGCGTGTGCGGGCTGCACTTCGAGAATGTCGCCGGCCTGCCAGTGCGCCTCGGGCGGTGGCTGCAGGTCGATGCGCCAGATCGGCGCGCCTTCGCTACCCGGATTGAGATGGGCGCGCGCCAGCAATGTCCAAGAACTCAGGCGTGGCTGCGCCAGGGTCGCGGCGGCCACCGGTGCGCCGGCAATCTGCTCCAGCTGCGCATGCCATTGCGCCAGCGCCTGCGGATCGGCGCTGTCCATTTCCACCGTTGCAAACAGCGCGCGGGCGCCCTGCGCGTCCAGCCACTGTTCGACACGCCGCGAAAACCCGCAAAACTGCGCGTACTGGCGGTCGCCCAGTGCCAGCACCGCATAGGCCAGCTGCGGCAAGGCGATCTGCTGGCGCAGCAGCTCACGCTCGACCACACGTGCTGCATCCGGCGGCTCGCCATCGCCGAAGGTGCTGATCACCAGCAGGGCGTGCCGCGTGCCCTGCAGGTGCTGCGCATCCACCTGTGCCAGCGGGCGCACCTGCACGGGCAGGCCGGCGGCCTGCAGATGCCCGGCCGCCTGCCAGGCCAGCCGCTCGGCAAAGCCGCTCTGGCTGGCGAACGCAATCAACCATGGTTCGACCTGCGACGCCGGCGGGGCGCTTTGCAGCATCACCCGGGCGGCGCGCAACGCGCGCTTCTTGCCGCGCCGGTCCAGATACAGCATCCAGCCGCTGACGAAAAACACCGACATGCCCAGGCTGACCAGCATCACCACGATGCGCCCCGGCAAGCCGAAGAAACTGCCCGAATGCAGCGCAAACATGCTGACCATCAACTGCTGCCCGCGCGGCCTTGACGCGTAGTCCTGCCGGCGCAGCACGGCACCGCTGGCGGCATCGAGGTCCAGGGCGTTCAAGGCGCGGTCGTGATCCGCGTGATCGGGCAGAAACCGCACATTCAAGGCCTGCCCGGCACCGGCGGGAATACGCAGATCCAGCGCGGCGTGATGCGTGGCCGGGATGCCATCCAGGGTGCGTTGCACGCGCGCAAAATCCACCGTTGCCGGACGCCGGTCGCGCCGGTCGTCGCGCGCCACGGGCTCGCCGCCGAGCACGGCCGCCATGCCGTCGCGGTACCAGGGATAGGACCAGGTCAGGCCGGTCAACGCGATGAGCAGATACACCAGCAGGCACCAGGTGCCGAACACCGCGTGCAGGCTCCACAGAAAACTGCGGCCCTGCCGGCGCCACTCCACCACCCACCAGATGCGCAGGCTCCACCACCGGCGTGGCCAGCGCAGATAGAGCCCCGAGGCGCAGAAAAACAGCAGGATCAGCGTGCAGGCCCCAGTCACTGCCTGGCCGCGTTTGCCCGCCGTCAGATGGCGATGCAGATCCTCGAGGAAGGCAAACGTACTGCTCAGCCGCGGCGCCGCCACCCGCTCACCGGTATACGGGTCGAAATACACACGTGCGCTGCCCTTGGCGGCGAGCCGCGCATTGGAGGGCCGCTCACCGGTAGGGTCGATCAGCATCCGGGTGACCGGCGGCGGCCCGGACGTGGTCGGCGCCAGATCCAGCCGCTGCAGCAGCACATCCACCGGCAACGCACGCTCGCCTGCCGCGTGCCGCTGGGCCAGCTGCACGAGGGGCGGATTGGCCAGCCGCACGAGTTCGTTCTCGAAGGACATCGAGGCGCCGGTCAGCCCCATCACCGACAGCACCAGACCGGCCGTGATGCCGAGCAACCAGTGCAGCTGGAACAGCAGCGTTTTGATCAAGACGGCAGAAGATCAGTGACGGCCGGGCATTGTAGATGAGAATGCGTCTCGCATGCGCCGCCGCGCGGGTGACCCGGCGCCCACTGCGGCGCATGTGGTCCAACCGTCACTGCCGCACGTGGGACTGCTGGATGCTCCCGATCCACGACCGTGCAGCATGCGGCGTGCGACGCGGTGATCGATCGCAGTGGCCAAATCGGCAACACAGCGCGCTCCGCATGGCGTTATCGGCGTGGCAGGAAGTGTCTGCACAGCGCCTGGAGCGATCTGGAACGGGTCGTGCTGCATCTGAACACGACGCACCGAATCGCCATGCTCCAGATGCAGTCATCGCAGTGACTTTCGTGGCGCCTGGATGCTGTTTGAAACGGCATTGGCCACGCCGCAGTGCATCCCGGTGCGTGCGGGTTGGACACCGCAGAGAACCGACTCAGTCCCACCGCAAGACGTTCGGGACGTGCCGCTCATCGAACCATGATGTCGTTGCGGATCGAGTGCACTCAACCCATTCGCGCGGCCGCTCGCCGCGGATGGGTGACTGGAACCGGAGCGCTTCTGCCTCTTCCTGCGCGGGGTTTACTCCCGCACTCGGCTCCACCCACGGCTCTGTCAGTCGCGCATTCAGCGCGTGCGGCTGCGTCGCCGTGGCGCAGCCGCGCCGTGCGGGTCAGCGTGCGTCTTCGCGCAACCAACGCGCCACTTGCGGGGCGAAGTAGGTCAGCACGCCATCGGCACCGGCGCGCTTGAAGGCCATCAGCGCTTCCAGCACGCACTTGCGCTCGTCCAGCCAGCCGTTGGCCGCCGCCGCCTTGAGCATGGCGTATTCGCCGCTGACCTGATACGCGAAGGTCGGCACGCGGAATTCGTCCTTCACCCGGCGCACCACATCCAGATACGGCATGCCCGGCTTGACCATCACCATGTCCGCGCCCTCTTCCAGATCCAGCGCGATCTCGCGCAAGGCTTCGTCGCCGTTGGCCGGGTCCATCTGGTAGGTGGTCTTGTCGGCCTTGCCCAGATTGCCGGCACTGCCCACCGCATCGCGGAACGGGCCATAGAACGCCGAGGCGTACTTGGCCGAATACGCCATGATGCGCACGTTGAGATGCGCATCGGCATCCAGCGCACGACGGATCGCACCGATGCGGCCGTCCATCATGTCCGAGGGCGAAATGATGTCCACACCGGCCTGCGCATGCGACAACGATTGTCTGACCAGCGCCTCCACGGTGATCTCGTTGAGCACATAGCCCTTGTGATCGATGATGCCGTCCTGCCCGTGCGTGGTGTACGGGTCCAGCGCCACGTCGGTCATGACGCCCAGCTCGGGGAAGCGCGACTTGAGCGCACGTACCGCGCGCTGCGCCAGGCCGTCCGGGTTCCAGGCTTCGGCCGCGTCCAGGCTCTTGCCGGCCGGGTCGATCACCGGAAACAGATCGATCACCGGGATGCCCAGTTCCAGGGCGTTCTCTGCCTCGCGCAGCAACTCGTCCAGCGACAGCCGCTCCACGCCCGGCATCGAGGCGATCGGCGCGCGGCCGGGCAACTCGTGCACGAACACCGGCCAGATCAGGTCATCGGTGGTCAGCGTGTTTTCGCGCATCAACCGACGCGAAAACGCATCGTGGCGCATGCGGCGGGGGCGATAGTGCGGATGGGCCATGACAAGGCTCCTGGAGACAGCCCACAAGTCTACGCCTGCCGCCTTGCCGCAGACGCGCTGCGACGCACTGTCGCAGCGCTGCAACGGCTTAGATCACCCCGCCGCCCAGACTCAGGCGGATCACCCCGACCACGATCACCAGGCCGTTGAGCAGCAGGCCGGTCTTGGCCCGCCCACGGTTGCCTGCCGAGGTGAACAACAGCGCGATCGCCGCGATGATGGCGCCAACCGCCGCGAACGGAATCAGGAACCAGTTGCCCCACCCCAGCAGCGGGATGAAGGCCAGCACCATCCATAGCAGCGCCACAATGCCCCAGAGCAGGCTGATCAGTCCCACGTGCCACCTCGTCCGTCGAAGAAAGGCGCAGCTTAACGGTGCGCCTGCCAAGACGCCGTGGGCGGGTGGTCACCCTGACCAATGGCGGCTTGGCGGCAGCCTCACATGGGCGTGGCTAGGGTGCGTCAAACTCCGGTGCACTTCGCAACCACTCGCACCACGGCCGCCCGCGCCGTGTTGTTAGCCACTCTTCAGTTCGGCCACCGGATCATCGCTGTCACTGTCGTCAACAGGGGGCTATTGCATGAACAAGCACATCGTCATCGGCGCCACACTGGCCCTGCTGCTGGCCGGCTGCGCCAGCAGTTCCAAGGTGATGCTGGGCCAGGCCCGCGCGCCGATCGACCCCGCGCAGGTGCAGGTGTATTCCAACGCCCCGGTCGGCTCGGTGGAGATCGCCCAGCTCGAATCCACCAGCGCTGCCGGCTTCGGCACCCAGGGCCAGACCGATGCCGCCGTGGAACGCCTCAAGCGCGAAGCGGCCAAGCTCGGCGCAAACGGGGTGGTCATCGTCGGGGTGGGCTCGGAGCGCTCCGGCGGCGGCCTGTCGGTGGGCGGCGGCAGCTACGGCGGCCGCGTCGGTGGCGGGCTGGGTATCGGCATCCCGACCACCCAGAAGCGCGCGGCCGGCATGGCGATCTGGGTGCCTGCGGGGGCGCAGCAGCGCGCTGCGCCGGAGATGCCGCCTCCAACGCGCTGAGGCGGCCCCAGAATTCGAGAGTGTTTAATGCAACGGGGCGCGATGACTGGCTGAATCCAGCTCCATCGCGCCCCAGGTTTTTTACACAGCCCTACTGCTTAGCGCTTGCGTTGCTGCGCGGGAATGAACTGCGTCTCCACCGCCTTGGCCAGTTGGTCCGGCGGCAACAAGCCCTGGTCGAGCAGGAAATTGTTGAAGGCCAGGCGGTCGAACTTCTTGCCCAGTGCCAGTTCGGTGCGCATGCGCAGTTCGAGGATGCGGGTGTAGCCGTAGAAGTAACTGCCGGCCTGGCCGGGCGCGCGGACGGTGTAGCGGTCCAGTTCCTGCCGGGTCATGGCCGGTGAGAGGCCGACGTCGTCTTCCAGCACCTGGCGCGCGCGTTCGCGGTCGATCAGGCCCAGGTTGAGCATCGGGTCGAGCATGGCGCGGGCGGCGCGCAGCAGGCGGAACTGCAGGGCGATCAGCTGGCCGTCGAGCGGTTCGTACGGCACCATTTCGGCTTCGGCATACAGCGCCCAGCCTTCGACGTTGACCGAGTTGAAGGCGAACAGGCTGCGCGCCAGCGAGATGCCGCGTTCGACCATGGCGGTGAACTGCAGCTCGTGGCCGGGGCGGCCTTCATGCGCGCTGAGCGTCCAGGCCGCTGAGCCGAAGTTGAAGTCGTCGTACTGCTCCTTCTTGGCGCCATCGGCGGTCGGGTTACCCAGCGGCAGCACGAACTGGCCCTGCTGGCCGGTGTTGCCGATCAACGGCGCCGGCAGGAAATGCGGCGCCGGTTGCGCGGCGCTTTCGGCGGCGCTACCCAGGCGCATCTGCATCGGGCGGTTGGGCACATCGACGATGCGCTGCTGGCGGATGATCGGGTCGATCTGGTCGATCACGCCGCGGTAGTGGGTCTCCAGCTGGTCGTCGGCGATCTTGTTGCCCTTGAGCGCACGGATCACCTGCACATAATCGCCGCCCTGCACGCCCTTGGCCTTGGCCAGCAGCGGCGCAAGCTGGCGCATGGCCGAGCGGGTTTCCATGAATTCCAGCTGCGCGCGCTGGATCAACTGCTGCGGGGCGATGTCGATGCCGACCTGCTTGAGCTGGAAGGCGTACAGCGGCTCGGGCAGGCGGGTGTCCTTGCGCGCCTTGGGCAGCACCGTGCTGCGGGTCCAGGCGGCATAGTCCTTGAGCTGGGTGGACATGGCCTTGAGCGCCTCGTCGGCGCCGGCGATCTTGTACTTGGCGAACAATTCGCCGATACCGGCAACGTAGGTGTCCACATTGGCCAGCGCCTGCTCCACTTCGCGCTGGGTGGGCTGCAGCAGTGCGGTGTTGCCCAGCTTTTCCTCGTAGCGCTGGCGCGCCAGCGTGGTGGTGGGCGTGCTGCCCGGCACCAGGCCGACGTAACGCTTGAGGCGGTCCAGCGCCTTGGCGCGGCGTTCGGGCACGGTCTGGTCGGACAGCAGGCCATTGAGGCCACTGAAGACCGCCTCCGGAGCGTCGCTCCAGGGCAACAGATACCGCTCGTTGAGCTCGCTGCCTTCGATGTTCTGCGCGGCCGCGCCGATCATGATCTGCAGGTCCTGGCGCACGTTGGTATCGCGCTCGGTGGCCAGCTTGGCCTGCAGCGTGGCGCGCGCCTTTTGCATCGCATCGCGATAGCGCGCAGCGTTGTCCGGGCCCAGGTCGACGACCTGATCGTCGTAGCCAGGCACGCCGAAGAAGCTGGCGTATTCGGGCTGGAACGGCGCCTGCGCGTTGAGCAGGATCTGCGCATAGCCGTTGCTGGTCTGCACCCAGGCCGGGCTCGCCGGCTGGGTCGGCGCTGCCTTGCTGGTCTGTGCCTGCAACGGCAACGAGGAACCGAGCGCCAGCGCGACGGCGAGAACGAGTGGCTTCATGAGGCGGATCCGCAAGTTGAGTAGCGCGACCCTACCCATCTGCAGCGACCGCGGCAATCTGCCTTTGGTCATGGCAGGCGGGGCACCGTAGCGATGCTGCGGCTGGCGACACATCGATCGGGTCGCCTTGAGTGCCGCGGACGCCGGTGCTGATCGGCCCAACGGCCATGCCTGCGCGTGGCCTCCACCTGCACTCGGCCCTACGCGCGGGGCCCGCCGTCCAACGTTGGCGCGCGACGTCGGTGCGCAACACGCGGATGCTCCGGTTCCTGGACACCGCGCATGCCGAGCTGACAACCGCTCGCGACGTTTCGTGCGCCGCGCCTAGTCGTGCACCGGCACCAGACAGCGCTGCAAAAACGCTTCGGCGGTCTTGTAACGATGCAGTGCAGTGGCGCCTGAAACACTGTGCTTCGCACCGGGATAGGTCATCAGCTCGAACGCAGTGCCGCGTTGCTGCAACTCGCTCATCAGCGCGGTGGAGTTGGTGAACAACACGTTGTCGTCGGCCATGCCGTGGATCAGCAGCAGCCTGGCGCGCAGGCCGTCCAGATGAGTGGCGATGCGTGCGTCGCGATATCCGTCGGCATTGCCGGCCGGCAAGTCCATGTAGCGCTCGGTGTAATGGGTGTCGTACAGGCCCCAGTCGGTGACCGGTGCGCCGGCCACGCCGCAGGCATACGCGTCGCTGTGCTTGGCCAGCAGCATCAAGGTCATGTAGCCACCGTTGGACCAGCCCTGCACGCCGATCCGCCTGGCATCCACCCAGGGCTGGCGCTTGAGCCAGGCCACGCCTTGCAGCTGGTCGTCCACCTCCACGGTGCCCTGCCTGCCGTACAGCGCGCCACCGAAGTCGCGCCCGCGCCGTGGGGTGCCGCGGTTATCCAGCGAAAACACCACGTAACCGCGCTGGGCCAGGTATTGATCGAACAAGGCATCGCCACGGCCGGGCCAGGCATCGAGCACGGTCTGCGCGGCCGGGCCGCCGTAGACATAGACGATGACCGGGTAGCGCTTGGCCGGATCGAAATGGTCTGGCTTGGTGAGGCGGTACTGCAAGGGCGTCTTGCCGTCGGCGGCAGTCAGCGTGCCGAACTCCACCGGGCGCTGCGCGTCGCGGTAGCGGGCATACGGATGCTGCGGATCGGCAAGATCATTGGTGAGCAAGGTGGCGATCTTTTCGCCATTGGCCCGGAACAGTTCGATCTGCGGCGGCGTGGTGGTGTTGGACCAGGTGTCGACATACACGCTGGCGTTGTTTGCAAAACTGGCCACGTGCGTGCCGCGGGCGCTGGAGCGCTTTTCGATCGCACCGCCGGCCAGGGGTACCGCGTAGATCTGGGTCTGGGTCGGCGACTCTTTGCTGGCGGAGAAGTACACCGTGCCGGCCTGCTCATCGACGGCGAGCAAGGCATCCACCACCCAGTCGCCGGAGGTCAGCGGCGTCAGCGTGCGGCCGTCTTCGGAGGCAAGGTAGAGGTGCTCGTACCCGCTGCGTTCGGAGTTCCAGAGAAAGCGACCGTCCTTGAGGAAACGCAGGTCGTTGGTCAGCGGGACCCAGGTGGGCGAGATCTCGGTGATGAGCGTGCGCTGCGCGCCGCTGGCCAGCGTGGTTTCGATCAGCTCGAGGGTTTTCTGGTCGCGCGACTGGCGCTGGAAGGTCAGCCGCTGCGCATCGCGCCAGTCCACCCGTGCCAGATAGATATCCGGATTCTTGCCCAGGTCGATCCAGCGTGGAGCCGCCTTGGCGCGCGGCGCGATCACGCCCAATTGCACCGCCACATTCGGCTGGCCGGCCTGCGGATAGCGTTGGCTGATCACTTCGGTGTGGTCGGCATATACCTCCGGGCGTTTTTGCACCGGCACCTGCCCTTCGTCGATACGCGCGAAGGCAATGGCCGAATCGTCCGGCGCCCACCAGTAGCCGGTGTGGCGGTCCATTTCTTCGTCGGCGACGAATTCGGCCACGCCATTGCCGATGGTCTCGCTGCCGTCGTGGGTGAGCTGCAACGGCTTGCCGCTGGCCAGGTCGATCACCCACAGATTGCGCTCGCGTACGAAGCTGACGAAGCCGCCCTTGGGCGAGAGCTTGGCATCGGTGGCGAAACCTTCGCCATGGGTGAGCTTGCGCACCGCGGCCGCACCGGTCTTGCGCAGGTCATACAGATACAGCTCGCCGCCGAGCGGGAACAGCAACGCCTGCGCATCCGGGGCCCATTGGTAATCGACGATGCCGGTCAATGCGGCGATGCGTTGGCGCTCGCGCCGGGCCTTTTCGGCATCGCTCAAGGTCTCGGTGCCCGGCAGCACGACCTTGGAATCGACCAGCAGGCGGGTCTGGCCGCTGGTGACGTCGTATTCCCACAGATCCAGCTGGTTGCGGTCACTGTCCTTGCCGCGCAGGAAGGTCACCCGCGAGCCATCGGGCGCCACTTTGGGCTTCATCAGCGTCGGGCCGGACAGCGGCAACGGGCCGGTGATGGCCTCCAGGGTGAGTTTTTCGGCGTGGGCCATGGGGATGGTGATAAGAGCGGCTAACAACACGTAACCGGCAGTCGACAGACGGGCGTGGACGGCGCGCAGGAACCGCAGTGTACGAGGAGTCCATGCCGATTCCGAGCAGCGGCCGCGTTGGTCTGATGGCGGCGCAGTCGGCATGAGGGCAAGGTCGGCGGATGGGGCGCGCATTGAAGATCCTGTCTGAAGACTGCGCACAGGATGCGGGTGCGTGCGGTGTTTGAGAAGCGTGGCGGTCGTGCGCGTCCGTGGCGACGGGTCTCTACGCGGGATGGTCGGTGGTGTCGAGGCCGAGTCGCGAACAGGCCGGCGTATGTGCTTTCTGCTCGATGCCGAAGTGCGATGCGGGCGGGCTACCACGGGCCTGACGCGGCGCGGGTGACCGGTGGCTGCGACTGTGATGCGGAGCCGCACCCTCACCCCAACCCCTCTCCCGCAGGGAAAGGGGCTTTGGCTTGCTTCTCCCAGCGGGAGAAAAAGTGGCTTAGCTTCCTTCCCCCGCCGGGAGAAGGTGGCGCATAGCGCCGGATGAGGGTCGGGCGCAGCCCGGCCTTGCGCTTGGAACCGCTGTGTAGCGCGGTGTCTGACCGCGCTAATGCGCGCGGCGATCCACTCCAGGACATCCCCATGCAAGGCAACCTCTGCGGCGCTCAGCCGCAGCAGCACGGCGCCTCAGCACCATGCTTGCGTGCTCTGCCTCAGCCCTACACCTCAGCGCTTACCGAACAAATGCTTGCGCTCTTCCTCGCTGAGCGGCTTGCCGGCGTTGGGGTTCACCTGCTCTTTCAGCGCATAGGCGCGCTGCGTAGCCGGGCGCGCGGCGATGGCGTCATGCCAGCGCTTCAGGTGGGGGAACGCGGCGTAGTCGGGGCGGATGTCCGCATAGACCTCCAGCCACGGGTAGCTGGCCATGTCGGCGATGCTGTAATCCTCACCCGCCAGGAAGGCGTGCTCGGCCAGGCGCTTGTCCAGCACGCCGTGCAGGCGGCGCACCTCGGTGTTGTAGCGATCCACCGCGTAGGCAATCTTGTCCGGGGCATAGACGTTGAAGTGACCCATCTGGCCGGTCATCGGGCCCAACCCGCCCATCTGCCAGAACAGCCATTCCAGTGCGGCAATCCGCCCACGCGCATCGCGTGGCAGGAAGCGGCTGGTCTTTTCGGCCAGGTACAGCAGGATCGCGCCGGACTCGAACACGCTCTGCGGCGCGCCGCCATCGGCCGGTGCATGGTCGACGATGGCCGGCATCTTGTTGTTGGGCGACATCTGCAGGAACGCCGGGGCGAACTGCTCGCCCTTGCCGATGTCCACCGGCTTGACGGTGTAGTCCAGCCCGGCTTCTTCCAGGAACAGGGTGACTTTGTGGCCGTTGGGGGTGGGCCAGTAATACAGATCGATCATGGGTGCTCCGGTAGATGAGGGGTGATGCGACCGGGACGCCGAATTCCCCGGCGTGCACGGCCGCGTGTCCGAGGTCGGCAACCGCGTTGTAGCCAGGGCAGTTCACCGGTGCACGCGTGCCGCCCTGTCGGTCGCAATGAGAAGCCTCCGGGACGGAACAAGCGCATGAAGAGTGCACGCATTGGCCGTCCCGAAATGACCGATCCCAAGCGCTGGACCATGCCATCGAGGCCGGATGGTACGGCCCCCGCTGTGGTACGCGCGTGCACCGTCAGTGCCCCTGCTGGAACGATGTGTGACGCCATTGGCTCGCGACCGATGCTGCAGTGCAAATTGACTTTGTTAAGCCTGCGCTAACAAATGCTCGATTGTTCGATCGACCTTTGCCTGTCCCGCTCGGGGCCGGCCTTATCTTTTGTTTGGGGAAGCCATCACCGTGAGAGAGACACGCACCCTGCCGCGCACGCGGCGCCTGACGTCTGCCCTGCTGTTCGCATTGTCGACGCCGCTGGCCGCGCAGACCGCGCCGGCGCCGCAGTCGGCATCCACCGTCCCGGGCTCCAGCCAGGCCGATCCCGCCACTCTCGATACCGTCCAGGTCAGCGGTATCCGTGGCAGCCTCACCTCGTCGATGAACGTCAAACGCGATGCGCAAGGCATCGTCGACGGCATCGTGGCCGAGGATATCGGCAAGTTCCCCGACACCAATCTGGCCGAATCGCTGCAGCGCATCAGCGGTGTGTCGATCGACCGTTCGCTGGGCGAAGGCTCGCGCGTCACCGTGCGCGGCGTCGGCCCGGACTTCAACCTGGTGCTGTTGAACGGCCGGCAGATGCCGGGCGCCAGCATCGAGGAATCCAATGCCTCCAACTCGCGTGCGTTCGACTTCGCCAACCTGGCGTCCGAGTCGATCTCCGGCATCGAGGTGTTCAAGACCAGCCGTGCCAGCACACCTACCGGCGGCATTGGCGCGACCATCAACATCAAGACGGCCCGCCCGCTGGACAACCCCGGCATGCATGCCAACGTGGGTCTGAAGGGCGTGCACGATGCGTCCAACGAGAACCTGCCCGGGCGTTTGCAAGGCGATTCGCTGACGCCGGAAATTTCCGGCATCTTCAGCAACACCTCGGCGGACGGGCGCTTCGGCGTGTCGCTGAGCGGCAGCTACCAGGAACGCGACTTCGGCTACAGCCAGGTCGGTGTGCCCAACGGCTGGCGCTCGTTCCGTGGCGATGCCACCGCCTACGGCACCATTCCGCAGCCGGGCACGGCGGGCTCGGAAAACATCGTCAACCGTCCTGGCCCCAACGATATCTATTCGGTGCCGCAGAACCTCAACTACCGCGTGGTCGGGGTCGAACGCCAGCGCACCAACGGGCAGTTGGTGCTGCAGTACAAGCCGCTGGACAACATCACCACCACGCTGGATTACACCTACTCGGAAAACAAGATCCAGCAGCAGCGCAACGAGATGTCGGTGTGGTTCAACTACGGCCCGTCTGCCAGCGCCTGGACCAATGGGCCGGTGGCCGGCCCGATCACCTATTCGGAAATCGTCGACCCGGCCACCAGCGATCTGGCCACCGCCGGCTCCAAGGCGGCCACGCGTAACCAGAACAAGTCGCTGGGCTTCAACGTGGATTGGGCGGTGAACGATCAGTTCAAGCTCAGCTTCGACATCCACCGCTCTACCGCCGAAGCCGGCGCGGACAGCCCGTACGGGTCGAGCAACTCGCTGGGCGTGTCCGGTTTCTACCGCGGCACCTCGGTGGTGGATTTCAGCAAGGATTTCCCGGTGTTGCAGCAGCAGCTGGGCTTCGGGCTGACCGGGCTGGACCCGTCGCGCACGCTGGTCACCGGCTCGGCGTTCCGCAACAGCTACATGAAGTCAGAGATCGACCAGGCGCAGGTCAACGGCGACTTCACCTTCGAAAACTATTCGCAGTTGAAGTTCGGCATCGGCAGCACCGAGGTCAAGAACCGTTCGGCATTTTCCAACGTGCAGCGCGACACCTGGGGCGGCAACGGCACCGCGGCCGATTATCCGGACGATCTGTGGATTCCCAGTTCGTTCGCGCAGTACTTCGATGCGATCGACGGCAGCGGCAATCCGGCGCAGTTCGACCAGCTGTTCCTGTTCGACTTCGAACGTGCCCGCCAGGCCGCCGCGCAGGCTGCCGGCGACGACGCGCTGTACCGTATCTCGCCGGTGTTCACCACCGACCGCCGCGTCACCGAAAAGTCCAAGAACGCCTACCTGCAGTGGAACAACAGCTGGGACGATCTGCGCGTGCCGATCAGTCTGGCCGCCGGCGTGCGTTACGAAGAAACCAAGGTGGACGCGCAGGCACTGGTGCCGGTGGCGGTGGGTA
Organism: Xanthomonas sp. NCPPB 1325; assembly: GCF_041477645.2. Classification (NCBI taxonomy): domain Bacteria; kingdom Pseudomonadati; phylum Pseudomonadota; class Gammaproteobacteria; order Lysobacterales; family Lysobacteraceae; genus Xanthomonas; species Xanthomonas sp. NCPPB 1325. Next base: position 4,561,277 of record NZ_CM192985.1, read on the forward strand.
TCGACTGGGTCGCCAACAACGAGTTGCCGATCCGCCTGGCCGACTCGGCATTTTCCGGCGCCAGCGGCAAGTACGAATACTGGCTGCCCAGCCTGGACCTGAGCTTCAAGCTCACCGAGGATCTGGTGCTGCGCGGCAGCTATGGCGAAACCATCGGTCGTCCCGGCTGGGGCGACATCCAGGGCGGGCAGACGCTCAACCAGATCGCACGCCTGGAAGGCGGCACCGGCCAGGAAGGCAACCCCGGCCTGAAGCCGCTGCTCTCGCACAATATCGACCTGTCGCTGGAGTGGTACTACAGCGACGCCAGCTACGCGTCGGTGGGCTTCTTCCGCAAGAACATCGACAACTACATCGGTGTGACCACGCGTAACGACACCTCGCTGGGCCTGAACACCCCGGTGGGCGGTGCGTACTGGAACGAGGCGCTGGGCAATGGCTGCGCCTCGGCCGACCTGACCTGCATCCGCAACTACATCTTCCGCAACCGCGGCGGTGCGCCGGGTGTGGTGCGTGGCGCGGACGATGCCAACGGCAATGCCACCGGCGTGATCAGCGGGCAGCCGGGCGACCCGGTGGCCAACTTCGCCATCACCGCGCCGGCCAACCAGCGCTCCGCTTCGCTGGACGGCTGGGAATTCAACCTGCAGCACATGTTCGGCGCCAGCGGCTTTGGCGTGTCGGCCAACTACACCATGGTCGACTCCGGGCTGACCTACAACAACGCCGTGATCGGCGAGCAGTTCGCGCTGGAAGGGCTGAGCGATTCGGCCAACGTGGTCGGCTTCTACGACAAGGACAAGTGGCAGGTGCGTGCGGCCTACAACTGGCGCGACGAATTCCTGGCCGCGCGTTTCGACGGCAGCGGCCAGCCCAATCCGGTCTACACCGAAGCCTACGGCCAGCTGGACCTGAGCATCGGCTACCAGTGGAACGAGAACCTGTCGCTGAGCCTGGAGGCGATCAACCTCACCGACGAGGTGCAGCGTCAGCACGGCCGGCACCCGAACCAGATCGTGTATGCCACCCAGACCGGCCCGCGCTACATGCTCGGCCTGCGCTACAAGTTCTGGTGATCTAGGCAATGCACCGCACGTCCCGGCAGCCTGGCTGCCGGGACGTGGTTACGACCTTCCTGCGTGCTGACCGGAGCTGCATGCTCCGGCACTTGCCGTGCGAAGGGGATTGTCCAAGCATGGGCCACGCGCCCCCGCGTGATATAGCGACCCCCCATGACCAATGCCGTGTTGTTGAACAATCTCGATCACCGCGATCTGCGCGTGATCACTGCCCGTGGCGCCGCCTATGGCGACGACGTGATGTCGGCGGCTACCTTCCCGCAGGAATTCCGCCAGCTGCAGGGCCAGTACCCGATCGTGTTCCATCGCAACGAGAACGGCCGTTTTCAGCCGCTGGCGCTGCTGGGACTGCGGCTGGGCGAGAACCTGTTCCTGGACGGTGCGCGCTGGGACGCGCCATACATTCCGCTGGCGATCCAGCGGCAACCGTTCCTGATCGGCCAGCAGCCGGAAGGGCCGATGGTGCACGTGGACCTGGACAGCCCGCGCGTCAGCACCGATGAAGGCGAGCTGCTGTTTCGCGAACATGGCGGCACCACCGATTTTCTGTATCACATCAGCCAATTGCTGCGCACGCTGCACGATGGGCTGGCGGCCAGCGATGCGTTTGTCGAACGCCTGCTGGGTTACGAACTGCTGGAGCCGTTCGTGTTCGAAGCCACCCTGGACAACGGCCTGGAATGCCGACTGGCCGGCCTGCACACCGTGCATGAAGAACGCCTGCGCACGCTCGGCAATACCGCCTTGCTGGACCTGCACCGCCACGGCGATCTGGAACCGCTGTACATGGCGGTGGCCTCGATTGCGCAGTTCCGTTACCTGCTCGAACGCCTCAACCGCCGCCATGCCGGCTGAGCCGCGCGCCATCGAAGAACGGCATGGCCTGGATCCGCAGCAACTGGACCCGGCCCTGCTGCGCTCCACCACGCCGCTGGTGCTGCGCGGGCTGGTGCGCGATTGGCCGCTGGCACGCGCCGGCGCCAGCTCTGCACAGGCGGCCGCCGCCTACCTGCGCGGATTCGATCGCGGCGAAGCAGTGGTGGCGCAGGTCGGGCCGCCGGAGATCGGCGGGCGCTTCTTCTACAACGCGGACATGACCGGCTTCAATTTCCGCCCCGAGCGCGTGCCGCTGGGCGTGGTGCTGGACACCTTGCTGCGCGGCCTGCACGACGCACAGCCGCCGGCGATCTACGTCGGCTCCACCACCCTGGACACCTACCTGCCCGGCCTGCGCGCGGCCAATCCGATCGCGCTGCCGCAGGCCGAGCCGCTGGCCAGCATCTGGATCGGCAACCGCACCCGCATCGCCGCCCACCAGGACCTGCCCGACAACCTGGCCTGCGTGGTGGCCGGGCGCCGCCGCTTCACCCTGTTTCCGCCGGACCAGCTGGCCAACCTGTATATCGGCCCGCTGGACCTGACCCCGGCCGGCCAGCCGATCAGCCTGGTGGACATCACCGCGCCGGATCTGCAGCGCTTTCCGCGCTATGCGCAGGCACTGCAGCACGCGTGCGTTGCCGAGCTGGAGCCGGGCGATGCGCTGTTCATTCCCAGCATGTGGTGGCATCACGTCCAGGCGCTGGAAGGCTTCAACGTGCTGGTCAATTTCTGGTGGCGGCAAAGCCCGGCCTACATGGACTCGCCGATGAATGCGCTGATGCTGTCGCTGCTCACCATTCGCGACCTGCCCGCCGAACAACGCGCCATCTGGCAGGACGTGTTTCGCCATTACGTGTTCGAACCCGATGAGCGCACCGCCGCGCACGTGCCGGACGTGGCGCGCGGCGTGCTGGCCCCGATGGACGACACCCGTGCGCGCAGCCTGCGCGCGCGCTTGCTGCAACGCTTGAACCGCTGAGGACTGACCCATGGCCCACACCACTTCCCCAGACCCGACGCAGCGCCCGGTGCGTCGGGTCGTCATCGCCGGTGGCGGCACCGCCGGCTGGATGGCCGCCGCCGCGCTGTCCAAGCTGCTGGGCCGGCAGTTGCAGATCACCCTGGTGGAATCGGACGAGATCGGCACGGTAGGCGTGGGCGAGGCCACCATCCCCAGCCTGGTCACCTTCCACCGGCTGCTGGAGATCGACGAGGCCACGTTCATGGCCGCCACCCAGGCCACCTTCAAGCTCGGCATCGCCTTCGAACATTGGCGCGACGTGGACAGGCACTACATCCACTCCTTCGGCCATACCGGTACCGATCACTGGAGCGCAGGCTTTCATCATTTCTGGTTGAAGGGCCGCCAGCGTGGCGTGGCGCGCGACTTCGGCGACTACTGCCTGGAATTGCGCGCCACCCAGGAAGGGCGGTTCGCGCATCTGCCCAACGGCGGCATGAACTACGCCTACCACCTGGATGCCGGTCTGTACGCGCGCTTCCTGCGTCGCTTCAGCGAAGGCTTCGGAGTGCAGCGCATCGAAGGACGCATCGGCCAGGTCGAGACCGACCCGCACAGCGGTTTCCTCACCGCGCTGACACTGGACAACGGCAGCCGCGTGGAAGGCGACCTGTTCGTCGATTGCACCGGCTTTGCGGCATTGCTGATCGGCAAGACCCTGGGCGTGGGCAGCGACGATTGGTCGCGTTGGTTGTTTGCCGACAGCGCGCTGGCCGTGCAGACCGAATCGGTAGGCCCGCCGGTGACCTATACGCGGGCGCGGGCCGACCAGGCCGGGTGGATGTGGCGCATTCCGCTGCAGCACCGGGTGGGCAACGGCATCGTGTATTCCAGCCGCTACACCGACCAGGACAGCGCCCGGGCCGTGCTGGAGCGCCACCTGCAGGGACGCGCGCTGACAGAGCCACGCGCACTGCGCTTCACGCCCAACCAGCGCCAGCGCGTGTGGGAGAAGAACTGCGTGGCGTTGGGGCTGGCCAGCGGCTTCCTGGAGCCGATCGAGTCGACCAACATCCATCTGATCCAGCGCGGCATCGTCCGCTTGTTGCAGACCTTTCCGCAGGTCATCAACGCGGTGGACATCGCCGAATACAACCGCCAGGCCGCCGACGAAATTGCGCACATCCGCGATTTCGTGATCCTGCATTACCACGCCACCGAGCGCCGCGACACGCCGTTCTGGCGCGACTGCGCCGCGATGGACATCCCCGACTCGCTGCGTCACCGGATGGAGCTGTTCCGCCAGAGCGGGCGCGTGTTCCACCAGGGCAACGAGTTGTTTGCAGAAAATTCCTGGGTGCAGGTGATGCTGGGCCAGGGCATCGTGCCGCAGCAGCATCACCCGGTGGCCGACCTGATGGGCGATGCGGAGCTGAGCCACTTTCTGGAGAGCATCCGCCAGCGCGTGGACGCGACCGTGGCCGGCCTGCCGCCGCATGCACAGTTCCTGCGTCACCACTGCCCGGCCGTCCCGCTGCCCGACCCTGCCGCACGCACACCGGCCGATGTAGCCGCCATGGCGGCCCCGGCGGGATGAATTTCGCCTCCTGGCGCTGCAACCCTTGGCTTCCAACGCCCCAGCAATGCTAGATTGCGGCACTGCCGTCCATTGCGGGAACAATGGCCGGCGCTCGCCGCAGCAACGTAATCTTTCGCACTCGGGGTAAGGGGGACGCATGTTGGATCTGACACAGGGCCGTATGGCACGCCGGATCGCGCCGGTCATTTTGCTGGTGGGCCTGGCCGCCTGCTCCAAGCAGGAAGACAAGGCCGCCACCACCGCGCCAGCCACCGGCGCCACACCGGCCGCACCGGCTGCGGCAGCAACGCCGGCCACCGCAGTCTCGCCGCAGGTGCAGTCGATGGCCGCCGACCAGTTGCGCGCATCGGCCACCAAGGCGCTGCAGGACAACCGCATGTACGCGCCGGCCGGCGACAACGCGGTGGAGTACTACCTGGCCTTGCGCGAAAAGCAGCCGCAGGACGCCACCGTCAACAGCGCGCTGACCGACCTGCTGCCCTACACGCTGATCGCCGCCGAACAGGGCATCAGCCGCGAGGAATTCCCCGAAGCGCAGCGGCTGATCGCACTGATCGAAAAGGTCGACCCCAAGGCCCCGGCACTGCCGCGCCTGAAGAGCGGCCTGGACACGGCCATGAAGACCGCCGCCAACCGCTCCGAGCAGGATGCCGAGCAGGCCAAGAAGCTGGTCGAGGACAAGGCCAAGCAGGCCGCCGAGCAGAAGCGTCTGGCCGAACAGCAGACCCGCGAAGCCGCCGCTGCCCAGCAGATTGCCGCCCAGCAGGAAGCCGCCCGCCAGCAGACCGCCGACGCCGAGCGCCAGGCCGCTGCGCGCCGTCAGGCCGAGGCCCCGGCACCCGCACCGGCGGCGCCACGTCCGACGCCGGCAGCCGCCGCGGCCGCCGCACCGGCCGCGCAATCGCTGCGTCCGATCAGTACCCCGGCACCGCGCTACCCGCCCGAGGCCCTGCGCGCCGGCACCTCCGGCGAAGTGCTGGTGGAGATCACCGTCGGCACCGACGGCTCGATCACCGCCTCGCGCGTGCTGCGTGCCAACCCGCCGCGCGTGTTCGACCGCGAAGCGCTCAATGCGGTCAAGCGCTGGCGCTTCGAACCGGTGACCGCACCGGTAACCACGCGGCGTACGCTGTCGTTCAACCCGGGCGGTTGATGGCTGGATCGGCGATGACATAGGAAACGCAAAAGCCCGCAGCGATGCGGGCTTTTGCGTTGTGGCGGTGATGCGTTGTGGAGGCTGGTGCACCGACACGCTTAGATGGTTGTGCACCTAGGAGCAGCGGTGGTTGCAAGTGCTGCTGAACCTGCGCGCAAGGCCGTACCTTCATCCGCCCTTTGGGCACCTTCTCCCGACGGGAGAAGGCACATCACCCAGAAATCGCCAGGCGTTCCTGGTGATACCGGCGCACTGCTGCGTACCACAGCACCGCCGCCACCCCGAAACCGGCCAGCAGATACACCGCCCAGGTCTGCGCGTTGATGGTCTCGTGGCGGATCACCTTGAGCAGCATCTGGTTCTGCGCCAGAAACGGCACCGCAAACTGCCATAGCTGGGTCTTCAACGGATACGCCATCAACGCATAACCCGGCAGCATCGGCAGCAGCAACAGCCAGGTCATGTGGGCCTGCGCTTCCTTCATGCTCTTGGCGGCCGCCGCCAGATACGTCAGCAACGAGGTGCCCACAAACAGCATCGGCACCAGGATGAAGAGCATCTGCAACATCGGCACGAAGCCCACGTTGAGCTGGCGTCCCAGATTGGACGAGGACAATTGCGCACTGAGCTTGAAGGCCAGCAAGGTGAGCAACAGCGACACCATGCCGATCACGCAGGCCGCCGCGATCTTGCCGCTGACGATCGCGCTGCGTGGCGCGGGCGTGGCCAGCAACGGCTCAAGCGACTGACGCTCGCGCTCGCCGGCCGTGGCATCCAGGATCAACGAGGCGCCGCCCAGAAACGAAGTGATCACCAGCAAGACCGGCAGCAGCATCGCCATGACCTGACCACGCTTGGCTTCGGCGGTGGCCAGGTCCTGCGCGGCCACGTCCAGCGGCCGGCCCACCTGCGCATCGATACCGCGCGCCAGCAACCGCAATGCACCGACCTGCTGGCTATAAGCACTCAATGCCGCCTGCAGGCGCATGCTCGGCACGTCGGCTTCGCGGCGCGTGCTGTCCTTGATGACCTCCACCAACGCCGGACGGCCTTCGCGCCAGTCCTCGGCGTAGCTGTCGCTGATGCGCAGGGCGACGTCCACATCCTGGTTGCGGATGGCGGCAGTCAGGTCTGCAGGTGCATCCACCGCGTTGAGCCCCTGCGCGGCGAGAAACCGCACCAGGTTGGGGGCGTGTTCGCGACCGAGCGTGGGGATGTCCAGCGGCTTGTCGATCTGGGTGCGCACGCGGCTTTCGCTCAAGGCGCCCATGCCGAGAATCAGGATCGGATACAGCAGGGGCGAGAGCAGCAATGCCAGTGCCAGGGTGCGGCGGTCGCGCGAGATGTCGCGCAGTTCCTTGCGCAGCACCGTCCACAGCGTGGCCATCAGGGTGGTCTTGCTCATGCATGCAGTCCTTCTTCCGAGCCGATCGCCTTGACGAAGGCATCTTCCAGGTTGCTTTCACCGGTGGCAGCGCGCAGTTCGTCGGCGCTGCCGCAGGCCACTACCGTGCCCTTGGCGATGATGACGATGCGATCGCACAGCGCCGCCACCTCCTGCATGATGTGGCTGGAGAAGATCACGCAGCGCCCTTCCGCACGCAGCTGCTGCAGGAAGCCGCGCATGGCGCGGGTGGTCATCACGTCCAGGCCGTTGGTGGGTTCGTCCAGGATCACGTTGCGCGGGTCGTGCACCAGCGCGCGTGCAATGGCGGTCTTGGTGCGTTGGCCCTGACTGAAGCCTTCGGTCTGGCGGTCGAGAATGTCGTCCATGTCCAGCGCGGCGGACAACACCTGCGTACGCTGCGCGATCTGCGTGCGCGACAGGCCATGCAACTCGCCGAAGTAGGCGATGTTTTCGCGGGCGCTCAGCCGTTTGTACACGCCGCGCGCATCCGGCAACACACCGAGCGCACGGCGCACCGCAACCGGGTCGTGCGCGGCGTCCACGCCATCGACGGTGACGCGGCCCTGGTCCGGCGACATCAGCGTGTAGAGCATGCGCAAGGTGGTGGTCTTGCCGGCACCGTTGGGCCCGAGCAGGCCGGTGATCTGCCCATCGGCGGCGCTGAAGCTGACCCCGTCCACCGCGCTCACCAGCCCGGTCTTGGTCTTGAAGGATTTATGCAGGTTCTCGACGACGATCATGCGTGCGCCTCCGTGGCGTGGTCGATGCGGCTCATGGTTCCCATCCGTTGAACGAGGTGAACGCAGGCACGGTGGTGAGGCTGGCCACGCAGGCCGTATCCAGCGCCTTGGCGTCGGTGGTCTGCAGGAACTGGCTCAGCACCTTGGGCATGCACCCCAACCGGAACACGCCGTGCCCCTGCCCTGGCGCGATCACATGGCGGCCATTGGGCAGGCCCTGCAGCACGCGCTGGGCGTAGCGCGGCGGCGTGACCGGATCGAGCTCGCCGGACAGCAGCAGCACCGGCAGCGTCGATTCGAACGGCTTGAAGGCCCCGGCCGGTGCCGGTTTCGACGGCCACACCTTGCATGGCGCGAAGAACATCTCTGCCACGTCGTTACCCAGCAAGGTGGCGTCCTGGTCACGCGGCGCACGATAGCGGCCGGCGTCTTCGCTGCACAACACCGACCATTGCATCGGGCGATTCATCTGGTCGGACATGTCCGACGCACTCATCTGCGCCAGCGCCATCAACGAGGCGTAACGGCCTGCCACCGCCTCGTCCAGCACCAACGGCAGCAACGAGGCGGTTTCCGGTGCGTACGAAAACCCGAACGCCAGCCCCACCACCGTATCGGCGGTCACCTGCTCGTGGCGTAGCGCGCCAGTGCGCGGGTCGCGATAGTCCACCGCCACCGGCGCCTGGCGCAGGCGCTCGACCACCTGCCGCAGCTGGGTGCGCGTGTCGACCGTAAAACGTTTCGCACAGGCCGGCGTGGAGGCGCATTGCCTGGCCTGTAGCGCAATCGCATCGTCGAAGGTGCGTGCAAACTCGCCGCCGATCACCAGATCGTTGGGCGCCACACCATCGAGCACCACGCTGCGGGTGTGCTGTGGGTAGCGCATCGCATACTGCTGCGCCACGCGCGTGCCATACGAACCCCCAACCAGGTTGAGCTGCTGCACGCCCAGGGCGGCGCGCACCGCATCCAGGTCGGCAATGGCCTCGGTGGTGGTGAAGTAGCGCGGATCGGCATCGTTGCGCAGGCCGGCCGCGCACTGCCGCGCGTAGTCGGTGAGCTGGCTCACGCTGGCTGCGGCACCGCCTGGCATCTCCAACGGCGTGCCGGCGGCCGTGCGACATTCCAGCGGATGGGAGCCACCGGTACCGCGCTGATCGACCAGAAAGAGGTCGCGCTGCTTGCGCACCTCACGCAGGCCCATGTCCACGATCGCCGCCACCTGCGTGGCCGACTGCCCGGGCCCGCCGGCAATGAAGAACACCGGGTCCGGCGCGCTGCCGGCGCCAGCATCGCTTTCCAGCCAGGCGATCTTCAAGGCGATGCTGCGCCCGCTCGGCGCGGCTGGATTTTCGGGCACGCGCAGGCTTGCGCATTGCGCTTCGATGTTGCCGGCGGCGCTGCCGGAGCTCAGCGTGCAGGGTGCGAACTGCACGCTGCCATACCGATTGCCCGCCGCATTGCCTGTCTGCGTGCTTGCAGCGCGCGGCTGCGCGGTGCCCGGCGCCACTGCACCGGTCTGCCCGTCGGCAGGCGCGTGTGCGCGCTGACAGCCGCTCGCGAGCATCGCGATCAGCGCTGCCGCCACCACTGTGGATTGCTTGACCATACTCACCCTATCTCCTGGTAGTCCCTGTCCCCTGACGTTGCATGCGCTCATGCGTGACCGCAGCAACTACTGCCCGTCTTCGTAAAGAAAGACGTGCTCGATCGATTCCCCGAACAACCGTGCAATCCGAAACGCCAACGGCAGGCTGGGATCGTACTTGCCGGTTTCCAGCGCATTGATCGTTTGCCGCGACACGCCCAACCGCTCGCCCAGCTCCCCTTGTGACCAGCCATTGGCCTCACGCAATTCGCGTACGCGGCTAATCATGCAAAACGACGTGCATGGATGCCCTTGGTGATGCCGTAGACCGCGCATAGCAGCGGGAACACCCATAGCATCGCCGCGCTCGCGGGCACGTCGATCAGCCGGGCGGCCTGCAAAAACCCGGCGGTCATGTACGCACCGCTGACCAGGCCGGCGGCAATGGCGATCGCTTCCAGCTCGATACGACGTTGCATCTCGTCCGAATCACGCACGTAACGCGCCACCGCGCGGATCACCAGCATGACCAGCACCGCCGGCAGCAAGGCGATCAGCACCCGCGCCCAGTCCGGATTCACCTGTGCAAGCAGATAACGCCAGAACAGCATCACCACCACGTACAACGCCATCGGCACGCCGAATTCGCGACGATAGCGGCGCGCCAACACCGGGCGGGTGCTGTCGCGCATATCGCCGCGTGCCAGCCACAGCGGCAAGGACAGCAGGATGCACGATCCACCGATGCCGGCGCTGAGCCCGGCAAGGTAACTGCTCAACGGCAACACCTGCCACAGACCAAGCAGCCCGACGCCGAGCAGGGCCAGTCCCAGGCAGAACACGCGCAGCGCAGTGCGTTTGCAGCGGGTCATGCGCATGGCCTCTGCACCATCGTCGCCCGCCACGGCAGGCCATCGCACGCGCGCATGCCAGCAGCCGTCCGAGCCAGTGCGGGCAACGCGTGGTGTCGCAGGCATTCCATGTGCGCGTGCTGCCGCTGCATCCCGTTCACCCTGTCAAGTACGCTTGACAGGCACGATGCGCCTGCTGGATTCGCCTGTCAAGCACCCTTTACACCCTAAACCGGGCGCATCCGTTCCGCAGCCGCTGCTCGCGGGAACGTGTTGCGCGTAACTGCAGCGCAACGCCCCACCTGCGTTAGGCTGCATGCCCAACCTTCAACGGAAGCGACGATGCGGTTACCTGTTTTGTTGGTGGCGATCCTGGGCTGCGTGGCGACCTCTGCACTGGCGCAGGGCACCGCGCCGCGCACGATCCAGCTGGATCTGGCCACGGCCGGCGCGCCGTTGGACCGTTTCTATGACCTGTCGGTTGGCTCGGATTTCCCCGGCACGCTGATCCGCAGCGACACCCAGGCGCATCTGGTGCCGGCGGTGCAGGAGCTGGGCTTTCGCTACATCCGCTTCCACGATGTCTTCCATGACGCGCTCGGCACGGTGAAGGAGATCGACGGCAAGCTCGTCTACGACTGGACCAAGCTGGACCAGCTCTACGACGCGCTGCTGGCCAAGCGCATCCGCCCGTTCGTCGAACTGGGCTTCACCCCGAGCGCGATGAAGACCTCCGAGCAGACGTTGTTCTACTGGAAGGGCAATACCTCGCATCCGGACCCCGCCAAGTGGACGCAGTTGATCGATGCGTATGTGCGCCACATCCGTGCACGCTATGGTGCCGATGAAGTGCGCCAGTGGTACTTCGAGGTGTGGAACGAACCCAACCTCAAGGACTTCTGGGAAAACGCCGATCAGCAGGCCTATTTCGACCTGTATGCCAACACCGCACGCACGATCAAGGCGATCGACCCGCAGCTGCGCGTCGGCGGCCCGTCCACCGCCGGTGCGGACTGGGTGCCGGAGCTGTTGGCCTTCGTGGCAAAAAACAAGCTGCCAATCGATTTCGTGACCACGCATACCTACGGCGTGGACGGCGGCTTTCTGGATGAAGACGGCAAGCAGGACGTCAAACTGTCTGCATCCCCGGATGCCATCGTTGGCGATGTGCGCCGCGTCCACGCACAGATCAAGGCATCGCCGTATCCCGACTTGCCGCTGTACTTCACCGAGTGGAGCAGCAGCTACACGCCACGCGATTACGTGCACGACAGCTACATCAACGCGCCCTACATCCTGACCAAGCTCAAGCAGGTCAAGGGCCTGGTGCAGGGCATGAGCTACTGGACCTATACCGATCTGTTCGAAGAACCCGGCCCGCCGCCCACGCCGTTTCATGGTGGGTTCGGGCTGATGAATCGTGAAGGCATCCGCAAGCCGGCCTGGTTCGCCTACAAGTACTTGAATGCGCTCAAGGGCCGCGAGATTCCGCTTGCCGATGCACATGCCTTGGCCGCGGTGGACGGCAAGCGTCTCGCTGCGTTGGTGTGGGATTGGCAGCAGCCGGTGCAGGCGGTGAGCAATACGCCGTTTTATACCAAGCAGGTGTTAGCCACCGACAGCGCACCGCTGCGCCTGCGCGTGACGCATGTGCCTGCCGGCAACTACACCTTGCAGGTGCGCAAGACCGGCTACCGGCGCAACGATCCGCTGTCGCTGTACATCGACATGGGCCTGCCCAAGGCGTTGAACGCCAAGCAGCTGACCCAGCTGCAGCAGGCCACGCGCGATGTGCCCGAACAGGACAAGCCCGTGCGCGTGGGGGCCGATGGCGTGCTGGACGTCAGCGTACCGATGCGCAGCAACGACATAGTGCTGGTGACGTTGGAACCGCGCTGAGCATCAGGCACAGCGGCGACCGGCAACCGCACGCAATGTGTCCACCGCAGCTGCGCGGTGATGCGTTGCGATTGGACATAGCGCCGCGGCCGACACGCCCGGCGCCACAGGGTCACTGCACTCTGACCACCTCAAACAATCACTTCAGATACGTCTTGAGGATGGCCGCGACGTCGTCGACGGCCTGTTCGCGGTCGCCCGGTGCGTCCGGCGCAGCCACGTGATGCTTCAGGTGCTCACTGAGCAGCTCGACCATCAAGCCCTGCGCCGCGCCGCGGAACGCGGCCACCTGGGTCAGCAACGCGGTGCACTCCACGTCCTGCGCCAGGGCTTTTTCCAGCCCTTCCACCTGCCCGCGGATCCTGCGCACGCGTGCGAGCAGCTTGGATTTGTCGTGATTCAGATGTGCCACTGGCTATACCCCATGGGGGTATCTGAGATACCCTGCGGGGGTATCGTAGCCAGAGCCCCTGCCGATGTCGATCACGCACGTCGCACCTCACTGCGCGCAGTCGCACAGCTTTGCCAGCGCCAACCCGCTGGCCGAGCGCAGCACCCGCAAGGCCGTCGTCCTGACCGTCGTCATGATGGTGGTGGAGATCGTGGGCGGCTGGGCGCTCAATTCGATGGCCCTGCTCGCCGATGGCTGGCATATGAGCTCGCATGCGCTTGCGCTGGGCCTGGCATTGTTTGCCTACCGGTTCGCGCGCCGCCATGCCGGCAGTGCGCGCTTCACCTTCGGCACCTGGAAGGTGGAGGTGCTGGGCGGCTACAGCAGCGCGATGCTGCTGCTGGGCGTGGCCGGCCTGATGGCCTTCCAGTCGGTGGAGCGGCTGTTCTCGCCCCAGCCCATCCACTACCAGGAAGCCACCGTCATCGCGGTGATCGGCCTGCTGGTCAATCTGGTCTGCGCCTGGTGGTTGCGCGATTCGCACGGCCACGCCCATGGGCATGATCATGGTCACGGGCATGAGCACGCACACCATGGTCATGATCATCGCCATGAAGGCCATGCCGATCTGAACCTGCGTGCGGCCTATCTGCACGTGGTGGCCGATGCGGCCACGTCGGTGCTGGCCATCGTGGCCCTGGTGGCCGGCATGCAGTGGGGCGTCAGGTGGCTGGACCCCATCATGGGCATCGTCGGCGCGGTGCTGGTGACTGTCTGGGCGTGGGGTCTGCTGCGCAGTACCGGCCGGGTGCTGCTGGACGCGGAAATGGATGCGCCGGTGGTGGCGGAAGTGAAGCAGGTCATCGCCGAACTGCCGCATGCCATCGACATCACTGACCTGCATGTCTGGCGCGTCGGCAGCGAGCGCTACGCCTGCATGCTGAGCCTGGTGACGGCGGCACCGATCGATGCAGACCAGGTGCGCACGGCGCTGCAGGTTCACCAGGAGCTGGTGCACGTCACCGTCGAGTTGCGGTGCCCGGCGCAGCTCGTTGCTTCGTCATAAGGCCACAGGACTTCCGGGTGGCGCGGGGCAGGCGCCAGTCACCACGCCAGGCGACAGCGCCAATGTGTGGAAGCTGACGCCTGTGCTCAGGTTTTCGGCGGCGTGGAGCTGACGTACTTTTCGCGACGGATCTGCGCATTCGGCAGACCGGCGGTCTTGAGGGCCTCGGCGCAGCTGTCCACCATGTCCGGGTTGCCGCACAGATAGGCAATATCGGTCTGCGCATCGGGGGCTACTTCGGCCAGATGCTGCTGCACATAGCCATGCCGCACATCGGCATGCGGCTGGGCGGGCAACTCGCGCGAGAAGCACGGCACATAGCGGAACTGCGGATGCGCGTCGGCGAACGCGCGGAAATCGTCGCCGTACAGCAGCTCGGCCGGCGTGCGCGCGCCCTGCAGCAGCACCACCTGCACGCCGCGGGTGGCCATCGCCTCGGCCAACAACGGCAGCATCGAGCGGTACGGGGTGACACCGGTGCCGGTGGCGATCAGCACATAGCGCTGGTTGTGGTCGCCCGGCTGGAGGCAGAAACGCCCATACGGGCCGCTGGCCTGCAGCTGGTCGCCGATCTGCAGGCCTTCGAACAGGGCCGTGGCCGAGCCGCCGGGCACGAAGCTCACCGCGATATCCACCGCCTCGCCCGGCCCCAGCGCATGGTCGTGGATGGTCGCCAGCGAATAGCTGCGCTTGGTTGCGGTGCCGTCGACGTTGTCGAAGTGGATCTGGATGAACTGCCCGGGCTGGAAATCCAGCGGCTGCCCGTCGTCACGCAGAAACTGGCAGTGGGCCACGGTGGGCGCAATCATGCGCCGGTCGACAAGCTTGAGGGGGAATTGAACGGGCACGAACGTATTTGGGACAGTCTGTGATCGGGGCGATCCCCCGCGGGCTTCTATAATAACGGGCTGCAACTCGCTGCGCCGTCACCCTGGCGCGAAGGACCCGGCTTGAATTCCCCATCTTCCAATGCGCCTGCCCTGCGCGTGTGCGATCTGCGCAAGACCTACGACAACGGCACCCAGGCGCTCAAGGGCGTGTCGCTGGACGTGGCACCGGGCGATTTCTTCGCCCTGCTCGGCCCCAACGGCGCCGGTAAATCCACCCTGATCGGCATCATCAGCTCGCTGGTGAACCTGTCCGGCGGGCAGGTGGAAGTGTTCGGCACCGACCTGGTCGCCCATCGCAGCGAAGCGATGCGCCTGATCGGCCTGGTGCCGCAGGAAATCAACTTCAACCTGTTCGAAAAGCCGTTCGACATCCTGGTCAACTACGCCGGTTTCTACGGCATGCCGCGCAGCGAGGCCGAGGCGCTGGCCGAAGTGGAGCTGCGCCGCGCGCATCTGTGGGAAAAGGCCCAGGTGATGAGCCGCACGCTCTCCGGCGGCATGAAGCGCCGGCTGATGATCGCCCGCGCCATGATGACCCAACCGCGCCTGCTGATCCTGGATGAGCCCACCGCTGGTGTGGACATCGAGATCCGCCGTGACATGTGGCGCGTGCTCAAGGACATCAACGCGGCCGGCACCACGATCATCCTGACCACGCATTACCTGGAAGAAGCCGAGCACCTGTGCCGCAACCTGGCCATCATCAACCACGGCCAGATCGTCACCCAGGGGCCGATGCGCGAGCTGCTGGCCAAGCTCGACGTGGAAGGCTTCCTGTTCGATATCGACGGTGACCTGCCCGCACAGCTGCCGGCGATCGAAGGCACCACGCTCACCGCCATCGACGGCCATACGCTGGATCTGGACATGCCGCGCGCGATGGACCTCAACCGCGTGTTCGCCGCGCTGGGCGATGCCGGCATCCGGGTGCGCTCGATGCGCACCAAGAGCAACCGGCTGGAAGAATTGTTCGTTCGCCTGACCGGGCCCGGCGAGACCCTCGCCGCCCCGGCCCCTGCCGCAGCGGCGCCCTCGCGCCCGGCAGGTCACCCATGAGTCCCTCGGAGCCGTCGATGTCCGCCACGCCTGCCACACACCGCCAACGCAACTGGATTGCGCTGGGCACCATCGTGCGCCGCGAAGTGCAGCGCATCCTGCGCATCTGGGGCCAGACCCTGGTGCCGCCGGCCATCACCATGACGCTGTACTTCTTGATCTTCGGCGGGCTGATCGGCTCGCGCGTTGGCGACATGGGCGGCTACAGCTACATGCAGTTCATCGTGCCGGGCCTGGTGATGATGAGCGTGATCCAGAACAGCTACGGCAACATTTCCTCAAGCTTCTTCGGCGCCAAGTTCGGCCGTCATGTGGAAGAACTGCTGGTCAGCCCGATGCCCAACTGGGTGATCCTGTGGGGCTATGTCTCCGGCGCGGTGTTGCGTGGGGTTATGGTCGGGGCGATCGTGCTGATCATCGCGATGTTCTTCACCCCGGTGCGCATCCCGCATCCCTTCGTCACGCTGACCACGGTGCTGCTGGGCGCGACCATCTTCTCGCTGGCCGGCTTCGTCAACGCGGTCTACGCCAAGAAGTTCGATGACGTGGCGATCGTGCCCACCTTCATCCTGACCCCGCTGACCTACCTGGGCGGCGTGTTCTATTCAGTCAAATTGCTGCCCGGCTGGGCCGAAGCGGCCACCCACGCCAACCCGATCTTCTACATGGTCAACGCCTTCCGCTACGGCCTGCTCGGCAGCTCGGACGTGCCGATCTGGGTCGCCTACGCGCTGATGCTGGGCTTTGTCGCGGTGCTCAGCGCGCTGGCGCTGTGGCTGCTGCGGCGCGGTGTGGGGTTGCGGAGCTGATGGCCATGCGCATTCTGATCCTCGGAGCCGGCGGCACCGGCGGTTATTTCGGCGGGCGCCTGGCCCAGGGCGGTGTCGATGTCACCTTCCTGGTGCGCGATGCGCGCGCCGCGCAGCTGCAGGCCGAAGGCCTGCGCATTCGCAGCCCGCTGGGCGATGCGCAGCTGCCGGTGGCGCACGTCACCGCGCAGGACTTGCCGGCCCTGGTGGCGCAGCGGCCGTTCGATCTGGTGATCCTCAGCTGCAAGGCCTATGACCTGGACAGCGCGATCGAGGCGATTGCCCCGGCGGTGGGCGAGCACACCACGGTATTGCCCATCCTCAACGGCCTGCGGCATTACGCGGCGCTGGACGAACGCTTCGGCGCGGCGCGGGTGCTGGGCGGGCTGTGCTTCATCAGCGCCACCAAGGGCGAGCATGGCGAGATCCTGCACCTGGGCAAGCCGGCGTCGCTGACCTTCGGCGAGCGCGATGGCAGCGCGGAGTCTGCGCGCGTGCAGGCGTTTGCGGCCGCGTGCACGCAGGCGGGTATCGACCATGTGGCCAGCGTGCAGATCGCGCAGGAGCAATGGATCAAGTACAGCTTCCTCACCGCGCTGGCGGCGGCCACCTGCCTGATGCGCGCCCCGGTCGGGGCGATCGTGGCCACCGACGATGGACGCGCCTTGATCAACGGCCTGTACAACGAATGCCTGTGGGCCGCCGACGCGGCCGGGCAGTCGATTCCCGAAGCTGCGCGCGCCAAGGCGCTGCAGACCCTGTTGCAGGTGGATTCGCCCTTGAAGGCCTCGATGCTGCGCGACCTGGAAGCTGGCCAGGACGTGGAAGCGGCGCAGATCGTCGGCGACATGCTCAAGCGCGTGCGCGAGACCGGTCGCAATGCGCCGCTGCTGATGGCCGCCAACGTGCATCTGCAGGCGTATCAGGTGTTACGGCATGGTTGATGGTTGAGGGCCGGTGACTGTGCTGGGCCTGTGAGCTGTCTCCCCCATCCGCCCTTCGGGCACCTTCCCCCGCAGGCGGGAGAAGGGAAAGGTCATCAGCGCTGCAGCAGTGGACGTATCACTTGCCCCCTGCACCTAGCCCTGCACCTAGCCCTGCACCTAGCCCTGCACCTAGCCGTTCCCTTCTCCCGCCTGCGGGAGAAGGTGGCGCGAAGCGCCGGATGAGGGCACTCCGGATGAAGCCGGCCAATTGGGCGCAGCCTTCGCGCCTGTGCACGCGCGGCCTGTCATGAAACTGCTCAGCCACCTGTACTGGCGACTTCGCAATCCTGTCGGTCATCGTTCGGCGCCATGCTCAGGCGCGTGCGCGAAAACGATCACAACGCGCCGCTACTGATGGCCACCAACGTGCATCTGCAGGCGTATCAAGTTGTGCGGCATGGTTGATGGTTGAGGGCCGGTGACTGTGCTGGGCCTGCGAGCTGCCTCCCCCATCCGCCCTTCGGGCACCTTCCCCCGCAGGCGGGAGAAGGGAAAGGTCATCAGCGCTGCAGCAGTGGACGTATCACTTGCCCCCTGCACCTAGCCCTGCACCTAGCCGTTCCCTTCTCCCGCCCGCGGGAGAAGGTGGCGCGAAGCGCCGGATGAGGGCACTCCGGATGAAGCCGGCCAATTGGGCGCAGCCTTCGTGCCGGTGCACGCGCGGCCTGTCATGAAACTGCTCAGCCACCTGTACTGGCCACGTCGCAATCCTGTCGGTCATCGTTCGGCGACATGCTCAGGCGCGTGCGCGAAAACGATCGCAACGCGCCGCTACTGATGGCCACCAATGTGCATCTGCAGCCGTATAAGGTGGTCCGGCATGGTTGATGGTTGAGGGCCAGTGACTGTGCAGGGCCTGCGAGCTGCCTCCCCCATCCGCCCTTCGGGCACCTTCCCCCGCAGGCGGGAGAAGGGAAAGGTCATCAGCGCTGCAGCAGTGGACGTATCACTTGCCCCCCGCACCTAGCCCTGCACCTAGCCCTGCACCTAGCCCTGCACCTAGCCGTTCCCTTCTCCCGCCTGCGGGAGAAGGTGGCGCGAAGCGCCGGATGAGGGCACTCCGGATGAAGCCGGCCAATTGGGCGCAGCCTTCGCGCGGCCGCGACGTCAGGCCCACGATGCTCTGCATCCCTTCCCTGTCGCGCCTGCCATGAAACTGCTCAGCCACCTGTTCCGTGCCGGTCACTTCGTGATCCTGGCGTTCTTCGTGCTGTGCGCGGCGGGCCTGGTGACCATGGCCGGGCTGGAGTTGTGGCATGGCTTTACCCCCGGCGGCGACATGGTGGTGCGCGACCGCTTCAATGTCGTGCTGGAAGCGGTCGGCCTGCTGACGGTGGCGCTGGTGACGCTGGAACTGGGGCAGACCATCTTCGAAGAAGAGATCCTGCGCGACGTCAAGGTCAGCGGGCCCACGCGCGTACGGCGTTACCTGTCGCGTTTCTTCGTGGTGATCGTGATCGCGCTGGCAATCGAGACGCTGGTGTCCATCTTCGAGCTGATGCACGCCGACCCGGCCAAGCTGCCATACGCCGCAGCGGTTGGCTCATGCGCGGCCTTGCTGCTAATCGCCTGGGGCGTGTTCGTCAAACTCAATCGCAGCGCCGAAGAACTGGAACCGGAAGCGATGGAAGAGACCAAGCGCGAGGATCGCGAAGTGCAGGAGTAAGCGCGGCTGGCCGATCGTTGCGGGCGGTCGCCAGAAGACACACGCACGTTGCGATGCAAACGCAGCGGACGTGCGGCACTCATCGGTTCCGGCATTGCCGGCGCTTCTCAGGAGGCCGCGCAGTCGTCTAGTCGGCCGCGTTGCCCGGTCATTCCGCGGCCGACGGCAGCGGCGGTACCGACGTCGGCTTGCCGTCGGCATCCAGCGCAATCATCACGAAGTGCCCGCGCGTGCACAGTTCGCGTGCGCCGCTGAGCAGGTCTTCGGCGATCAGTTCCACTTCCACCTTGATCGAGCTACGCCCCACCGACACCACGCGCGCTATGGTTTCCACCATCTGACCCTGACGGATCGGCAACTTGAAATCCACCTGGTCCGAGCGCGCGGTCACCACAGCGCGCCGCGCATAGCGCGAGGCCGCCAGGAATGCGGCCTTGTCCATCCACGCCAATGCCTGGCCACCGAACAGCGTGCCCATATGGTTGGTATGGTTGGGGAACACGATCTCGGCCATGCGTGCTTCGATCGGCGGGTGGGTCTGCGAGCTGTCTGACATGGTGATGATCCGTTGGGAAAGCGCTGGTGGCCGATGCCGTGCGTGCCGCTGCGATTGCAGCAGCAGCGACGCTGGAAGGCAGGCCGCTGGACGCAGCGGCGTGCGCGGGAGCGTAGCGAGGTGCTTGCTGACGGGGCTGCGGCGTCCTGGAGCAGGTGCGGCTGAGCGGGCCATGTCTGGATGCAAAAGCGTGCCATCTGCTGGATATCGACGGCGCGCTGCTTGGCGGTATCGGTGAGGCCCTCGCGGCCAGGGCCGCTCCTACGAAAGCGTCGGTGCGTATTCGTTGACCACTACGCCACCGCTGCCTGGCCGTTCCTACGGAGACGTTGGTGCGCGCGTCGACCGGCGCGGACTTGGCTGCTCCCCCGGGGAAGCACCGCCATTGCACATGCGGGCGCTCGGACCTACCGATGCTTCAGAGGCTGGTCTTGACCGCGGTTTCCACCTGCGCCGGCGACTGGAAGCCAGGCAGGCGCGCCACCTCACTGCCATCGCGGTACAACGCAAGGGTCGGCGTCTGGCGCAGGCCCAGGTCGCGGAAGAATTCCTCGCCTACTACTTCCAGCTTGACCTTCAGCAAGGCCACGCCACTGGCGGCTTCGCTGTTGGCGAACTTGTCCAGCGACATGTCCAGCATCCGGCAGCCGGGGCAATTGTCCTTGTAGAAATCCACCAGCGCGCGCGGATGCGCGGCCAGGGTCTGGGTGTAGTGCTCAGGCGACGTGACGGTAATGGTCTGCATTGGGATCGTTCTTGCATTGGGCCAGAACCTCGTCGGTCCAGGCGGCGATGGCCTGCGCATCACGCTGGCCGTGAGGCATCTGTTCGATGGTCAAACGGGGAAACGGGCTGTCGAAGAAGTGCGCGATGCGATGCACCGCCCCGCAAAAATACTCTTCGCCCCACTGCGTTTCGCCGGTGCCGAACACAGCAACACGCGGCGGCTTGCCCAGCGTGTCGACCAGTTCGACGATGAAACGTTTCATCTCTGCTGGCGTACGGCCGCCGTTGCTGGTCCAGGTACCAAGCAGAAACAACTCGTACTGTTCATGCGAATGCGGCACCTGGTCCAGCCGCTGCATATCGGTTTCCAACCATGTCACCGCATGCCCGGCCGCTTCGCAGCGCAGTGCAACACTGCGCGCAACATCACGCGTGTTACCGCTCAACGAGGCTAGGGCGAGCAGGATGTTCATGGGGCTGGGATTTGGGAATGGAGAATGGGGAATTGGAAGAGCGCGGTACTGTCTGCTTTTGCCATTCCCGATTCCCTATTCCCGATGACTCACAGATCGTCGAAGCCGTTGTCCGAATTGGTCTTCTTGTACGACGCATTGCGCATCTCGAAGAAGTCGGTCTTGGTCTCGGTGAAGTTGTCGGCGTATGCCTTGATCCACGGCATCACGTTGTCGTTGGCGCCTTCGTACAGCTTCTCGATGCCGAGCATGCCGGCCATCTTGTTGGCGCGGTACTTCACGTAGCGGATCATCTCGTCGACGTCGATGCCGTCGATGCCGTCCAGCACTTCGGCGGTCCACACCGTTTCAAGGTCAATCGCGTGTTCGAAGGCCTTGTGCACGTAGTCGGTGAGCTCGTCGCCCTGCAAGGCCTGGTTCTCGCCGATGATGGCGCGAATCAGCTCGCTGATGAACTTGGAATGCGCCAGCTCGTCGCGGTTGATGAAGCTGATGATCTTGCCGGTGCCGGTCATGCGGTTCTGGCGGACCAGATTGTAGAAATACGCAAAGCCGGAATAGAAGTTGATGCCTTCCAGGATCGAAGACTGGATCAGCGAACGGATCAGCGTTTCGGCCGTCTTCTCGCGCATGAAGTCTTCGTAGGCGCCCATGATCGGCGCGTTGCGCTTGATGATGGTCGGGTGCGTGCGCGCGATTTCGAACACGCGGTTCTGGTCGGCCAGGCCGGTGATCGAGGCCAGCACGTAGCTGTAGCTCTCGTTATGGATCACTTCCTGCTGGCCGATGATCGCGGCATTGGCATGCGCGGCCGGGTCGGTGATGTATTCGGCCACGTTGTAGATGAAACGCGTCTGCGGCGAATCCAGCGTGGCCAGCAAACCGATGATCGAATCGTAGGCATTCTTTTCGCGCGCCGACAGCTCGTTGTACTGGCGTGCATCGCCCTTCATGTCCACCTCGTCGGGGATCCAGAAGTTGGTCGACAGCTCCTTGTAGGCCCGATAGAAGGACGGGTACGGGATGTCGTTCCAGTTGAGGATGCCCGAGGTCTGACCGTTGATGATGCTGGTCGAACGGTTCGGGTGACGCGGCTCAAGAATTTTGATGCGTTCAAGCGGTGTTGCGGACATGGGTCTCTACTCGTGTTTCAGGCGTCGCGCGCGTGCAGCGGGGACGACAGCAGCAATCATTCTGGAGGAAAGCCCCCTGAGTCAGGGGGCGCGCCGAAGGCGCGGGGTGTGGAAGCTGGTGAAGCAGGGTCCACGGTTCGCAAGGCGAACCGTGGAAGCGAAGCGCGAATGCGCTTAGCTACTGCACCACTCGCACTCACTGATGTCGATATCGTTGGAACGCACGTAATACGTGGTCTTCAAGCCTTCGCGCCAGGCGGTCATGTGCAGGTCCAGCAGCGTGCTCGCACGGATGGTGCTGGGCACGTAGAAGTTGAAGCTGATCGACTGGTCCACGTGGCGCTGGCGGCGCGCGTTCTGGCGCACGCTGGCGAACTGGTCGACCTTGTAGGCGCCCTTTTCGTAGTACGGCCAGGTTTCCAGCGACAGGCCGGGCGCGGCGACCGGGCGACGGAAGTCCTTCTTTTCTTCGTAGTAGAACGCGCTGTAGATCGGGTCGATCGACGCAGTGGAACCGGCGATCTGCGCGGTGCTCATGTTCGGCGCAACTGCCAGCATCCACGCGTTACGCACGCCATTGACCGACACCTGCGCCGACAGCTCCAGCCACTGCGGGCTGTTGTAGTCGCGCGCACGGAAGTACTCGCCGTTATGCCAGTCGCTGCCGCGGAACACGCTGTAGGTGCCCTTTTCCTTGGCCAGCTCCATGCTCGCCTGGATGGTCAGGTAGTTGATGCGCTCGTACAGCTCGTCGCTGTAGTCCTCGGCTTCCTTGGCATTCCAGTGGATGGACTTCTGTGCCAGCAGGTGATGCCAACCGAAGGTACCCAGGCCAATGGCGCGGTACTTCTGGTTGGTGATGGTAGCCTGCGGCACCGGCAGCTGGTTCAGGTCGATCACGTTGTCGAGCATGCGCACCTGGATCGGGATCAAGCGCTCCAGCACGTCGGCGCCCAGCAGATCCGCCTGGTCGGCCTGCACGGTGATCGCGCGGCCCAGGTTGATCGAGGACAGGTTGCACACGACGAAGTCGCCCGCCTTCTTGGTGGTGACGATCTGATTGCCGCTGATGATCTCCTGCATCATCCGCGTCGGGCTCATGTTCTGCAGGATCTCGGTGCACAGGTTGGACGAATAGACCATGCCCTCGTGCTTGTTCGGGTTCTTGCGATTGACTTCATCGCGATAGAACATGAACGGGTTGCCGGTTTCCAGCTGGCTGACCATGATGCGCTTGAAGATGTCGATCGCCTTGACGGTCTTGCGCGTGATGCGCTCGTCGGCAACCACTTCCTCGTACTTGCGACGGAAGCTGCTGTTGGCGTCGCCCTTCTTCTCATCAAAGAAGTCCTGCAGGTACCAGCCCTTGATCCGCTTCACTTCGTGCGGGTCGAACAGATACCAGTCACCGCGGCGCTCGACCGCTTCCATGAACAGGTCGGGGATGCACACCGAGGTGAACACGTCGTGCGCGCGCAGACGCTGGTCGCCGTTGTTCAGGCGCAGATCCAGGAACGCTTCGATGTCGCGGTGGAAGATGTCCAGATAGACCGCGATGGCGCCCTTGCGCTGGCCCAGCTGATCCACCGACACGGCGGTATTGTTGAGCTGCTTGATCCACGGCACCACGCCGCCGGACGAATTGGACACGCCACGGATCGCCGAGCCCGACGAACGCACATAGCCCAGGTACGCGCCCACGCCGCCGCCGTGCTTGGACACGCGCGCCACGTCGGTATTGGAGTCGTAGATGCCCTGCAGGCTGTCGTCGACGGTGTCGATGAAGCAGCTCGACAGCTGGCCGCCGACCTTGCCGGCATTGGCCAGCGTCGGCGTTGCCACCGTCATGTACAGGTTGGACAGCGCCCAGTAGGCCTCGCCCACCAGCTGCATGCGGCGCTCGCGGCTGCCCTTGCCGGTGCCGATCTCGTCCTGCATCAGGTACAGCGCAATGGTCAGCCAGCGCTCCTGCGGCAGCTCGAACACGCCGCGCGAGTTGTCGGTGGCCAGGTAACGGGTGGCCAGCAGATACAGGCCGTTATAGGCGAACAGCTTGTCGCGCTCGGGCTCGATCATCTTGCCGGCTTCGATCAGCTCGTCCTTGGAATAGCGGCGCAGGATGTCGTTGGAATAGACATTGCGGTCGGCCAGGCTTTCCTGCAGACCCACGAACGAGCCGTACTTCTGGCTGGCGTCGTAAAACCGGTTGCGGCTGGCGCGCTTGTACAGGCGGCGCAGGTACAGACGCGCAGCGAAGTGCTCCCACTCCGGAGTGGTCAGATCGACGCGGGCTTCGGCCTCGCGGATCAGGTGGTCGACCAGGTCGTCGGCGTTGACGCTGTCCTTGCGCTCGACGAAGCCGAACACCGAGCGCTTGTAGTCGGCCACGTCCAGCTGCGGGAACTCGGCATGGATCTGGTCGATGGCGCGCTCCAGGCGCTCCGGCTCGAACGGAATCTTGCGATTGCCCGCTTCCTTGGTGATCCAGGTGGAGACGTTTTGTTCTTCGATGGTCTGTGCGTGCATTGCAATGGCTTGGCGGGGAGGCGGCACGATGTCCGACGGGTCGGTCAATTCCGGCGCGCCACAGGCAGGCGCGGCGACACTGGCGGAGACGCTGGTGGGTGTTGCGGTACCGGCGGCGATCGCGGAAAGGGTGTCGTTGGTGGTCATGCGTCCTCCATGCGTAGGCACACGAACCCGCTCGGGGAGCGAGTTGCGGCCGGATCCGGACTCCCTGGACAGCGATGACGGTGCAGGGCGAGCGGCACGCAAGACAGGCGTCTGCGGCGGCATCGACATCACCAGCCATCTCCTCACCGGAGATTCCACGGCCGCCACCGCGCGGTGTGCTGTCGCGCAGTGGTCGGTGGCGAAACAACCGCGGCGCAACGAGACCACGCCGCCTACTCCAGGCGACGCCCGGATGGCTGTAGTCATGAGTGCGACCGCGGCGGGGAGGCCCTCGACCGCGGCCCCGCCGCGATACGTGCTCCCACTGGTCCGGCCGCCTTGTGCGACCAACCACCGACTCCCCCAAGATAGTGGGGTACCCGGGAGGGGTCAACACCAAATGTGGGAAAAACCCGCAAACCCTTGTAGCGCAAAGAACTGTCTGACGAACGGTCGTCCCGGGCCGGCGAACCTGTCCAAGTGGACTGCGCAGTCAAGGCCCAAACCGGCTTTCTGCTGACTGGTCGGGTTCGGCTGGGACGACCGCCGCACGTCTCGATGCTGCAGCCGGTCACAGTGGGCCGCCACTGCCATGAAGGGGACTGCAGCAACGGCGCAGATGATCCGCTCTCCGCCTGATCTGCCGGTATTGAGCAATCAGATCAAGGCGCCCGCACGGTACGTCTCGCGGTCACTTGGCTGTCTTCACGCCTGGTTGAGTGCGCGGTGCCCTCACCGCTCGCGGGACACGCCGTTAACCCGTCCATGGGGGCTCGGTGGCGGCATCCATGCCGCCAACGGTCCCGCAATCGGTAAGGACACCGCGCCAGACAGTTGGCTGGTGGTTTCGTTGAAGAGCGAGGAGCACGTCGCGGCTTGCCGGTTGCTCGTTGAAAACCATGCATACCGACCATCTCGACTGGTCCTTGCCCGCCCACCGTCGCGGGACCCTTGGCGGCATGGATGCCGCCAAGGAGCTACATGGATGTACTTGCGGCGTGTCCTGCGATGGTGGGCGGGCAAGGGCCCTGCAGCAAAGGCCCAGATGATCCGCACTCCGACTGATCTGCCAGGATTGAGCGATCAGGTAGCGACGCCTGCATCGTGCCTATCGCGATCGCTTAGCCATCTTCAAGTCCGGTCGAGGGCGCGGCGGCCTCAGATCTCGGTCGGGCCGATGTGGTGACGCTTGCGGTAGCGGATAGAGGACCACACCGAGGCGGCGATGAAGGCCACGCCGATCAGGCCGGTCAGCACTTCCGGCACGTGGTAGACGGTGCCCACCAGCATGATGATCGCCAGTACGCCGATGGCGTAGTGCGCGCCGTGCTCCAGGAACACGAACTCGTCCAGGGTGCCCTTGTGCACCAGGTAGACCGTCATCGAGCGCACGAACATCGCGCCGATCGCCAGGCCCAGCATGATGATGACCACGTCACGGGTGATGGCGAACGCGCCAATCACGCCATCGAACGAGAACGAGGCATCCAGCACTTCCAGATACAAGAACGCGGCAATGCCCGAGCGCTTGGCCGGGCCCATGCTGCCGTCTTCGCTTTCTTCCGCCTCGAACAAGGCATCCACGCTGCCGACCAGCAGATACAGCAGGATGCCGCCCAGCCCGGCGAACAGCACGCTTTGGAAGATGGCCTCGGGCAGGAACAGCTTGGTGCACAGCAGGACCGTCACCGCCACGATCACCGACATCGCATCGGCCTTGCCCAGCTTGCCGACCAGCCGCTCCACCGGGCCCAGCCAATGCAGCTTGCGCTCCTGGTCGAACAGGAAGTTGAGGAACACCAGCAGCAGGAACATGCCGCCGAAGGCGGCAATGGACGGGTAGTTGTCGGTCAGCACCTGGCTGTAGCGGTCCGGCTCCTTCAGCGCCATCTGCATCACCGGCACCAGGCCCATGCCGGTGGCCACCGACACGATCACGATCGGGAACACCAGGCGCATGCCGAACACCGCGATCAGGATGCCCACGGTGAGGAACAACTTCTGCCAGAACGCGTTCATGTGCTTGAGCACGCCGGCGTTGACCACCGCGTTGTCGAACGACAGCGACACCTCCAGCACGCTGAGCACCAGGCATAGCCATAGCGCCTGCCAGATGCCCATCGCGGAGGTATGACCCCACCAGGCAGCCAGGCCCAAGCAGATCGCTGTGACCAAGAACGACATTCTGAAATCGCGAAACATTGACACTCCCAGGCGGGCCGAGACGACAGCCGGAGCAACGGGCCAGGGCAAGGCCCGGCAGATCCGGCGTGCGGTGGAGGATGGGGGACCGCGGCGTGACGCAACGTCAGGCCGGGCGCGGCTCGCCCATTATAGGGAGTGTCACCGCCATCAGGGTCGCATCGTCCGGATCCGGGCGCACGCCGAAGCCCAGGCTCTGGCACATCGCCAGCATGGTGCGGTTCTCGCGCAGCACCTGGCCTTCGATCTGCTTCAGGCCCAACCAGCGCGCGTACTCGATCATGATGCGCATCAGCTGCCAGCCGATGCCGTGGCCCTTGAGGTCGGAGCGGATCAGGATGCCGTACTCGCCGCGCTCGTAGTCGGCGTCGGCATGCAACCGCACCGCGCCGAGCATGTCGCCGGTCTTGGGGTCGATGGCCACCAGCGCGATCGAGCGCGCGTAATCGAGCTGGGTCAGCCGCGCGATGAATTCGTGGCTGAAATGCTTGACCGACTGGAAGAAGCGCAGCCGCAGGTCTTCGTCGGTGACCCGTGCGAAGAACGCGCGGAACAGCGCATCGTCTTCCGGGCGCACCGGCCGCACCAGCGCATGGGTGCCATCGCCCAGGCCGATCTGGCGCTCCCATTCCTTGGGGTACGGAAAGATTGCAAAGCGCGGATGGCCCCGGCCCTTGTGCAGCTTGCGCGCCGGCGCCACCGCCACGCGCGCATCCAGCGCGATCACGCCATCGCGGTCGGCCAGCAGCGGGTTGATGTCCAGCTCGGTGATTTCCGGGATGTCGGCGGCCAGCTGCGCCAGCTTGACCAGCACCAGCGCGACCGCGCGCTCGTCGGCCGCCGGCACGTCGCGGTAGGCCTTGAGGATGCGCGATACCCGCGTGCGGCCGATCAGCTCGTGGGCCAGGCGCAGGTCCAGCGGCGGCAGGGCCAGCTCGCGGTCGTTGATGACCTCCACTGCGGTGCCGCCGCGCCCGAACACGATCGCCGGGCCGAACACCGGGTCGTCGGCAATGCCGGCGATCAGTTCGCGCGCCTTGGGCCGCAGCACGGTGGGCTGCACGATCACCCCTTCGATCAGCGCATTGGGGTGCGCGGCGCGCGCACGCGCCAGGATGCCGGTGGCGGCCTCGCGCACCGCCGCCACGCTGGACAGGTTGAGCCGCACGCCATCCACATCGGACTTGTGCGCGATCTCGCTGGACAGCACCTTCAGGGTGACCGTGCGCCCCATCGCCAGCAATGGGTCGGCCAACAGCGCGGCTTCGTTGGCGGTGGCGGCCACCTGCAGCGGCACGATGGGGATGCCGTAGGCGGCCAGCAGCCGGTTGGTGGCCACCGGGTCCAGCCAGCGCCGCCCGGCCGCCAGTGCCTCATCGACCACGGCGCGCGCGATGCCGGCATCCACCACGAAGTCTTCCGGCAGGCTGGGCGGGGTCTCCATCAGCGCCGCCTGCGCCTCGCGGTAACGCACCAGGTGGGTGAAGCCGCGCACCGCGTCCGATTCGGTGGCATAGGTGGGCACGCGCGCAGCGTTGAGCGCGGCGATCGCCGCATCGTCCTGGCCCAGCCACACTGCGAACACCGGCTTGTCGCGCTGGTAGCGGTTGCGCTGGTCCAGCGCGCGGGTCAGCGCCTTGGCGGCATCGGCCGAAGAAGTGAAGGCGGTGGGCACGTTGACCACCAGCAGCGCGTCGTTCTCCGCATCGTCCAGCAGCGCTTCGATCGCCGCGGCGTAGCGCGCGCCATCGGCATCCACAATGATGTCCACCGGATTGCTGCGCGACCAGCCTTCCGGCAGCGACTGATCGAGTTTTTCCAGCGTCTTGGGCGACAGCTCGGCCAGGGTGCCGCCGCGCAGGACCAGCTGGTCCACCGCCAACTGCCCCACCCCGCCGCCATTGCTCAGGATCGCCAGCCGCCGGCCGGGGAAGCTGCCGAGCCGGCCCAGGGTCTCGGCCGCGGCGAACAACTCGTCCAGCGCGCCCACCCGCAACAGGCCGGCGCGTGCGAACGCGGCGCCATACACCGCATCCGAGCCGGCCAGCGCCTGCGCGTGGGTGTCGGCATTGGGGTTGATGCGGAACTGGCGGCCGGACTTGACCACCACGACGGGTTTGGCACGTGCCGCAGCACGCGCGGCCGACATGAACTTGCGCGCATCGCCGATGCGTTCGACGTACAGCAGGATCGCGCGGGTGCGGTAGTCGGTGGCGAAGTAGTCGAGCAGGTCGCCGAAATCCACATCCAGCGTATCGCCCAGCGACACCACCGCGGAAAAGCCGACCGAACGTGCCACGCCCCACTCCACCAGCGCGGCGGCAATGGCGCTGGATTCGGAGATCAGCGCCAAGTCGCCGGCCTGCGGGCAATGCGCGGCGATGCTGGCATTGAGCCGCGCGTGCGGCGCGATCACACCCAAACAGTGCGGGCCGAGGATGCGCATGCCCTTGGCCCGCGCAGCCGCCTCCATGCGCGCGGCCGGCGAGCCAGGCCCGCGACCCAGGCCGGCAGTGAGGATGATCGCCGCGGCGACCCCGCGCCGCGCCGCGATGGAGACGATGCGCGGCACGATGCGCGCCGGCGCGGTGATCACCACCAGATCCGGCACCCACGGCAGATCGGTCAGCCGCGGCACCGTGCGCACGCCATCGATTTCGGCGTAGCGCGGGCTCACCCAACCGATCTGGCCAGGGAAGCCGGCCGCGCGCAGATTGCGCACCACCGCCCGCCCGGCCGAGCGCTCACGCGGGCTGCCGCCCACCACCGCCACGGTGCCGGGGCGAAAGACCTGCTGCAGGTGATAGGTACTCATCGTGCGGGGGAAAACGCTGCCATCGCGCTACGGTACACGTCAGGCAGAGCTGGCGTCATCGACCCGGCGGCAGAGAAACAGCGACACAGCACACCCTATTGTTGTGAACGATTCTTATTTTTGTTAATATCCCGTGGTCAGCCAGCTTCCCGCGCCGTCCCGCGCCCCTGCCGCCAGCGACTCATCCGGAACAGGGAACCCCCATGAAACTGTTGACACTATCGGCGCTGCTGCTCGCTGCATCTGCCTCCGCGCACACCCCTTATCTGGCACCGAACACCTTCGCTCCGCAGCCCGGTCAGACGGTGACGCTGGACGCGGCCTTCGCCGAGACCTTCTTCGTGCCCGAAGCGGCCTTCGACCAGAGCCATTTCAGCATCACCGGGCCCGATGGCCGCGATGTCGAACCGGTGCGGGTGCAGGCGCTGGACACCCGCACCGTCGTCGAACACACGCTGGGCAAGCAGCCCGGCACCTATCGATTCAGCAGCGGCCTGCGCGTAGGCGCGCAGTTCCGCACCTGGGAACTGGACGGCAAGCGCGAGACCGTGCGCGACCCGAAGGTGCCCATGCCCAAGGGCGCCACGTTGATCGCCAGCTTCCAGTCGCGCACCCTGGCCGAAACCTATGTGAGCGTCGGCAAGCCCGATCGCAACGCATTGGCGCCGCGTAACCGCGGCCTGGAACTGGTGCCGGTCACCCATCCCAATGACCTGTTCGTGGGCGAGACGTTCGCTTTCACGGTGCAATACGACGGCGTGCCGCTGGCCAGGCAGACCGTGGACATCAGCGAGGCGGTGTGGACCTCCGACCGCAAGCCGACGGTGCTCAGCGTGACCACCGACGCCGCCGGCCGCGCAGTCCTGAAACTGGACCACGCCGGCACCTGGCTGGCATTGACCCGCCACCGCACCCCCGCGCCGGCCGGCGCCCCGGTGCGCGAGTACAGCAACAGCACCACGCTCACCTTCCAGGTGCTGGAGCAGTAGCGCTGCGCAAGCGCTGCGGCGGTTGCGTGTCTTGCGGCGTCCACACGCCGGTGCGGACGCATCTGCCTGGCTCAGCTGGCCGTCTACAGGCAGCGCTCTGCCTGTCGCACCGGCGCCAAGGCCCGGCACTTTTTTCTTCCCTCACGAGGCAATCAATGAACACTGGCTCCCTGGCCGGCGCGTGTCTGTGCGCGCTGCTGCTTCCTGCCGTCGCTGTCGCCCAATCCGAGCCGCGCCCGCTGCTCGGCGGTCACGGCAACAATGTGCAGGCCTTCATCAACCAGCACGACGACAACCACGACGGCCGCATCACCGCCGCCGACTTTGCGGCCTTCCGCCGCAGCCGCTTCGATGCCACCGACCGCAACCACGACGGCACGGTCGATGAGGACGAGTACGTGGACGAGTTCCGCGAGCGCCGCCAGCATGCGCTGGAACAGGAACGCGGCGCACAGGCCGCGCAGGGCAAGCAACGCTTTGCCGCACTCGACAGCGATGGCGATGGGCAGGTCTCGCGCGCTGAATTCGATACTGCCGGCGCGCAGGACTGGGCGCGCGGACAGGCAGCGCTGGCGGCCGCCGCCAATGCTGCAGCTACCGAGCCAACGGTCGCCTTCGATCGCGACGGCGGCCGCCCGGGCATGCCCGACAGCCAGTCGGCCGACGGCTTCCTGGCGCTGTACGACGAGAACGGCGACGGCAAGGTGAGCCGCGCGGAATACGCGGACCTGCGCGCGGCGCAGTTCGCCGGTGCCGACGGTAACCGCGACGGTGCGCTGTCGATGGACGAGTACCGCGTCGAGTTCGAAGACCGCCTCAACCGCCGCCTTACCGCGCTCGAGCAGGCCGATGATCGCCAGGTGCACGTGCGCTTCAACGTGCTCGACACCGACAAGGACCAGCGCATGAGCTTCGCCGAATACCAGGCCTCGGGCCTGCGCACGTTTGCCCGCGTCGACCGCAATCACGACGGAGTGGTGGACGCCAGCGACGCGACATTGCCGCCGCCTGCGCCTGCCCCGGCTTCTAGGCCGGCCCGGGCCGACTGACGAACCGGCCAACTGCCCCTTCCGGCGCGGATCGACATCCGCGCCACCTGGCCCGCCACTGGCGGGCCCCACCCAGCCACGCGACCGCTCCGTGCCGCCCGCAGCCAGGTCCGCGCCTTTCGCGTCCCTCCTTCTCCTGACTGTGGACCCCACGATGACTTCGACACCGACCCTGCTTGCCCTGGCGATCGCCGCCGGCCTGGCCTTCCCGCTGCATGCCGAACAGGCGCCCGCCGATGCCACCACCTTCGACCCGGTCGAAGTGAAGGCCGCGCGCGACAAGCGTGCCTCCAGCAACCAGAACGTCACCACCCTGGACACTGCGCAGCTGCAGCAGGAACAGGCCGAAAGCATGGAGGACCTGGTGCGCTACATCCCCGGCGTGAGCATCGCCGACATGGGCCGCTTCGGCGAGAACGGCTTCAATATCCGCGGGCTGGAAGGCGACCGGGTGGCGATGACCATCGACGGCCTGTCGATGGCCGAAGGCGTGGAGACCGCGCGTGACTACGAGTTCTTCCGTGCCGGCCGCGGTGGCGTGGATGTGGATTCGCTCAAGAGCGTGGACATCGTCAAGGGCGCCGATTCGATCAGCGCCGGCAGCGGTGCGCTCGGCGGCGCGGTCGTCTTTACCACCAAGGACCCCTACGACTATCTCAAGGCGCAAGGCAACGACACCTATGTCGGCCTGAAGACCGGCTACACCGGTCATAACGACCAGCGGCTGGGCAACGTCACCGTCGCCAATCGCACCGGCATCGTCGAATCGATGCTGACCTACACCCGCCGCGACGGCCACGAAGCGGAGGGCTGGTATTCCAGCACCAAAATCGACACCGGCAGCGCGCGGCGCACGCCCGACCCGATCGACAGCGAGAGCAAAAACGTGCTGGCCAAACTCGACGTGGTACCGAACGCACAGCACCGCTTCGGCGTGGTCTACGAACGCAACCGCTCGCAGAACCGGGTCGACAACCTGAGCCGAGTCAGCGCGCCCAGTTATGCCGAACGCACCGGCGACGACAGCAACGACCGCGATCGTTACGGCCTGCGGTATCTCTGGAACGCCCACAACGCCTTGTTCGACACCCTGGAAGCGCAGCTCGACCGCCAGCAGACCGACAGCCGCGGCACCACCCGCATCCTCACCCAGAGCGGCAGCTCCAGCACCCCCGCCACTGCGGCCACCACGCGCTGCACGGTGGCGCTGCCGTGCCGCCGCGCCGAAGACCGCGACACCGAGCAGACACTGGACCGCATTGCACTGGATTTCGACAAGCAGGTGCACAACAACGGCTGGTCGCAAGCGCTGCTGTACGGGGCCGCCTGGCAGCGCCGCAGCATCGATTTCAGCGCGGTGGACTACCGCTGGAACAACGCCGGCGCGCTGGACACCGCCACCGTCGACCCGGCACAGGTGCCACAGACCGATGCCGACAGCTGGAACGTGTACCTGCGCGATCGCATCGGCCTGCTCGACGACCGCCTGCAGCTCACCCTGGGCGCCCGCTACGACCACTATCGCTATACGCCGACACTGTCGCCCACCTTCATCGATACCACCGGCACGGTACGCGAGGTGACGTTTGCTTCGCCCACGTGGCAGGCCGGTATCAGCTATGCCTTCACCCCGCAGCAGACGCTATGGTTCCAGGCCGGGCGCGGCTTCCGTGCGCCGACCACCGCCGAAATGTACGCCCCGACCAGCATCACTGCGCTGACCCGGGTGGACACCGGCACCACCGTCAACGTGCCGACCGTGGCCGCCAATCCCGCGCTGGACGCAGAGCGCAGCCTCAACCTGGAGCTGGGCTGGCGCTGGGAAAGCGACTGGGCGCGCGTGGGCCTGTCGGTGTTCCGCGACCGCTACGACGACTTCATCCAGAGCGAAACCGTGACCGCCGATGCCGGCACGCGTTACCAGACCTGTACCCGCGGCGTGTGCACCTCGCGCAACGGCTACGCCTACACCACGCTGCTCAATGTCGGCCAGGTCGAGGTCAAGGGGGTCGAGTTGGATGCGCAGTTCAAACTGGGCGATGCCTGGCTGCTGCGCGCGGCCTGGACCCACAACCAGGGCGAGCTGGAAGACGGCCGCCCGCTGGACAGCATCAATCCGGATCGCGGTGTGCTTGGCCTGAGCTGGCAGGGCCTGGACGAGCGGCTGCGCATCACTGCCAACATCACCCACGCGCTGGCCAAGAAGGCCAAGGACGTCAACGTGGAGAGCGATGTCTTCGGCGCGCCGGCCGAGCCGTTCCTCAGCGACGCCTACAGCGTGGTCGATCTGTTCGGCAGCTATCGCGTCAACGCGCACGTGCGCGTCAATCTCGGCGTGTACAACCTGTTCGACGAGCGTTACTTCCAGTGGGCGCGCATCCGCAACGTCACCCGCGGCGATTTCTATCTGTACGGCTATGCCACCGACGACGGCATCGGCCGCTATAGCGAGCCTGGCCGCAATCTGCGCGCCACGGTGTACGTCAACTTCTGACCGGCGTTGCCGGTGCGCAGTGGTGCACGGCAGAGCGTGCGTCGCTGCGCAGGCTGCAAGATGTTCCGCAACCGCACGGCCGGGTGCTGCAGCGCCTCTGCGCGCCAAGTGATGGCACGCAGAGGCGACTTACCCCGTATGAAACGCCGTCCTGCATGCGGCACCTCGACCGTCGGATCTCGACGATTGCAGACGTGACGAGGGCGGCGCGCAGCTGCTCGCACACGCGCCCACGCATTGCGACGCTACAACAACGTCCCGCTCAGGATCGCCGCGGCGATGCTGAAATAAATCACCAGCCCGGTGACATCCACCAGTGTGGCCACGAACGGTGCCGAGGCGCTGGCCGGGTCGAAGCCGAAGCGTTGCAACACGAACGGCAGCATCGAGCCGGACAGCGAACCGAAGGTGACGATGCCGATCAGCGCCGCGCCGATGGTCAGCGCCACCATCTGCCAGTGCGGGCCGTAGTCGTACAGGCCGGCGTTCTGCCAGATTGCGATACGCACGATCGCCAGCACGCCCAGGATCGCGCCCAGGGTGAGGCCAGTGGGCAGCTCGCGCAGCGCCACCTTCCACCAGTCGCGCAGGCGCAGTTCGCGCAGTGCCAGCGAGCGGATCAGCAGCGAGGTGGCCTGCGAGCCGGAGTTGCCGCCCGAGCTCATGATCAACGGAATGAACAGGGTCAGCACCACCGCCTTGGACAGTTCATCCTCGAAGTGCTGCATTGCGCTGGCGGTGAGCATTTCGCCCAGGAACAGCACGCTCAACCAGCCGGCGCGCTTCTTGATCATCTGGCCAAAGCCGATCTGCATGTAGGGCCTGTCCAGCGCCTCCATGCCACCGAACTTGTGCACGTCTTCGGTGGATTCGGCGATCAACGCATCCAGCACATCGTCCACGGTGACGATACCCAGCACATGGCCATGCGCATCCACCACTGGGATGGCGAGCAGGTCGTGGCGGCGGATCAGCCGTGCGACTTCTTCCTGGTCCAGCGACGGGTCCACGGTGACCGGCGGATTGACCTGCGCCACATCCAGGATCGATGCCTCCGGCACGCCGGTGATCAGCCGGCGCATGGTGACCACCTGCTGCAGCACGCGGGTGTGCGGATCGAGCAGATAGATGGCGTAGACCGTCTCGCGGCTGCGCTCCACCTCGCGGATATGCTGCAGGGTGCGGCCCACCGTCCAGTCGGACGGCACCGCCACGAACTCGGTGGTCATCAGCGCGCCGGCGGTGTTGGGCGGGTAGCGCATCAACGCCTGGATCGATAGCCGCGCCTCGGCACTGAGCAACCACAGCAGCGGCTGGCGCTGGTCGGCATCCAGCCCATGGAAGATATCGGTGGCGCGGTCGTCGGCCATCTGCCCGAGCAGCGAGGCGGCCTGTTCGGCAGGCAGTTGCGCGATCAGTTCGCTGGCATCCCGCAGCTCGGGTTGTTCGAGCAGCTTCACCGCACGCGGCGGTGGCAGCGCGGCCAGCACATGGGCGGCATCGTCGCGGTCGAGGGTATTGAGGTATTCCACCGCATCGGCCGTATTGAAGTCGGCCATGGGTGCGATCAAGGCATCGACGCCTTGGGCAAGGCGCAGGGTTTCGTTGTACATGGTGGTTCGCCTGGTGACGACCGTCGTCGATGACAGCCGGCGAACCTGAAGCCTCAGGCGCGCGCCAGCTGGGTCATCGACCCGGGTCTAGGGTGACTGTCGCTGGACATGAGATAGGGCTCCGAGAGTGCGCACCGACCGGCGATCCGGACGGCAGCGCGGCGCAGTCTGCGCGCCTGAGTCGGCTTGGTCAATGCCCTGCGCAGGCCATGCTCAGCGACCGTGCAGGCCGTGCGAGTGGCCGGCGTCTGCCACCGTGGCGGGCCGGGGCGGCACCTCGCAGCATGCACGCATGGAGACCCGACGCCTGGAGCGTGCGCTCACCTGACCTGTTGCAGCGCGGCCCGGAACAGGCGATGCGCTGGCGACTGCAACGCGGCGCACCGTGCCTCGATGCCGGGATTGGGCGCAGGCAGGCGTCGTTGCCGTGCGGCCGCGTCATGTCATCGGACGGACACCGGTTGCCGGTGGCGTGCTGCGCGCCTCACAGCGCTTGGCGGATCACCCAACCGAAGCGTACCGCCGGCCCGCACCGTTGCACGCAGCGCACGCCAATCCAGGCGGGCACACGCAGGCCGGCGGCATAATGAGCACCTCAACGGAGAACGTGCATGCATAGCGGTGGTCTTGAACTGGCTCTGGTGCTGATGCTGGCCGCCATCGTGGCGGTGCCGGTGTTCAAGCGCTTTGGTCTGGGAGCCGTGCTGGCCTATCTGGTGGCCGGCGTGGTGCTCGGACCCGATGGCGTGGGCGTGGTGCAGGACGCCGAGCGCATCAGCGGTGCGGCCGAGATCGGTGTGGTGATGCTGCTGTTCGTGATCGGGCTGGAGCTATCGCCGGCGCGGCTGAAGGTGATGCGCCATTCGGTGTTCGGCGCCGGCGCCACCCAGGTGGTGGTGACCACGGTGATCCTGGGCGGCCTGCTCATGGTGGGCAATCTGGGCTGGAAGAGCGCGCTGATCATCGGCGTGGCACTGGCCTTGTCGTCCACCGCGGTGGGCCTGCAATTGCTGGCCGAGCGCAAGGCGCTGGGCAGCGACTACGGCCGGCTGGCGTTTGCGATTCTGCTGTTCCAGGACTTGATTGCGATCCCGTTGCTGGCGGCCATTCCGCTGCTGGGCGGCAGCAAGAACGCCACCCTCGCCTGGCCGGACGTGGCCAAGGCCGTGGCGGCGCTGGCGCTGGTGATCCTGTGCGGGCGCTTTGTGCTGCGCCACCTGTTCAACGTGGTGGCGCGCACGCGCATGCCGGAGGTGTTTACCGCCAGCGCCTTGCTGGTGGTGCTGGGCACCGCCTGGATCATGCAGGAAGCCGGATTGAGCGCCAGCCTGGGAGCCTTCATCGCCGGCGTGCTGCTGGCCGATTCGGAATTCCGCCATGAACTCGAATCGCAGATCGAACCGTTCGAAGGGCTGCTGCTGGGGCTGTTCTTCATCTCGGTGGGCATGGGCATCGACCTCAACCGCGTGGTCGCCGAGCCCGGCTTGATCGCGGCGGGCGTGGCGATCCTGCTGGTGGTGAAGTTCTCGCTGCTGGTGGGCATCGGCAGCCTCGCCAAGCTGCCGCTGCGCAGCAGCCTGATGCTGGGCAGCGTGCTGTGGCTGGGCGGCGAATTCGCGTTCGTGGTGTTCAACGAGGCCGACCGCGTGGGCCTGTTGGACGCGGCCAATCACGACCGGCTGGTGGCCATCGTGGGTGTGTCGATGGCACTGACGCCGCTGTTGCTGCTGGTCATGCAACGCATCCTCAACGGACCGCTGCGCCTGCGTGCGCCCAAGTCCGAGCGCCCGTTCGACACCATCGACGCGCAGACGCCCAAGGTGCTGGTGGCCGGCATGGGCCGCTTTGGCCAGGTGGTTGCGCGCCTGCTCACCGCGCGGCACGTGCCGTTCGTGGCGCTGGAACACAACCCCGACACCGTCGAGGACCTGCGCCGCTTCGGTAGCCAGTTGTATTACGGCGACCCCACCCGCCCGGAGCTGCTGCGCGCCGCCGGTGCCGACCGCATCAAGGTGTTCGTGATCGCGGTGGACGACCCGGAAACCAACATCAAGACGGTGCGCCTGATCCGCCGCCTGTATCCGCAGGCCACGGTGCTGGCGCGCGCACGCAACCGCCAGCACGCCTGGAAGCTGATGGACCTGGGTGCCGAACCGTTTCGCGAGGTATTTGCCTCCAGCCTGGAACTGAGTGGGCGGGTATTGACCTCGCTGGGACTCGGCGAGGCGGATGCGCGCGAACACGTCAAACGCTTCCGCCAGCACGACGAAGACCTGCTCCGCCGCCAGCACCTGGTCTACGACGACGAAGCCAAGGTGATCCAGACCTCGCGCGACGCGCGCGCCGACCTGATGAACCTGTTCGAAGCCGACGTCAGGGCGGATGTGGATGGCGAGCCGGCACCCACCACCACGCACGAACGTTGAGCCCGGCACATCGCACTGACGTAGGAGCGCGCCCGAGCGCGACGGGCATTACCGGTAATGCCCGTCGCGCTCGGGCGCGCTCCTACGAGGCAGCGAATACCGGCCGCTCGCTGGCGAGTGCCGACTCGAAAATCGGCGAATCGTTGCGCCATCAACAACCGCGCATCAACTCGCGAAGCCGCGCTTTTGTAGGAGCGCGCCTGAGCGCGATGGGGCTTTACCGGTAATGCCCGTCGCGCTCGGGCGCGCTCCTACGCGGGCGCGTGCATTGCGTGACTGCGATTCATTGCACGCTGTCTGCGTGCACAGCCGCCGCCCGGCGGCGGCGGCGTTTCTGTCGCTCAGCTGCGTGGCTTGCGTGTGGTGCGGGCCGAGGATTTCTTCGCTGCGGCCTTGCTGCCTGCTGCGCTGCTGGTGGTCCTTGGTGCTTTTGCCACGCGCTTGCTTGCACGCTCGGTAGCGGTCTTCTTTGCCGAGGTGCCCGAGGCTGCCGCTTGCGCAGGCGGGCTGGCAGCCGCCGACGCTCGCTTGGTTGACGCTTTGGTTGCCTTGGACGCGCTACCCGTCCTGGTCGCTTTCTTGGCCGCCTTCTTGGGGGCTTTCTTCACCGGCGTTGCAGCACTGGCACGCGCTTCCGGCGGCCGGCGCGGTGGCGGTTTGCGGCCGGGGGTGAGCGCGCGCCAGGCGTGCCCGCCATTCATGGCCAGCAGTGCGTCGGCAGCCGAGGGGCCGGCGCTGCCGGCGGCGTAGTTGGGAAAGTCGCTCGCTGGCTGCTTCCACGCATCCAGGATCGGCTGCACGATGCGCCAGGCGCCTTCCACCATGGCCGCATCCTGGAACAGGCCCGCCTCGCCGTTCATGCAGTCCTGCAGCAGGCGCTCGTAGCCCACCGTGTATTCCTTGGGAAACCAGTCGCGATAACGGAAATCCATGCGCACCGGCGCCAGTGCGACCTGTGCGCCCGGGCGCTTGACGTCGAACTGCAGCGAGATGCCTTCATCCGGCTGGATATGCAGCACCAGCCAGTCGGGGCCGTAGCCGCCCACTTCAGTGCTGCGGAACGGTGCCAGTGGCGCTGGCTTGAAGCGGATCGCGATCTCGGTGGTGCGTTCGCGCAGGCGTTTGCCGGTGCGCAGGTAGAACGGCACGCCGGCCCAACGCCAGGTGTCGACCTGCAACTTCATCGCCACGTAGGTTTCCGTGTCCGAATCGTCCGGCACGGTGTCTTCTTCGCGGTAACCG
The DNA here is from genome assembly GCF_041477645.2 of Xanthomonas sp. NCPPB 1325. Taxonomy (NCBI): domain Bacteria; kingdom Pseudomonadati; phylum Pseudomonadota; class Gammaproteobacteria; order Lysobacterales; family Lysobacteraceae; genus Xanthomonas; species Xanthomonas sp. NCPPB 1325. The sequence goes on from NZ_CM192985.1 coordinate 4,600,693, forward strand.
GGGACGGCGTTGCGATTGACCGCGCCGGAGGCGTATTGCCCGCGTACCACGTCTTCGGGCTTGATCGGGCGTACCGCTTCGATCACTTCCGCACGCCGGCGATGCATGGCCTCGGTGGTGAAGGCGGCCGGCGGCTCCATGGCGATCATCGCCAGCAGCTGGAACAGGTGATTGGGCACCATGTCGCGCAGGCACCCGGTGGGGTCGTAGAAGCGCCCGCGCCCTTCCACGCCGATGGTTTCGGCGGCGGTGATCTGCACATGATCGATGCGGTCGCGGTTCCACACCGGCTCGAACAGGCCATTGGCGAAGCGGAACGCCAGAATGTTCTGCACGGTTTCCTTGCCCAGGAAATGGTCGATACGGAACACCTGATCCTCGTGCAGCACCTTGGCCACGGTGGCATTGAGCGCGACGGCGCTGGGCAGGTCGTGACCGAAGGGTTTTTCCACGATCACGCGGCGCCAGCCCTGGTTCTCGCGCTGCTTGACCAGGCCGGCTTCGCCCAGGTTGAGCAGCACCGGCTCGAAGAAGCGTGCGGCGGTGGCCAGATAGAACAGCACATTGCCTTGCGTCCCGTAGCGCTTGTGCAGTTTCTCCAGCACGCCGTCCAGCGCCTGGTAGGCGCCTACATCGGTGAAGTCGCCGCGCAGGTAATGCATGCGCTCGCGCAGCCAGTCCCAGGTGTCGGTGTCGAATTCGTCGGTCTGGAATTCCGCATCGCGGCTGCTGAGCAGCTGCGTCATCGATTGGCCCATGTTGCTGCGCCAGGCGCGCTCGCTGATGTCGCCGTGGTCCATGCCGACGATGGCGAATTGCTCGCCCAACGCACCGGCGCGGCGCAGGTTGTACAGCGCCGGCATCACCAGCCGCCGGGTCAGATCGCCGCGCGCGCCAAATACCACGATGATGCAGGGCGGTGTGGTCTGTTGCTCGTTCATGGATGTGTTTCCTCTTCGCCCATGCGTCCGTGCAGGCGCAGTGCCGCATTGACCAGGGCCACGTGGGAATACCCTTGCGGGAAGTTGCCAAGCATGCGTTTTGCCCGTGGGTCGTACTCTTCGGCGAGCAGCCCCACGTCGTTGCACAGTCCGAGCAGGCGCTCGAGCAATGCGCGCGCTTCGTCGGTACGGCCGACCAGCGCGAAATTTTCCACCAGCCAGAAACTGCAGGCCAGGAAGGTGCCCTCGCCCGCCGGCAGGCCATCGGCGCTGTCGTCGGCGCGATAGCGTTCGACCAATCCGTCGATGGTGAGCTCGCGCGCGATCACATCGGCGGTTGCCGCGATGCGTGGGTCGTCGGCCGGCAAAAAGCCGACGATCGGAATCAGCAGCAGCGATGCGTCCAGGCGGTCCGAGCCATAGCTCTGCACGAAGTGCCCGTCCGGGTGCACGCCCTTCTCCAGCACTTCGGCGCGGATCTCCTCGGCGATGCGGCCCCAGTGCGCGCGTTTTTCCGCAGTGGCATGGGTGATGCCATCGCGGGTGCCGCAATCGAAGGCCAGCCAGGCCATCACCTTGGAGTGCACGAAGTGGCGGCGCTCGTCGCGGATTTCCCAGATGCCTTCATCGGGTTGGCGCCACAGCGTTTCCAGCGTGTCGAGGATCTTTTCCAGCAGCGAAGCAGAAGAACCATCGTCATCGGACGGCGGCGCCACGCCTTTTTCGCGCGCGTAATGGAAGGCGCCAATCAGCTCGCCGTAGACATCGAGCTGGAACTGATCCACCGCGCCGTTGCCGATGCGCACCGGGCCGGAGTTCTCGTAACCGGGCAACCAGTGCGCCTCCCATTCCTGCAGGCGGCGTTCGCCACCAATGCCGTACAGCGCCTGCAGTTGATCGGGCGAACCGGCGATGGTGCGCTGGACCCAGTCGCGGAACGAGGCAGCTTCGTCGCGATAGCCGGCCTGCAGCAAGGCGATCAGCGTGAACACCGAATCGCGTAGCCAGCAGTAGCGGTAATCCCAGTTACGCGTGCCGCCCAGATGCTCGGGCAACGAGGCGGTGGGCGCGGCCACGATGCCGCCGGTGGGCAGATAACTCAGCCCCTTCAACACCACCAGCGAGCGGCGCACCTGCTCGGTCCACGGGCCGACGTCGGTACAGCGCCGCGCCCAGCCATGCCAGAACGCGGTGGTGCGTTGCAGCGCCTGCTTCGGGTCGATCGCCGGTGGCGTGGGCTGGTGCGAGGCGCCGTGGCTGAGCAGGAACCAGGTGCTCTCGCCGTCACGCAGGGTGAAGTCCGCTTCGGTGCCCATGTCCTCGCCGTGCAGCGTCTGCGGCGAGCGCAGTGCGAGCTGATCGGGGCCGGCGATGGCGCGGATGCCGTCGTCGATGCGCGTCACCCACGGCACCGTGCGGCCGTAGTTGAAGCGGAAGGTCAGGCGCATGTGCATGGGCACTTCGCCCTGCACGCAACGCACGATGCGCACCAGGTGCTGATGCACCTCGCCGTCTTCGCTGGCCACCATGAAATCGACCAGCTCCACCGTGCCGGTGTCGGTGGTCAGCCGTGTGCACAACACCAGGCTGTCGTCTTCGTAGGCACGTTCGCTGCGGAAGTCCGCTGCGGGCGCCAGTGCCCATTGCCCGTGTTGCTCGTCGCCCAGCAATGAGGCGAAGACCGCATCGGAATCGAAGCGTGGCAGACACAGCCAGTCGATGGTGCCACGGTGGTCGACCAGGGCCGCGCTGTGGCAGTTGCCCAGCATGGCGTGGTCCTCGATACGCACGCTCATCGTATGGGCGCTTCCTTCCGGCGAAAGAACATGCAGTCTTGCATGTGCGGTGTCGGGATCAGGTTACGAATACGCCGGCAAGCGCAGCAACGGTGGCACCGTGTGTTCCAGCCGACGGATCAGTGCCGGGTCCATGTAGGCGTAGTCGTCGGGAATCTGCAGCGACAGCACGCGGCAATGGCGCAGATGCGCGGCGAAACGTTTGCGCAGCAACTGCAGATGGCGGCGCTCCATCACCAGCACCAGCTCGGCCTCGTGCAGCAGTTCGGGGGTGACCTGTACGTCGGCATCGGCAGCCAGACCGGCCGACTGGGCCTGCACGCCGGGCCAGTCGGCGAACACGCGCTCGGCAGTGGGGCTGCGCAGGCGGTTGCGGCTGCACACGAACAGCACCCGCAGCGGTTGCCCGCCGCGCCGGCTCAGCGGCCTTCGCGCAGGAAGCGCGCCATCGACGACACGCCCGGCAGCGCCGGTTCGAACTGGCCGGCCACATCGATGAAGCCGCGCATGATGGCGATCTCGCGCGGGGTGCGGTTGAGCGCATCGCGACGATCGGCGTCGGCACCGGCGCGCAGCAGGCGCTGCACCAGCAGCGGCAGCCCGTGCAGCGCGGCCAGATGCAGCGGGCCGAAGCCACGCTGGTCGGCCACATCCAGCGAGACGTCTTCGTCCAGCAGGCGTTCGACGCCGGCCAGCACCACCTTCTCGTCGCAGGCCGTGCCCGGTTCGGCACGCGCGCCCAGCAGCAGCAGCAACGGGCTGACCCGGCCGCCGGCCAGATGGTCCGGGTCGGCACCGGCCAGCAGCACGGTATCCAGCAGGGCCAGCAGGCGGGTCTTGTCGCGCGCGGTGAAGCCGTACAGCGCCGCGCAATGCAGCGGCGCCAGCCCCTGATCGTCGGTGGCATGCACATCGGCTGCCGCAGTGAGCAGGCGCGCCACGATGTCCGGCAGGCCCAGCGCGCAGGCCAGCATCAGCACGGTGACCCCGCCCGGCAGGCGGTGCTCGATCTGTGCGCCGGCCTGCAGCAAGGCGGCCACGATCTCGGTCTGGCGCATGCTCACCGCCGCCGACAACGGGGTGGCGCCGCTGTTGGCTGCGCGCTGCGGATCGGCGCCACGCCCGAGCAGATGCGCCACCACGCCAAGATGGCCGCCACCGGCCGCACGCAGCAGCGCGGTGCAGCCCTGCGCGTCGACGGCATCCACCGGCAGGCCCAGGTCGATCAGGCGACGCACGGCGTCGGTGTCGCCGGTCATCGCCGCGGACGGCACATCGGCCTCGCGCAGCGTGCGGCGCGGCAGCGACCAGATCCGCCAGTCCAGCCAGTCGGCCAGATCGCGGCGGCCGATCGACAACGCCACGCCCAGCGGGGTCTGCCCGTCGGCAGCGCGCGCTTCCGGCGAGGCGCCCTGCTTGACCAATAATTTCAGCGACGCGTCGCGGCCCAGCGCGGTGGCCAGATGCAGTGCGGTCATGCCATGGCTGTCGCGCGCTTCGCGGTCCACCCCGTGTTCCAGCAGCCACTGCTGCAGGCGCAGCCAGCCCAGCCGCACCGCCAGCGACAATGGGGGGTCGCCCGCCGCCGACGGCGCGAACGGGTCGGCGCCGCGGTCGAGCAATTCCAGCGCGAACTGTTCCAGCCCGCGCGATGCGGCGTCGTGCTGCACGCAGGCACTGAGCAGCCGGGTCAGCCCACCGGCGCCGGCCGGCGACACGCCATGGCGCAGCAGGGCCTGCATGGCCGGCACCGCCTCCACGCCGCGCGAGAGCAGCGCAAACATGGGCACATCGCCGCAGGCATCGCGCACTTCGGCATCGGCGCCGTGGCGCAACAGCCAGTCGACCGCATCGGCATTGAGCGCCAGGTGCGCGTCGTGCAGCAGGCCGCCGAGTTCTTCCGGGCCGCACAACCGCGCCAGGGCGGTCAGGCCGTCACGCTGGCCGAACTGCAGGCCTTCGCGCAGCAGCACCAATGGCGGGCGATCCGGCAACACGGTCCCACCCGGGGTGTCGCCCGGGGCGTCGCTGACGGCGGCCGGCAGCGGGTAGGCCGGATCGAGCAACTGCACGATCGCCCAGCGCCCGGCTTCGGCCGCCACGTCCACGGCGCGGCGGCCATGCACATCGGCCGCGTCGGCCGGTACCTGCAGATCCAGCAGGCGGCGAATCAGCGCCGGCGAGACGCTGTCGGCGGCGCAGGCGAGCATCACCGCATTGCGGCCCTCGCCATCGACGGCCAGCACATCGGCCTTGCGCGCCACCAGGCGTTCGAGCACCGCGCTGCGCGCCTGCCGCGCGGCGTCCAGCAACGGCGTGCGGCCAAGCAGATCGCGCGCTTCCAGGTTGGCCCCGGCCGAGAGCAGCGCCTCGACGATGTCGCCATGGCCCGCCAGCGCGGCTTCGTGCAGGGCGCTGCGGCGCTGCCGGTCGCGCGCATCCACACGGGCCTTGTGCTTGAGCAGCAGCTGCACCCCGGCCGGGTCGTCCTCTTCGGTGCCGGCGGCTGCCAGCAGCACCGGTGCGCCGCCATCCGGTTCGGAATGGGCACCGCGCTCCAGCAGGAATTTCGCCAGCCGCCAGTTGCCGACCTGGCAGGCCATTGCCAGCGGCGAGTGGCCGTCGTTGTTGAGCGCATCGAGTTCGGCGGCGGCATCGCGCAACAGCGCGGCCACGCCGGGGTCGGAACTGCGTACTGCATGGTGCAACGGGGTGTTGCCGTCGTTGTCGCTGGCGCGCGGGTCGGCGCCGTTGGCCAGCAGGGTCATCACCGCATCCGGACGGCCATGCCAGCTGTCGCGGGTGGCGGCCAGCAGCGGGGTCATGCCGCGGTGCGGCTGGTTGACGTCCACGCGCCGCACGATCAACTCGCGCAGCAGGCGCAGGTCCGGCAGCACCGCCGCCAGTGCCGGCAGGCTGCGTTGGTCGCGCCATTCCGGCAGCGGCATCGCCTGCGGGTCGGCACCGGCCTCCAGCAACTGCAGCGCGCGATCCACCCGGCCGCTGCGCGCGGCCTCGAACAATTCGGGCACCAGCTGATGCTGGGCCACCGGCTCCAGCGGGCGCGGCTCGGCGGCAGCCTCATTGAAGAAATCGGCCGCCTGGCGTGCCACCGGCGCATCGCTGCGGGTCGGTGCGGCGGTGCGTTGCAGCAGCAGGTGGGCGGCCGGCAGCAACGCGGCCGCGGCAATCGCCAGGCCCCAGCGCAGGCTGTCGGACAACCAGCCCGGCCAGGCCAGAGCCACCCCCAGCGTGCACACCGCCAGCACCAGCGCGGCCGCCAGCAGGCCACGCCAGGCATGCAATTCCTGCGTGGCCAGCGCATGCCAGCGCGGCGCCAGCGCGCCACCGTCGCGCTCGACCTCGCCCCACAACGGCCAGGTCCGCCAAAGGCCCAGCAACGCGGCGCTGATCGCCACGCTCAGCGCCAGCGCCGCAGCCAGGCTGCCGCTGTCGCGCAGGGCGGTCAGCGGCCAGCTGATCAGTGCGGCCAACGCCAGCAGCCCGACGCCCCAGATCGTCAGCAACGGTGGCAGCGTCTGGGCAATGGCACGCGGCTGGGTCGCCAGCGCGCGGCTGCCGCGCGCCCACGACACCGCCAAGGCAAAGGCCGGCTGGGCCAGCCACAGACTCACCGCGGCAATGCCGCCGCCAAACCCGCCCAGCAGGGACAACCCCACACCGGCGGCGCCAGCCAGGGCGGCGGCGCGCACCCGCGCGGCACACTGCGGCTCAGTCATGGTCGCACTCGCCCGCCAGCACCACCGTCTTGGGTAGCTGCAGATAGAACCCGTGCTTGCCAAGCGCCTCGCGCACGGTGGCCGCATCGGCCTGCGCCAGGCGCCGCTCAGGCGTCAACGCCACCTCCAGCACGAAGGTCAATGGCGTCAGCTGCGTGTGCACGGCAGCGGGAAGACCCGAGAAGTCGTCACGCGTGGCGAGATAGACGAAGGTGTCCTGCTTGCGTTGGCTTTTATAGACGTAGGCGTGCATGCGCGCGTGATCGCGCTCGTAAGAGAGGTGGGCCGCAGGATTGTGTCCCAATTGCGGCGACGGCGAAAGCGCGGCCGCTGCGAAAAATCCCAGCTGCGTCAGCGACATGACCGGCGCGTTCAGTTGCGCCATCGACGGGGCCCAGCCACGCCATCGATATACTGCGAGCACTTTTTGCCAGCCAGACCACCGTGAGCCAAGCGCAGCATTCGTCCCAGATGGCCCCGGTCGCCGTCACCGCCTTCACGTCCACCACCGCGCTCGGTGCGGGTCTTGCGGCCCAGGCCGCCGGCCTGCGGGCGCAGCGCAGCGGCCTGCGTCGCAACGATTTCGGGCCGCAACCGCTGCCCTGCTGGATCGGCCGCGTCGACGGCGTGGAAGACGTGGTCCTGCCCGCCGCATTGCAAGGCTGGGACTGCCGCAACAACCGCCTGGCCTGGCTGGCCCTGCAGCAGGATGGCCTGCTGGACGCGGCGCAGGCCGCCGCGCAGCGCTACGGCGCCGAGCGCGTGGCGGTGATCATCGGCACCTCCACCTCCAGCATCGGTGCTAGCGAAGAGGCCTATACACGGTTGGTGGAAGACGCCGACGGCGCGCGCTTCCCGCCCGATCTGGAGCGCCCGATCGTGCACACGCCGCATTCGCTGGGCGACTTCGTGCAGCACGCCACCGGCCTGCGCGGCCCCAGCGTCACCGTGGCCACCGCCTGTTCGTCCAGCGCCAAGGTATTTGCGCAGGCAGCGCGGCTGATGGCCGCCGGGGTGATCGACGCGGCCCTGGTCGGCGGCGTGGACACGCTGTGCGGCAGCGTGCTGTTCGGCTTCAACTCGCTGCAGGTGGTGGCGCCGGAGATGTGCCAGCCGTTCGACGCGCGACGGGTCGGGCTGAGCCTGGGCGAGGCCGGCGGTTTTGCGCTGGTCGAACGCACCGAGGCGGCACCGGACGCGGCGCTGTGGCTGTATGGCTATGGCGAATCCAGCGATGCGCACCATATGTCCGCCCCGCATCCGCAGGGCCTGGGCGCGCAGCTGGCGATGCGCGGCGCGCTCGAACGTGCCGGCCTGGAGCCGGGCGCGGTGGGCTATCTGAACCTGCACGGCACTGCCACCCCGGCCAACGACAGCGTGGAAGCGACCGCGGTGGCGGCGATCTTCCCCGATACCCTGCACGCCAGCTCGACCAAGGCCTGGACCGGGCACACCCTGGGCGCGGCCGGCATCGTGGAATCGGTGATCGCACTGCTGGCGCTGCGCGACGACCTGCTGCCGGGCACGCTCAACAGCGAGGTGCCCGACCCGGCCTGCGGGCCGCAGATCCGTTTCGACACTGCCCACTCCCGGATCGATTACGCAATGAACAACTCTTTCGGTTTTGGCGGCAACAACTGCTCGCTGCTGTTCGGGCGGGCACGCTGATGCTGACCGCCACCATCGAAGGCATCGGCTTCTGGACCCAGGGCCTGCCCCACTGGGAGGCCGCGCAAGCCTTCGTGCACGGCGGCGCGCTGCAGGACACCCCGGCGCGTCCGGCGCCGCAGCTGCTGGCCGCCAATGAACGCCGCCGCGCACCGGACACGGTGGCGGTGTCGCTGGAAGCCGCGCTGGCTGCCTGCACGGCCGCCGGGCGCGCCCCGACCAGCCTGCCCTCGGTCTTCACTTCCACCCACGGCGATCTGGCCATCACCGATTACATGTGCACCACCCTGGCCAGCGACCCGCTGGCCATCTCGCCGACCAAGTTCCACAACTCGGTGCACAACGCCGCGGCCGGCTACTGGACCATCGGCGCCGGTGCGATGACCCCGACCACCGCGATCAGCGCCAACGCGGCCAGCTTCGCGCAAGGCCTGCTGGAAGCGCTGGTGCAGCTCACCGACGGCGTGGATGCGGTGCTGCTGGCCGGCTACGACGCGCGCTCGGTTGGGCCGCTGGGCCGGATCTCGCCCAGCCAGGGCCTGCTCGGGGGCGCGCTGGTGCTGGGCCGTGCCGGCCAGGCCGGCAGGCCGCAACTGCAGGCGCGGCTGGACGACGGCGTGCCCTCGCCGGCCGAAGGACCGTTGTCGCGGCATGTCGCCGGCAATGCAATGGCGCCGATGCTGCCGCTGTTCGAGCTGTTGGCCGGCGCTGGCAAGGCCGTGGCACTGCATGCCGGCCCTGGGCGCGTGCTGCATGTGGAGCTGCAACGATGAGCCGGGTACCCCTGAGCCGCGAAGACACCGCCATCCTGGTGCCGGCCCTGAACGAGGCATTGCGCATCCGCGAAGTGGTCACCGATGCGCTGACCTATTGCGCGCATGTGATCGTGATCGACGACGGCTCCGACGACGGCACGGCCGATTGCATCGCCGACCTGCCGGTCATCCTGATCCGCCACCCGCAGCGCAGGGGCAAGGGCGCCGCGCTCCGCAGCGGGTTTGCACGCGCCCAGCAGATGGGCATGCGTGCGGTGATGACCATGGACGGCGACGGCCAGCACAAGGCCGCCGACTTCCCGCGCCTGCTGGCGGCGGCCAACCGCCATCCCGGCTGCGTGATCGTCGGTGCACGCATGCGCAAGCGCGCCACCCAGCCCACCATCCGCCGGATCGGCAACGACTTCGGCGACTGGGGCATCGCCTGGGCCTGCGGCTTCCAGCTGGTGGACAGCCAGAGCGGGCAGCGGCTCTACCCGGCCTCGGTGTTCACCCTGCCCGACGTGCCCGGCGAAGGCTTCGTGTTCGAAGCGCAGTTGCTGATTTCGGCCGCGCGCCAGGCCGGTGCGCGCGTGGTCGCGGTGCCGATCGAAACCCGCTACGCCGGCAGTGCGCCCGGCACCTTCCGCAAGAGCCACTTCCGGCTGGTGCGCGACCTATGGGAAATCACCTCGCACGTGGTCGTCCAGGCCTGGACGTACGGGCACATCTGGCGCGAATACCGCAATGTGCGCGCCAACCCGGTGATCGTTGACGATGCCGACGGCGAATTTGCTACTGTGCCGGCGGTCACCAAGAGCAACCCGTCCCCATGAATGCACAGCGTACCGATGTCGTCATTACCGGTGGTGGACTGGCCGGCCTGAGCCTGGCCCTGCAACTGAAGCAACGCGATCCGGAGCTGGCGATCACCGTGCTGGAGCGCCGCGCGCACCCGGTGCGCGAGGCCGCCTTCAAGGTCGGCGAATCCACGGTGGAAATCGGTGCGCATTATTTCGCCGATGTGCTGGGCCTGCGCGAGCATCTGGAGACGGAGCAGATCCGCAAGTTCGGCTTCCGCTTCTTTTTCTCCGACAAGCGCGACGACATCGACCGCTGCACCGAACTGGGCGTGAGCAAGATCCTGCCGACACCCTCGTGGCAGATCGACCGTGGCCGCTTCGAGAATTTCCTCGGCGAACGCGCCCGCGCGCAGGGCATCACCTTTCTCGACAACTGCAGCGTCAAGGGCGTTGAATTGTCCGGGGACGAGGCCGATCACGCGGTGCGTTACGAACAGGCGGGCGTGCAGACGACGCTGAGCGCGCGCTGGGTGGTGGATGCCAGCGGACGCGCCGGCCTGCTCAAGCGCAAGCTCGGCCTGGCGCAGGACAACGCGCACAATGCCAACGCCGTGTGGTGGCGCGTGGAAGGGCTGATCGACCCCAATGGCTGGTCGCAGGACAGCAGCTGGTTGCAGCGCTGCACCCCGCCCGATCGCTGGCGCTCGACCAATCACATGTGCGGGCCGGGCTACTGGTTCTGGCTGATCCCGCTGTCCTCGGGCGCGCATTCGCTGGGCATCGTCTGCGATGCGGACATGCATCCGCTGGAGACGATGAACACCCACGACAAAGCCATGGACTGGCTGCGCCTGCATCAACCGCAGGTGGCCGCCACGCTCGACAAGGCCGACTACCGGCTGCAGGACTTCCTGTTCCTGCGCAAGTTCTCCTACGGTTGCAAGCAGGTGTTTTCATCGCAGCGCTGGGCGCTCACCGGCGAGGCCGGGTTGTTCCTGGACCCGTTCTATTCGCCCGGCAGCGACTTCATCGCCATCTCCAACACCTACATCTGCGAACTGATCGGCCGCGATCGCGCCGGCAAGTCGCTCAGCCCGTATGTGGAGCTGTACCAGCAACTGTATTTCTCGTTCTACGAAAACACCCTGACCCTGTATCAGGACCAGTACGCGCTGTTCGGCGACGAGCAGGTCATGCCGGTCAAGGTGATCTGGGATTACACCTACTACTGGTCGCTGCTGGCGCCATTGTTCTGCGCCGGGCGCATCGCCGACCTGAGCCTGCTCTCGCGCATGAAGGCAGATTTCCTTTACGCGCGCGACATGAATCTGGCGATGCAACGCGTGCTGCACGACTGGGGCGTGCGCAATACCGAACAGGGCATCACCGGCGGCGAAGGACGCCTGCTGGATCAGTACCTGATCGGCTGGTTCAACGAACTCAATGGCGCGTTGAACGACACCCTGGACGACGACGCATTCGTCGCGCGCATCCACGCCAACGTGGCGCAGATGGCAGTGCTGGCCCGCGAGATCCTGCAGCAGGCACGCCAGCGCCACCCGGACCTGCCCGACCACGGCCTGGATGCGCTGACCGCCAATGCCAGCGGCGCGCCGATCCTGACGGCCACGTGGTACGCCGACGCGGCGTGAGCTTGAGCGAGCGCGCCGATACGCGGTGAGTTCTGGCGGACAGTTAGGCGGCCGCTTTATTGAAAAACCTGCGGACCGACCATTTCGACTGGTCCTTGCAGCAACGGCGCAGACCATCCGCTCTGCGCCTTGCTGCCGGGATCAAGCAATCAGGTAGCGACGCCTGCATCGTGCGTGTCGCGATCACTTGGCTGTCTTCACGTCTGGTCGAGCGCGCGGTGCCCTCACCGCTCGCGGGACACGCCGTGAATCCGTCCGTGGAGGCTCGGTGGCGGCATCCATGCCGCCACACGGTCCCGCAATCGGCGAGGACACCACGCCAGACAGTTGGCTGGTGATTTTTTTGAAAGGCAAAGACACCGCGTCGCAGCTTGCTAGTCGCTGTTGAAATCCATGCAGACCGACCATTTCCACTGGTCCTTGCCCGCCCACCGTCGCGGGACCCGCGGCGGCATGGATGCCGCCACGGAGCTACATGGACGTACTTGCAGCGTGTCCCGCGATGGTGGGCGGGCAAGGGCCCTGCAGCAACGGCGCAGACCATCGCTCTGCGCCTGATCTTTCCGGATCGAGCAATCAGGTCGAGACGCCTGCACTGTGCGAATTGTCATCACTTGGCTCTGTTGAAGCTTAGTCGAGGGCCCCTGCAGCAAAGCCACAGGCCAACCGATCTACACCCGACGCATCCGCACCGTTCAATCACTCTCAGGACTAGCATGAGCGTCATCGCCGTTGCGACGTTCCAACGCAGGACTGGTCAAGGGCGCGACACCCCCGCCGTTTACGGGAACACACGGTGAATCCGTTCTAAGAGCGCCGTGGCGGCGTCCATGCCGTCAAAGGTTCCACAAGCGCCGAGGCCAGCCACAGGGCCGGCCGCGCCCACCTCGCGCCAAGCGCCTGCGTTTTGCCAGCCGTCCTCAGCCCATCCCACCATTGACGCCAATGACCTGGCCATTGATGTAACCGGCAGATTCCGAACACAGGAAGGCGACCAGCGCGGCGACTTCGTCGGGTTTGCCCACGCGCCCGGCGGGTACCAATTGCTTGATCACCTCCGGCGCAAAACTTTCGCCGACCATCTCGCTTTCGATCACGCCGGGCGCGACGACATTGACCGCGATCCCGCGGCTGGCCATCTCGCGCGACAACGATTTGGTCGCGCCATGCAAGGCCGCCTTGGCGGCGGCGTAGTTGGTCTGCCCGCGATTGCCCAGCACCGCCGCCACCGACGACACACTGACGATGCGGCCCCAGCGCGTGCGCGCCATCGGCAGCAGCAACGGTTGGGTGACGTTGAAGAACCCGTGCAGCGAGACATCGATGACGCGATGCCACTGCTGCGCATTCATGCCCGCCATCGGTGCGTCGTCATGGATGCCGGCGTTGTTGACCACGATCTGGATCGGCCCGGCTTCCAGCAACTGCTCCAGCGCCGCACCGCTGGCCTGCGCATCGGCCACATCGAACGCCACCGCCTCCGCGTGGCCCCCGTCGGCCACGATGGCGGCCACCACGGCTTCTGCGCGCGCAAGATTGCGATTGGCGTGCACGATGACATGCCGCCCCTGCGCCGCCAGCTGGCGGCAGATCGCACCGCCAAGATCGCCGCTGCCACCGGTCACCAGTGCACGACGCTGCGGAATGGATGTGCTCATGACAGTCCCGATAAAGCCGCGTAAAGACGGCGGAAAGAGCCTCATCCTAACGACTGGCAGCAGGCGCAGGAATAGAGCGCCCGCATCGATCGCCCACATCCGGTAGGAGCGCGCTCGCGCGCGATGGGGCTTTGGCGGTGATGCTTCATCGCGCGCAAGCGCGCTCCTACAGGGCCTGTGCAGCGCCCAGCATCACCGTGGCACGCCCTTCGGCAAGCAATTGCGCGCCGTGGGTCAGGCGGAAGCTGTATTGCTGGCTGTCGTCACCCTGCAGCAGCACCTGTGCGTCGCAGTCGATGGCCTCGGGCAACGCCTCCAGATAGGCCACGTGCAGGTCCACGCCACGCAGGGCCACCAACATCCCCGGGCGTACCGGCTTGCCGGACTCGCGGCCCAGCAACCCCCCGTGCACAGCCATGGCCTGCGCACCGTATTCGCATAGATGCACCGCACGCAGTCGCCCGTTGGCGCGTAACGGATGCGCGTCGCTGCGATGCGCATGACTGCGCAGCACGATGCGCTGCGCGTCCCATTGGACCAGCTCTTCCCACAGGCACATGCTGCCCTGGTGTGGAATCAAGGCGGCAATTGCGTCACGTCCCTGCATGCGGCTCTCCATCGCATCTGCGCTCCAGTGCCGGCTCACGCGAGACCAGCAGCGCGAGAATGAAATTGAACATTACGCCCAGCGCCACGGTAGTGCCGATCGCGCGCAGTACCGGGATGCTCGATGCAGCCAGCAGTGCAAACACCAGCAGCGTCATCAGGCTGCACACGATCAAGGCATGCAGCGTGCGCAGCTGGTCGGCATGATCGTCGCCGGCATGATCGAAGAACAGCGCGTAATCCAGCCCCAGGCCGGCGGCCAGGATCAGCGCGATCAGATGGAACAGGTTGAGCTCCACACCGGTGCCACGCAGGATCGCCAGGATCAGCACCGTGGTCAGCGCCATTGGCAGCAGCACCCGCACGATGCGGCGCGGACTGCGCAGTGCAATGGCCACGGTAACCGCCAGCAACAGCGCTGCCAGTACCAAGGCGCCCAGCACGCGGCCGCGGTAGGCCGCCACCAGCGATTCGGAGGCGTCCTTCAGATCCAGCAGTTGTGCGCCGCTGCCTTGCACGGCGGCGGCCACGACGGCCGGGTCGCGCAGACCGGTCAGCGACACCAGGGCGGTGCTGCGATCACCGCGGCCCAGCAACAGCCCGCCCACCGAGGTGGCTAGCGGCGAGCCGGCCAGATCCTTCGGCAATAGCGGTGCGGCGCGCTTGGCGGCGTCCAGGTCCTGCAGGAACGGCGCAAACGCATCGCCGCGGAATGGCGTGGTGGCGACGGCCCGCTCGGTCAATGCGCGCGCCTGCGCAGCATCGGGCAACGCGGCCTGACGCGCATGCTGGGTCTTGGCGCTGGGCAGATAGCGTGCCGCCATGTCGTAACCGACCAGCGCACCATCGCGCACCAGCGCATCCAGGCGCGGGCGCAACTGCTCGCTGGCCTGCAACGCGGCCTCATCGCTGGCTGCCGGCAGCGCCAGTACGTAACGCACATCGGGGGCGCCCAGTTCCTGACGCAACCGGGTGTCCTGGGCCAGGGCCTTGGGCGGCACCGGGGTGAGCTTGGACAGATCGTTCTGCCAGAACTGCCCCGGTGCGAAGGCGATCACCGCGATGCCGATCACCGCGATCGCCGCCAGGCTGAGGCGTGGGCGCGGCAGCCGCGCGATGCCACGCCACAGCAGCGCCAGCATGCGCGAGTCGGCGTAGTCGCGCGGCGCCGGGTCGATCAACCACGGCAGCAACCAGCGTGTGGTGATGGCGGCAGTCGCCAGCCCGGCGATGGTGAATACCGCCAGCTGCCGCAGGCCATCCACGCCGGAAAACAGGAAGGTCACATAGGCAATGCAGGTCGACACCACGCCGGTAGCCAGCGTGGGCCACAGATGGCGCGCGTTGTCGCGCGGATCCAGGCCGGGCCGCTGATGACTGAACAGGTGGATCGGGTAATCCTGCACCACGCCGATCAGGGTGAACCCGAACGCCACGGTGATGCCATGCACGCCATCGAACAGCAGCGCCACGGCACTCAGACCAGCCAGCCCGGCACTGGCCAACGGCAACACGCCCAGCACCGGAATCTTCCAGCTGCGGTAGGCGATCAACAGCAACAGCACCAGGCCCACCGTGTCCAGCGTGCCGATCCACTGCGACTCGCCTTGCGTACGCGCAGTGATCTCCACTGCGAACGCGCCCGGGCCGGTGAGGGTCAGCCGCGTGGCAGTGCCCTTGCTGACCTTGGCAAACGCCGCCTGCACCGCGTCGTAGGCCAGTTGCTGGCCAGTGGGATCGAACCCGGCCGCGCGCGTCTGCACCAGCAGCAAGGCCGAGCTGCCGGCCCGGTCGAACCACACCTCGTTACGCGTCTGCGGCGCGGCTGCCGGCTGCAGGGTTTCGGCCAGATGCAGCACTTCCAGCGTGGGGTCGCGCGGCAGCAGCGGCTCCACCAATGCCGCTGCCGGTGAACCCAGATCCTGCACGCGCGCCTGCAACGCCGCCTGCAGGCTCGATGCATCCAATGGTGCCTGGTCGAAGCTGTCGCTGAGCAGATACCGATAGGGCAGCAACCGTTCGGGAATCGCATCCAGGCCGGCAGTGCCGCCATTGGCGACCAACTCGAACAACGCCGGCTGCGCGACCAATGTCTCGCGTAGCTGCTGCGATTGCGCCGCCAGCGTGTCCAGGTCGCTGTGGGACAACGCCATCAGCAGCAGCCGCGAGCCCGGGCCTTCGCCCAGTTCTTCGATCAGCAGTTTCTGCGCCGGCGTGCGCGGGGCGGGCATGAACTTGCGCAGGTCGCCGGTGACCTTGAGCGTCTCGCTCAACCAGATTCCGGCCGCCACCAGCAAGGCCAGCCACAGCAACGCCAGGCCGATGCGGCGGTTTGCGTTCAACTTAAACGCCATGGTGTGCGTGTCCTGCTGCAGCGGCCGCACGTCCACCGGCCGCGCGCGCGGCATGCAAGGTCAGCGGCAGCACACGCTTGCCGAAGGTGGAGGGTGTGATCTCTCTGCAGACGACCGGCGCAACCCTCGCGCGCGCGGTCACGCGCCCGGACCGTGGCACAGCGTGGTCAGCGCGGCGGCATCGGTGACGTTGGCCGCCTCGCGCGCTGCACCAGCCAGCAGCGTGCGCTGCACGTCGCCCTTGGCCGGCACGCTTTCGATACACCGCAGCTCGTCGTTGCGCCCGTACAGACGCAATTCGCGTACCTGCTTGGCAACGGCGGCGTTCTTGGGCTGCAGCGTCAATGCCCAGGCGTGGGGTCGGCCTTGTCCGCTGACGCGATACTGCTGTTCCAGCAGTGCGCGGTCGCCGCCCAGCAACGCGCCGAAGCCGGACTTCAGACCCGCCAGTTCGGGTACGCGGCTGAGCGAAAAACGTCGCGGCGGTTTGCCTTCACGTTCCAGCACGCCTTCGTCGCCCTGCAAGGTGGTGGTCTCGCGATACGGCGCGCTGACTTCGCGCACCAGCGTCTGCGCATCCGGGCGACGGTAGTGGCCCTGCACGCGCAAGGGCGTCTTCAGCAGGGCCGAGCCACGCAGTTCGACGAATTCGGTGCTGACCGGTGCGGGGCGTGCCAGGCGCTGCAGCACCTGGCCGACGTCCAGCGTCTCAGGCGGTGCGGCGCATAGCGGTGCGGCGCTGAACAGCAGTATCAGCATCCACGGCAGGGTGCGGCACATCGGCATGGTGGGTGTTCCAGAAATCGTAGAAGTTGAACCAGTTGTACGGCGCGTAGCGTGTGTAATGTTCCAGCCTGGCGGCGTAATCGCGCATGAGTACCGCCAGCACCGGGGCGCGCTGACGACGCGGCACGTCCAGGCCTTCGCTGAAGGTCTCGAAGGCCAGCTCGTAATGATTGCCGCCGCGATACAGGCCGAATGCCAGCACCACCGGTACCTTGAGCGCGGCGGCGATCAGCCAGGGCGAGGTGGGGAACATCGCGTTGCGGCCCAGGAACATCGCCGGCAACGCGGGGTCGCCTTCGCGCGGGCGATCGATCAGCAGCGCCACCAGCGCACCGGCATCGGTGGCTTCCTTGATCGCCATGACGATCGAGGTCGCATCCATGCCGGCGTCGATGATGTTGGCGGCCAGCTGCGGGTTGAGTGCGCCCAGCAGGTCGGTCATGGCGCGGTTGTGCGCCTTGTCCAGCACGACCTTGACCTGCACGTCGGGGCGCTCGGTGGCCAGCACACGCAGCGCATCGAAGCTGCCCAGGTGCGAACCGAAGATCAGCACGCCGCGGCCGCGATCCATCTGCGTGTGCAGCTGATCCAGCCCGGTGATGTCCACGCGGAAGCGCTGCATCTGCCCGCATAGCATGTAGACGCGATCCAGGATAGTGGAGGCGAAGGTGTGGATATGCCGCGCCACGTCGCGCAGCGTTGCCTTCCGCCCCAGCACCCGCGCCAGATAGGCACGCGAAGCGGCGCGCTCGGGCGCACGCACCAGCAGGAAGTACAGCGTGATCGGATACAGCAGCGCGCGCCCCACCGCACGCCCGGCGTGCCGTGCAATGCCGCGGATCAGCCACAACGCAAAGCGCCCGCCACCTTCCGGACGCTGCTTCCAGTGCTTGCTCATGCCGCCGCCTCCGCCACCAGCTCGCCGCTGACCAGCAGTGTCTGCTCACGCTGCACGCGAAAGCGCCAGCGCGGGCCATCGCCTTCCAGCGTGACCGAGGCGGTCTGCCCGGGCAGCAAGGGCTGCACGAACTTCACCTGCGGCAGGCGCGCGGCTGCGCGCGGACCATGCAGCGCTTCCACCGCCTGCAGCACATGGTCGAGCACGACCACGCCGGGTACCACGGGGCGACCCGGGAAATGCCCGGGCAGGCAGGGATGATCATGCGGCACGACGAAATCCATAAGCGCAGAACTCAGATCCTGGGTTGAAGCATTGCAGCCACGGCCTTGTGTGCCTGCTCGGTCAATTGTTGGCGGTCCGGCGCATCCGGCCCGGTCACTGCGATCGGCGCACCGATCCGTACGCGAATGATGCCGGGGCGCACCCTGAACAGACCATCGACCGGCAATACCTTGCCGCAGCCGTCCAGCGCCACCGGAACCACCTGCACGCCAGCATCGATAGCGGCCTGCAGTAGCCCGGCCTTGAATGGCAATAGTGCGCCGCTGCGGCTGCGCGTGCCTTCCGGAAACAGACACAACTGTTTGCCCTCGCGCAGCAGCGCGGCGGCCTGACGGCGCACCAGCGCGCCGGCCCGGCGGCTGTCGCGGTCCAGAAACAGCATGCCGGTGGCGCGTGCGTACCAGTTCACGAACGGCACCTTGAGCATTTCTTCCTTGAGCAAGAAGCGCAGCGGCACCGGCAGCGCGTAGAACAGCGCGCAGATGTCGATGATCGACTGGTGGTTGCTGACGAACAGATAGTTCTTGGACCAATCGACCTGCTCGCGCCCTTCAACGATGACGGTGGCG
Organism: Xanthomonas sp. NCPPB 1325; assembly: GCF_041477645.2. Lineage (NCBI taxonomy): Bacteria > Pseudomonadati > Pseudomonadota > Gammaproteobacteria > Lysobacterales > Lysobacteraceae > Xanthomonas > Xanthomonas sp. NCPPB 1325. The sequence goes on from NZ_CM192985.1 coordinate 4,619,204, forward strand.
CCCGCGCCGCGGAACAGCACCGGCGCCCACATCCAGGCGCCCATGCGCAGCAGGCGGTCGGCGTCGCGCGTGATCGCCAGCAGCACCAGGGCATAGACGATGCCGCCAGCGGTAAACGTCAGCGTAAAGGCCAGTTGCAACAGGTTGAACACGGCCCACGCCAGGCGCGACGGCATCCTTGCCAACGGCATCTTTGTCTTGTCCCCGAAAATATGCACGTACGTCGCTGCCCCTGGCCACGCACTCAGCGCAGCAGATCGCGCCAGAAGTCCGGCCCGAGCCGCGCCATCTGGCGCAAGAAGTCTGGCAGATTACGATAGGGACGCTGTGGAAACCAGCGGCCACGCAATAGATATTCCCCAACGAAGAACCCGCCAACCACGCCGTAGGCGAGCAGATTGGCGAACAGCGAGGCGCGCGCATCGCTGATCGGCAGCGGCGAGGCGTAGCCCAGCTGCGCCAGCACGCCACTGGGCTCGGCGCACAGGCCCAGCACCAGGTTGACCAGGGTCAGCGCGCACAGCAGCAGCGCCCAGGCCAGCGTAAGGCGGCGCGTGTAGCGGTATTGCTCGGGCGTGATCGGCATGCCGGCCTGGCGATACAGCCCTTCGACAATGCGCGTGATCAAGGGCGTGCGCCCACGGCGCAGGCTGCGGCCGAAGAACCAGGCGATCCAGCCGGTGAACACCACCGGCGGCGCGGCCAGCAGCAACATCGCATACGGCGAGTGCCACAGTGCGCTCAGGGCCAGCAACGTCAGCACCGCCAGCGCCCAGGCCCAGGCCCGGCGCGCCACCATCGGTTCGATCAACACCATCAGCACCAGCAAACCACCGGCAATGACGGCCAGCTCAGGGCGGTGGGTGGCGTTGGCCCAGTGCGCCAGCGGCGAGTACGCCACCGCCAGCAACACGCCCAGCCCGAGCACCCACGGCGGGGCGTCGCCGGGCGCTAGCTCAGACGGTCTTGTTGGCTTCGACATGCGCCGACAATGCGCGCAGCGACGCGAAGATGCGACGGTTCTCGTCGTTGTCCGAGCGCAGCTGGAAGCCGTAGCGCTTGCTGATCGCCAGCGCCAGTTCCAGCGCATCGATCGAATCCAGCCCCAGCCCGGTATTGAACAACGGCGCCTCCGGATCGATGTCGGCGGGTTGGACGTCTTCCAGGTTCAGGCTTTCGACCAGGAGTTCGGCCAGTTCACGTTCGGCAGCGGTTTGCGAGGACATCCAGAAGTTCCAGGGTGAGGGTCGGGCAAAAGTCGGCGCAGGCAGGCGACGGCGCGCGGCCATCGGCGGGGCGGGCGGCGCATCGCCTCGTCAGTGTACGTGGTCGTACCTGTCGATTCCGAGCGCCCGGCCCGCGTCGCATCCGGCGATCGCGCTGTCCTTGCATGGTCCTGAGTGGGTGCAGCATGGGCCCGCATCAGTGTCCGGGCCGCCGGTCAGGCTATCATGACTGCTTGACGCTCGCCCGCTGCAGGTTCGTTCCAGGATGACTTCCACTGTTGTTCGCCCCACCCCGACCGCCATGCCGGCAGCCGGGCCGGCCCCCGGACCGGAGTGTCCGGATGTCCTGATCGTTGGCGGCGGACCGGCCGGCTGTGCGGCAGCGATCGTACTGGCCGAGCTCGGCTGGGCGGTGACCTTGCTCGAAAAGGCGCAGCATCCGCGCTTTCATATCGGCGAATCGCTGCTGCCGATGAACATGCCGATCCTCGAACGGCTGGGCGTGCTGGAACAGGTGCGCCAGATCGGCGTGCTCAAGCGCGGCGCGGATTTCCCCAACGACGCCGGCGGCTACAACACGTTTCGGTTTTCGCACGCGCTCGATGCCAAGGCCGACTTCGCCTTCCAGGTCCCGCGCGCGCAGTTCGACCAGGTCCTGTTCAACCGCGCACGCGCGGTGGGCGTGGATGCGCGTGAGCAGGTCCTCGTCGAACAGGTGAACCTGGACGGCGAACAACCGGTGCTGCAGGCACGCAGCGCCGACGGCCAGCGCCTGCAGTTCCGCCCGCGTTACCTGCTCGATGCCAGCGGCCGCGACACCTTCCTGGGCAACCGGCTCAAGCTCAAGCGCGCCAATGCCAAACATCAATCCGCAGCGCTGTTCAGCCATTTCCGCGGCGTCGCCCGGCGGCCGGGCGAGGATGCCGGCAACATCAGCATCTATCGGCACGCGCACGGCTGGATGTGGCTGATTCCGCTGCCCGACGACATCATGAGCGTGGGCGCGGTCTGCTATCCGGAGTACATGAAGACCCGTCAGGGCGACAGCGAAGGGTTTCTGATGCGCACGCTGGCGCTCAACCCCGAAGTTGCCGCACGCATGGCCGGTGCGCAGCGGGTGGCGCCGGTGCATGCCACCGGCAACTACGCCTACGAATGCACGCGCATGGCCGGGCCGCGCTGGCTGATGCTGGGCGATGCCTATACCTTCGTCGACCCGATGTTTTCCTCCGGCGTCTTCCTGGCCATGCACAGCGCCGAACGCGGCGCGGCGATGGTGGATGCCGCACTGCGCGCGCCGCAGCAGGAGGCCAAGCTGCAGCGCAGGCTGCAGCGTGAACTGGACCGCGGCATCGACGAATTCAAATGGTTCATCTACCGCTTCACCTCGCCGACGATGCGCGCGCTGTTCGCGCAGCCGCAGAACACCTGGCAGCTGGAACAGGCGGTGGTGGCGATGCTGGCCGGCGACGTGTTCGACAGCCCCAAGGTCCGCTTGCGCCTGCGTGCGTTCCGCGCCATTTATGCGCTCACCACACTGTCGATGATGCCGCGCGCCTGGCACTCGTGGCGCCTGCGTCGGCGCCAGGCCAAGCTCGGTTTCGACGGCGACACCTTGCAACGAGACCCTCAATGACCGCTTCCCCGGCCCAGACCGCGCAGCCGCTGCGCCCCCCCCGCCTGCAGGTCGATTATGTCGACCAGACCGACCCGAGTGCATTGCTGGCCGACCCGCAGGTGCTGGCGGTGTTCGGATTCGGCAACGCGGCGCCTGGCCTGGACGACCCGCGCTATCTGCGCGTGCCGCTGCAGCCGTACCGGGCCGACGTGCTGGAAGTGTGGCGGACCGATGCGCCGGTGCGCAGTGGCCGTAACGGCAACATCGCCTGGTCCAGCGATGGGCATCTGCAGTTCGGCGTGATCGAGATCGACGAGCAGGAGGTCGATATCGAAGAGGCCGCCGCCAAGGCGTATGCGGAAATGACCGCGTTCGTCAGCGGCAGCGCGACACCGCGCCTGCTGCGCATCTGGAACTACCTGGATGCGATCACGCTTGGCAGTGGCGACCGCGAGCGCTATCGCCAGTTCTGCGTGGGCCGCGCGCGGGGGCTGGGAGCGTTCGACACCGCGCAATTGCCCGCTGCCACGGCGGTGGGCCGCTGCGATGCCGAGCGCATCATCCAGATCTATTGGCTGGCCGCCGCTGACGCCGGCACGCCGCTGGAGAATCCGCGCCAGGTCAGCGCCTACCACTACCCGCGCCAGTACGGCCCGCAGCCGCCGAGCTTCGCGCGCGCCATGCTGCCGCCACCCGGCAGCGACATGCCCCTGCTGCTGTCAGGCACCGCGGCGGTGGTCGGCCATGCCTCGATGCATACCGGCCAATTGCTGGCGCAGCTGGAAGAGACCTTTGCCAATTTCGATGCCCTGCTCGGCGCCGCGCGTCAGCACGCGCCCGCGTTGCCCGCGCAGTTCGGCGCCGGCACCCGCCTGAAGGTCTATGTGCGCGAGCAGGACGATCTGCCCAAGGTCGCCCAGGCCCTGGACGCACGCTTCGGCAATGCGGTCCCGCGCCTGCTGCTGCACGCGGTGATCTGCCGCGACGAGCTGGCGGTGGAGATCGATGGGGTACACGGGTAGGTAAACCACGCCCGCCGCAGATCCCGTCTACGGCGCCCGACTGCCAAGGATGAGCGACAGGCAGCGTTTGCCGGCTGCACGCGCGCGTCTGCAACGCTCAGCCGTTGAGCAAGCCCAGCACGGTATCGCGCGGCAGTTTGCCGGTCTCGTTGCGTGGCAGGGCGGCGAGCTTGCGCAGGCGGCGCGGCAGGAACACCGGGTCGACGCTGACGCGCAATGCGGCCAGGATCTGGGCTTCGTCCAGGCTCGGCGCCACCACCAGCGCGGCGATGCGGCCCACCGCCTGGCCGGGTTCGGCGGCGAGTTGCACGATGGTGCCGTCGACCACGCCGGGGATGGCGAGCAGGCGGCGGGTGAGATCGGCCAGCGAGGCGCGTTTGCCGGCAATCTCCAGCAAGTCGGCCTGGCGCCCGCGCACCTGAAAGGTGCCATCACTGGCCACGTCCATCATGTCGGCCAGCATCACCGGGGTGGCCAGATGCGGTGCATGCACCAGGGTACCCGCGGCCTGGGCCTGAAGACGCACGCCGGGCAGCGGTGTCCATGCCGCTTCCAGGGCGGTGCGGCGCACGGCGAACACGCAGGTTTCGGTGGAGCCGAACATCTCGCGGACTTCTCCGCCAAAGCGCGCCTCGGCGGCGGCGGCAATGTCCTGGGTCAGTGGCGCGGTGGCCGACACGATGCCCGCCAGCGGTGGCAGCGCCACGCCCGATTCCACCAATGCACGCAGGTGCACTGGCGTGGTCACCAGCACGCGCGGCGCGGGAATCTCTGAAAGCGCGCGCGCCACATCGTCGGGGAAGAACGGCCGGCCGGCATGCACCGCCAGCTCGGTCACCATCGGCAGCAGCACCGACAGCTCCATGCCGTACATGTGTTGCGGCGGCACCGTGGCCACCACGTGCGGCACCGCGTCGGTCCCGGCCCACAGGCTTTGCAGGGCAACCAGATCCTGCCGCGTACTGGTCAGGAAGCTGCCCCAGGTCTTGGGATTGGGCTGCGGGCTGCCGGTGCTGCCGGAGGTGAAGCCGATCGCCACCAGGGCGTCGTCAGCCAGCTGCGGCACCGCGCCATCGGCCTGCGGCAGCTCGGCCGGCAGCTGCCAATACCGCGGCGGCGCCAGCTCCAGCGCCAGATCGCCCAGACAGTACGCATCGGCGTGACGGGCCTGCACTTCGCCGACCACGGCCGGCGCGCGCGAGGATGGCAGCAGCGACACCTGCCCACGCAGCGCGCAGGCGTAGAACGCGACCATGAAGCGGTACCGGTCTTCGCACAGGTTTACCGCGTGCTGGCCGTCGGGCAGCTGCTGCGCCAGGCCGTGCACGTGCGCGATGAACGTCTCCAGGTCGACCGACTGCCCCGCGCGCCACGCCAGCGGCCGGTCAGGCGCGCCGACGGCCATCGGGTGAAAAACGGCAGAAGCAGGCAGGCTGGACATGTGCACCGACAATCGCAAAAGCGCGCTAGCTTGGGGGCCACCCGGGCTGCTGGCAAGTCGGGAGGTTTCCGGCAGTGGGACGCGGCCGAACAGCTGCCAGATGCGTGCTGCCGGCAAGGCTCAGGACGACAACCGGGGCTACCGCTGGGATGCGCGCTGCCTGCAACCAGCGACGCCGCACCTCACGGAAGTGCGGTGCCGGTCGGCGCATCCGATGGGGCATCTTTACCGACCACCCGCTCACCTGACGGCCGCCGCCTGAAGCACTGGCCACGCGCATTGACCCGACCGCCAGCGGCCGTTTTGCATCGGTTACCCGTGCACCGAGCCATCGCTGCTGCAACGCGATCGGCGCGAACAGGCATCGCTGCGCGACACGCGCACGCCGCTTTCTGCCGCTGGACACCAGCGTCGTGCATGGCCGCGCCGGTTTACGCGCAAACGCGCGTGCAGTGCTCGAACGCAACCGCCGCGCCAGCCGGCCGCAGCGCCAACGCGACGCCGCACAGCCTCGATCAAGCGCAGTGCCGCAGGTCCGCACAGGCAAGCACGCGCGCCCGGCAGACTGAAGCGTCTAGCCCGATCCCGGTACCGCAATCGACAGGCACACAGCGACGTCGTGGCATCGCATTGCACTGCCCACCATCACCGCGTCGATCATCGCCGTCTGCCGCCGCGCAACAGTCCCGCTCGTCATCCCAGACCGCGGCGTGGCACCGCCCACGCATGACCTGTGGCCCAAGCGTGCCGCAGAGGCAAACTGCTAGGCTTGCCTGCTCTTCCGTTGCGCCCGTTGTTACCGATGCCCAGACTGTTGCCGTTGACCCTCCTGCTGCTGGCCGCCACCGCACATGCGCAGTCCGCCGCACCGCTCACCATCGAACAGGTCATGGCCGACCCGGACTGGATCGGGCCGTCGGTCGATCAGGCCTGGTGGCAATGGGACGGCAAACAGGTGCAGTACCTGCTCAAGCGCGACGGTAGCCCGGTGCGCGACACCTATCGCCAGAGCACCGGCGGCGGCACTGCCGAACGTGTGGCCGACACCGCCCGCGCCGGCCTGGATGCGGCCAACCCCAGTTACGACGCAACCCGTCAGCGCATGCTGTTCGCACGCAATGGCGACATCTTTCTGCGTGACCTGCGCTCGGGCGCATTGACGCAGCTGACCCGCAGCAACGAGCTCGAATCGCGTCCGCAGTTCGCCAGCGATGGCGGCGCGATCTGGCGCGCGGGCAACAACTGGTACCACTGGCGTGCCGACGGCGGCACCGCACAGGTCGCCGTGGTCAAGGCCGAGCGCGACCCCAACGCCGCGCCCAAGGCCGATGTGCTGCGGGAACAGCAACTGGCCACGCTCGCCACGCTGCGTCGTGACCGCGAGCAGCGCGACGCCTTGCGTACCCAGGAAGATGCCTGGCGCCGTGCAGACGCCACCCGTGCGGCGGCGCCGGTGTACCTGGGCGATGAGGTCGAGATCGTGGACAGCGCCCTGTCGCCGGATGGCCGGCACCTGCTGGTGGTGACGCAGGCCAAAAGCGCCGACGAAGGCCAGGCCGGCAAGATGCCCAAGTACGTGACCGAATCCGGCTACGAGGAATTCCAGGAAGCGCGCACCCGGGTGGGCCGCAACGCCCCGGCCGCGCACACGCTGTGGCTGGTCGATGTGGCAGCAGGCAGCGCACGGCAGCTGTCCTTCGATGCATTGCCCGGCATTGCCACCGACCCGCTCGCCGCGCTGCGCAAGGCCGCCAAGCGCGATGCGCTCAAGGGCAACCGCGCCGTGCGGGTGGAAAGCGATGGCGACGGTCGCGGCCCTGCCGTGCACTGGAGCGACGACGGCCGCAACGTGGCGGTGGAAATCCGCGCGGTGGACAACAAGGACCGCTGGATCGCCAGTGTGGACCTGGACAACGCCAGGCTGCAGCCGCGTCACCGCCTGAGCGATGGCGCCTGGATCAACTGGGACTTCAACGATTTCGGCTGGCTGCCCGACAACCGCACGCTGTGGCTGCTGTCGGAAGAATCGGGCTATTCGCAGCTGTACACGGTGGAAGGCAATGGCAAACCGCGTCAGCGCACACGCGGCAAATGGGAAGTGTCGATGCCGGTGCCCAGCGCCGACGGCAATGGCATGTACTTTCTGTGCAACCAGAAATGGCCGGGCGACTACGAGGTGTGCAAGCTGGACCTGCGCAGCGACCAGCTCACCGAAGTCACGGCGTTGAACGGCGTGGAAGGCTTCAGCCTGTCGCCGAACGGGCAGCAGCTGCTGGTGCGCTACTCCGGCAGTTACCTGCCCACGCAGCTGGCCGTGGTACCGGCCACCGGCGGCCAGGCCACCGTGCTCACCGACACGCGCACGCCCGCATTCAAGGCGCAGCCGTGGATCGCACCGCAGTACGTGCAGGTGCCGTCCAAGCATGGCGCCGGCACGGTTTGGGGCAAATATTACGGGCCGAAAAATCCCGAGCCGGGCAGGCAGTATCCGATCGTGATGTTCGTGCATGGCGCCGGCTATCTGCAGAACGTGTCCGAGCGCTACACGCCGTATTTCCGCGAGCAGATGTTCCACAACCTGCTGGTGCAGCAGGGCTACATCGTGCTGGATCTGGACTACCGCGCCTCCGAAGGCTACGGCCGCGCCTGGCGCACCGCGATCTATCGCAACATGGGCCACCCGGAACTGGAAGACTATCTGGACGGCCTGGACTGGCTGGTGGCCACCAAACAGGGCGATCGCGCACGCGCCGGCATCTATGGTGGTTCGTACGGCGGCTTCATGACCTATATGGCGTTGTTCCGCAGCCCGGGCACGTTCAAGGCCGGTGCGGCACTGCGGCCGGTGGGCGACTGGATGCAGTACAACCACGAGTACACCTCCAACATCCTCAACACGCCCGAGCTCGACCCGGAGGCGTACAAGACCTCCTCGCCGATCAACTACGCCGACGGCCTGCGCGACCATCTGCTGATCGCCCACGGCATGATCGACGACAACGTGTTCTTCAAGGACTCGGTGGACATGACGCAAAAGCTGATCGAACTACACAAGGACAACTGGCAGGTGGCGCCGTACCCGCTGGAACGTCACGGGTTCACCCGCGCCGATGCATGGCTGGACGAGTACAAGCGCATCCTCAAGCTGTTCAACGAGCAGGTGAAGCCGTAAACGGCTGACAACTGCGCGTGCTGTCTTGAAATGGATATTGACCGCGCGCGTAGAACTCGTTTGCGCGTGTTGGGGGCAGAAGGTGACTCCATCTTCTGCCTTGACCGCCAGCGCTTATGCGGCCCCTGACGGCAGCTGGCAGCACCAGCCCCGACGTCGAGACCTGGGTATGGCGGGTTTGCATAAAGTCGGCAGATGCCACGCTGATGCCTCTCTACGCACTTGGGCTTGTCGCTCCGAAGCGCTCTCAGTGCTCCGGGCGCGGGGCAGCGACGAACCGCCTTGGCCACGTGTGCAAACTTTTCCCCGTCCCACTATCGGCCGCCGCGGCTGCACACTCCCGGCCGCAATGCGCACGCAACCCCACGTGCGCGGCTCGGTTGCTTCGCACTCACCTGTCGCTACACAAGTGGCTCTAAGCTTGGCGCAGGATAGGTAACGCGCTGGCGCATCGCCTGCGCCGCGTTACTGGTCCGCCGAATGACCGGTGCGCCGCCGGCATGGCGGCGCTTCCACTCACCATTGGCGCAGGGAAGGTAGAAACGATGGGCCTGTGGGACCGTTTGTTTGGACGCAAGACCGCTGCGGCAAAGACGCCGCGCACAGAACCAGCCGCAGTGCCCGTCGCTGCCGAACACGCATCGGAGGCGGCGGCCGAGATCGACCCCGCATTGCAGCCGGCATTGACTGCGTTTCAGCGCGGCGACCACGTCGGCGCCTACAACGCTGCGCAGGCGCAGCTGCACCTGGGTGCGGACGCGCAGCGCCTGTGCGCTCTGTCGTTGAGCGCGCTGGACCGCTACCGCGAGGCCTACCCGCACTGGCTGGCCCTGTATGAGCTGGAGCCCACCGCACACAACGCGCTGCAGCTGGCCACCACGGCGGTGATGTGCAACGAGATCGAACGCGGCGAACAGTGGCTGCTGACCTTCGACGATCTCAACGCGCAGGAGCGATCGACCTCGCCTGCCACCGCACGCACCAGCTTCCTGACCGCACTGACCCGCGCCGGCCACGGTGCACATGCCTTGCCGCACCTGGAGTGGCTGCGCGAAGCCTATGCCGGGATGTCGATCACCGACAGTCATTTCCTGTATGTGCGTGGCCTGCCGTTCCTGGAGGCCTTTCTCGAGCGCAGCACCCCGCTGCTGCGCCAGTGCCTGCCGGCCGATGCCCTGCCCGGCTGGTACGCACAGCTGCAGCCTGCGCTGGACCCGCCGGGGCAGGCCGCGGTCGCCGCGCATATCGCCTCCCTGCAATGAACGCGACAGGGCGCGCAGCACCGCAGCCGCACGGCGGATTCGTCTCGCCGCTGGCATGGGTGTCATTGTTGCTGGGCGTGGTGAGTGCGCTGGCCAACCTGTTGCAGATCGTGCTGATCGCGCTGACGCCGGATGCAGCATCGCTGGGACTGCCCGAAGGCATCACCCTGCCACACTCCTGGCAATGGCTGATCGACCATGCGCTGTCATTGTCTGTCGCTGGCGTGGTGCTGTCGGCCACCTTCGCGTGGTTGAGCTGGGCGCTGCTACAGCGGCGCGAATGGGCAAGAGTCGGTTTCGTGGTGGTGCTCGTGATGACCGGTCTGCTCAGTTTCGGCGGGCTGGCGTTGATCGGACCGTTGTTCGACGGCGTGCAGACGTTACTTCCCGCCGATGTACTGCAGAGCCCGGAATGGCCACAGATGCAAGCACGTTTGCAGGCAACCCGGCAGATGGCGTTCATCCTCACCGGCCTGGGCGTCGTGGCAATCGGCTGGGTACACGCAGCATTGGCATGGCGGCTGTGCACGCCAGCCGTGCGCGCGGAGTTTGCCCAGGCGTAGTGGCTGCAGCAGCGCGTCGGTCACCAGCCGCGAATTTCCTGCCGGCCACGGCCAGGGCATGCCGTCTTCGACATCCGGCGTCTCGCGCTTGGAGCAGACCGGGCCCTGCAGCGAAGGCGCTGATGATCCGCTCTCCGCCTGATTTGCCAGTATTGAGCCATCAGGTAGCGACGACTGCATCGCGCGTATCGCGAGCGCTTGGCGATCTTCAAGCTTCAAGCCTGGTCGAGCGCGCGGTGCCCTCACCGCTCGCGGGACACGCCGTCAACCCCTCCATGGGGGCTCGGTGGCGGCATCCATGCCGCCAACGGTCCCGCAATCGGCGAGGACACCGCACCAGACAGTTGGCTGGTGGTTTTGTTGAAGAGCAAAGGCACCGCGCCGCCAGCTTGCTAGTCGCTGGTTGAGATCCATGCGGACCGACCATCTCCACTGGTCCTTGCCCGCCCACCGTCGCGGGACCCTTGGCGGCATGGATGCCGCCACGGAGCTACATGGACGTACTTGCAGCGTGTCACGCGATGGTGGGCGGGCAAGGGCCTTGCAGCCAACCTGCAGATCAGTTGCTCTTCCGCTCTTCCCTCTTCCGCCGGGCATCCACTCTCCACATCGCCCTGCGACAAACTGGCGCGTTCGGGTGCGCGCACCGGCCGCGATGCACCGCTTAGAATTGCGTCATGAACGAATTCGACCGTGTACGCGATTATCTGACCGACCTGCAGGACCGTATCTGCGCTGCTGTGGAAGCAGCCGATGGGCGAGCGCGGTTCTCCGAAGATCTCTGGCAACGCGAGGAAGGCGGCGGCGGGCGTACCCGCATCCTGCGCGATGGCGCGGTGTTCGAGCAGGCCGGCATCGGCTTTTCCGACGTTTCGGGTACCCGCCTGCCGCCCTCGGCCAGTGCGCACCGCCCCGAACTGGCCGGCGCCACCTGGCGCGCCTGCGGCGTGTCGCTGGTGTTTCATCCGCACAACCCGCATGTGCCCACCACGCATGCCAACGTCCGCTATTTCCGCGCCGAACGCGATGGTGAGGTGGTCGCCGCCTGGTTTGGCGGCGGCTTCGACCTGACCCCGTTCTACCCGGTGGACGAAGACGTGCAGCACTGGCACCGCGTCGCCCAGGCGCTGTGCGCCCCCTTCGGCGAGGAGCGCTATGCCGCGCACAAGCGCTGGTGCGACGAATACTTCTTCCTGCGCCACCGCAACGAGACCCGCGGCGTCGGCGGGTTGTTCTTCGACGATCTGGGTCAGGACTTCGAGCGCGACTTTGCGTACCAGCAAGCGGTCGGCAACGGCTTCCTGGATGCCTACATGCCGATCGTGCAGCGCCGCAAGGATGAGCCGTTCGGCGAGCGCGAGCGCGAATTCCAGCTGTACCGCCGCGGCCGCTACGTGGAATTCAACCTCGTCTACGATCGCGGCACTCTGTTCGGGCTGCAGAGCGGCGGGCGTGCCGAAAGCATCCTGATGAGCCTGCCGCCCCGGGTGCGCTGGGAGTATGGCTACACCGCAGAGCCCGGCAGCGCCGAGGCACGGCTGCTGGATTATCTGGTCCCGCGCGACTGGCTGGGCTGATGGCGTCAGCGGCCAGCTGATCTGCTTCGGCGTTTAACGGAAGCGCTGACATCCTGATCCACAGAGAGAGACGTCAGCGCCTTATCGCCATCGCCCAATCAAGCGCCACTCAGCGGCGTATTCAGAATCCTAATTTATGCAAACCTGAATTGGGAGAATGAAACACTGTGTTGATTAATCGAGTTAATCACGCCTATTTATATTTGTAATTGATCGCACCTAGACGCCGAAATCCATTTCGTGTGTTGCGATGCGCCATGCGCTAGAGAGCTGTTGAGCAGAGGACATAAAAAAGCCCCGCAGACCAGGGGGAGGTCGGCGGGGCCAGGGAACGGAAACTTGGGGAGGAGTTTCCGCTCCGAGATCTGCTCCAGGGGATGGGAGAGATCTGCCGACAGGCGTTGCGCCCGTCGAGGGATATAACACCATTTTCTACATTGATGGATCGTGAAGATAACTGTTAAAAAAATGTAGAATTTAGCGGTTATTCATTCCCTCAAACTTGCTGAATTCGCATTATGTTTGACCGGCTTATGTCTGGTCTGTGCGTTCAGCATATCAGCGTCTTATGGCGCGTCAGTGCGCCTCGTCCCAGTTATCGCCAACACCCGAATCCACCACCAGCGGCACGCGTAGCTCGGCCGCTGCGGCCATGCGCGTGGTAACTTCGCGCAGCAGCGTGTCCACGAAATCGGCATCTGCCTCGAACACCAGTTCGTCGTGCACCTGCAGGATCATCAGCGCGCGCTGCGCGTGGTCGGCGATCCAGCCGTCCACGCTGACCATGGCGCGCTTGATGATGTCTGCAGCGGTGCCCTGCATCGGCGCGTTGATGGCGGCGCGCTCGGCGCCGGCGCGCTGGCCCTGGCTGCCGGCGTTGATGAAGTCCAGATACAGCCGGCGGCCGAACACGGTTTCCACATAGCCCTTGTCGCGCGCCTGCTGGCGCGTGGTTTCCATGAAGTCGCGCACGCCCGGGTAGCGGCTGAAGTACAGCGCGATGTAGTCCTGCGCCTCGCCGCGGCCGATGCCGAGCTGGCGGGCCAGGCCGAACGCGCTCATGCCGTACATCAGGCCGAAGTTGATCGCCTTGGCGGCGCGGCGCTCATCCCCGCTGACGGTGTCGATGGTGCGGCCGAACACCTCGGCGGCGGTGGCGCGGTGCACGTCGGCACCGGACTCGAACGCGCCCACCAGGCCGGGGTCGCCGGACAGGTGCGCCATGATGCGCAGCTCGATCTGCGAGTAGTCGCAGGCGATCAGCTTGCGCCCGGCCGGTGCGACGAAGGCACGGCGGATGCGGCGGCCGTCCTCGGTGCGGATCGGGATGTTCTGCAGGTTGGGGTCGGACGAGGACAGCCGCCCGGTAGCGGCACCGGCCTGGTGATAGCTGGTGTGCACGCGCCCGGACTGCGGGTGGATCATCTCCGGCAGCTTGTCGGTGTAGGTGCTGCGCAGCTTGGTCAGCCCGCGGTATTCCAGGATCACCCGCGGCAGCTCGTGCTGGTCGGCGATGGCTTCCAGCGCTTCTTCATTCGTCGAGGGCTGGCCCTTGGGCGTCTTGACCACTGCGGGAAGCTTGAGCTCGTCGAACAGCAGCGCCTGCAGCTGCTTGGGCGAATCCAGGTTGAAGGTGCGCCCGGCCAGTTCGGTGGCTTTCTGCTGGGCGGCGAGCATGCGCTTGGACAGGTCCGCGCTCTGGCGACGCAGCTCGGTCGCGTCCACGCATACGCCGTTGGCTTCGATGCGTGCCAGCACGCCTACCAGCGGCATCTCGATCTCGCGATAGACGCGCTCGAGGCTGGGCTCGGCGGCCAGGCGCTTGCCCAGCACCTGGTGCAGGCGCAGGGTGATGTCGGCGTCTTCGGCAGCGTAGCGGGTGGCATCTTCCAGGCTGACATGGGCGAAGGGAATCTGCTTGGCGCCCTTGCCGCAGACGTCTTCGTACTTGACGGTGTCGTAGCCCAGGTAGCGCTTGGCCAGGCTGTCCATGTCGTGGCGGGCGCTGCCGGAATTGAGCACGAAGCTTTCCAGCAGGGTGTCGTCGGCATAGCCGGCCAGGTCGACACCGTGGCGGCGCATCACGTGCAGGTCGTACTTGCCGTGCTGGCCGAGCTTGCGCAGGGCAGGGTCGGTCAGCAGCGGTGCCAGCTGGGCCAGCGCCTGGGCGCGGTCGAGCTGTGCCGGGGCACCGGGGAAGTTGTGGCCGAACGGCAGATAGGCCGCCTGGCCGGGCTCGGCGGCCACGCTCAGCCCGATCAGGTCGGCCTGCAGCGGGTCCAGGCTGTCGGTTTCGGTGTCGAAGGCAAACTGCCCGGCCGTGCGCAGGCGCGCGACCCAGCTGTCGAGCTGTTCCTGGGTGAGGATGGTCTCGTACTGGCCGGGGGCGGACAGCGCCGGGTCCAGATCCACCGGCGCACTGGCCGGGCCGGACACGAACCCGGTGCCACGGGCGCGGCCGGGCTCGGTGCGGGCCACCGCCATCGCTTCGGTCTGCGCCCCGGCTGCGGCCGCGCCGCCCAGTTCGCGTAAGGCCTGGCTGAAACCGTAGCGGGCGTACAGCACGGCCAAGGCTTCGGCATTGGGCTCACGCAGGTCCAGCGCACGCGGGCCGCTGGCCAGCACCACATCGGTCTTGATGGTGACCAGCTCACGGTTGAGCGGTAGCCGCGGCAGTGCGGCGCGCAGGTTGTCACCGATCTTGCCCTTGATCTTGTCGGCGTTGGCGATGACGCCATCGAGCGAGTCGTATTCGGCCAGCCATTTGGCGGCGGTCTTGGGGCCGCACTTGTCCACGCCCGGCACGTTGTCGATGGCATCGCCCATCAGCGCGAGCAGATCGACGATCTGGTCGGGCCGCACGCCGAACTTGGCGATCACCGCCTCGTCCGAATCCATACGGCTGCCGCTCATGGTGTTGACCAGTTCGATGCCCGGGCGCACCAGCTGGGCAAAGTCCTTGTCGCCGGTGGAGATGGTGACGCTCAAGCCGTCGGCCGCGCCCTGCAGCGCCAGCGTACCGATCACATCGTCCGCTTCCACGCCGTCGATGCGCAGGATGTCGATACCCAGCGCATGCACGATGTCGCACATCGGCTGCACCTGCGCGCGCAGGTCGTCGGGCATCGACGGACGGTTGGCCTTGTAGTCGGCATACAAGTCATCACGAAATGTCTTGCCCGGCGCATCCACCACGAACGCGACGTAGGCCGGGCGCTCCTTCAAGGTGGCGCGCAGCATGTTGACCACGCCGAACAAGGCGCCAGTGGGCTCGCCCTGGGCATTGGTCAGCGGCGGAAGCGCGTGGAACGCGCGGTACAGGTAACTGGACCCGTCGATCAGGACTAATCTGCTCATGGCCCAATTCTACGCTGCACGCCCACGCCACACCGTGCCAGCGCATACTGGCCGGCGACCTAGAATGGATGACAACGATGAAGAGAGCACGTCTTTTGCTGCTGCCGTTGCTGCTGCTTGGCGGCTGCGCCACCACCTCCGGCGGCGCCGGCGGTGACAGGATCCCGGCCGGTGCCGATGTCACCAGCAAGACCATGGGCAATGGCGACAAGGTGGACGAATACCGCGTCAACGGCCAGCTGGAAATGGTGCGCGTGACCCCGGCGCGCGGCGCGCCCTACTTCCTGTACGACCGCGACCACGACGGGCATACCGACGCGGAGAAGGACAAGGTCAACAAGGTGTACTGGCAGCTGTATAGCTGGTGATTCGGGAGTCGGGATCGGGATTGATGGAACCGGGCCGATAGTTGGTGTCGGTGCCGGTTGTCGGCGGGGTATTGCAGGCCGCTGAGCGCGGCATGGCAGGCGGATGCGCCCAGGTGTGGGCCGTCACGCAAGCTGGCGGCGTCGATCTTGGACGTGTTGGATGTGGAGCAGTGATGGCCAAGCGGCCGCGCAGCGGTTGGCGGGCAGATTGCAGCTGGATGAAGGCCAGCGCCCGCAATGTCCATGCCGATGCCGGTGGGCTGTGACCGGTAGGCAGGCCGGGCCTCACTGCCACTGGTTCGCAGTGAGGTGAGCCGGAAGCCGACAAACGGACACCCTGCCTTGCAGCAGGGAAGCCGCCGGGTGTTGCACACGGCCGTCGTCTACAGCGTCTTTATCGGCTGCGAGGGCGCACCCATCCTTGGTGGCCCAGCGCTGCACCGTTGCGTTCAGGGCTGGAGCGGGGGCGGGGGCGATTGCGGTTGAACCGGCGTGGCCAAGGCCACTGCGATGGGCGGGCGTTGCTCGAAGCCCGCACGATCGAGCCCGGTGCTGATCTGCACCGCCTGCTGCGCGTGGTCGCGCGCGGCGGCGGCCTGCCCCAGCGTGCGCTCGGCTTCGGACATGCCGCGCAGAATTTCTGCCGTCTGCGGATGTACGCGGCCCAGCACCCGCAGCGAAGCCGCCAGCGTGGCGCGCTGTTCTGCCAGCGATTGCGCAGCCTGCCCGGCGTCCAGCAACCAGAACGCATGGTTGCTGCGGAAGGCGATCGTCTCGGGCGCGTCGTCGCCGAGCACCGCGCGCGCGCGGTCCAGCACCGCCCGGTAATGCGGGCCGGCCTCGGCCACCTTGCCCTGCTGCCGCAATGCGCCGGCCAGGTTGCCTTCCACCATCAGCGTGTCGATGGCGTTGTCACCATAGAGCCTGCGGCTGACCTGCAGCAGCGGCGCCAGCTCGGCCTCTGCACCGGCGTAGTCGCGTTGCATCAGCAGATACATCGACAGACTGTTGCGCATCGACAGCGTGAACGGATGCTCGGGCCCGTCGAGCGCGATGCGCTCGCGCAGCAGGGCGCGCTGCAGGGTGATCGCCGGCGCCAGTTGCCCGACCTCGGCCAGCATGGCGGCGTAGACATTGCCCGCGTTGATGCGCTGCCCCGGGCGCGTGGCAGGGTTGGCCAGCGCCGCCACGTAGGCATGCCGGCTTTCGGTCATGGCCTCGGCAATGCGGCCCTGGTCGCGCAGCGTCCAGGCCAGCCATCCGCGCATATCGTTGGCCATGGTCTGCTGCTGCGCGTCGCCACGCTGCGCCTGCGCAATGCCCTGGCGCAGCAGCTGCGCGGCGTCCTCGCGCCGACCGGCACCGCGTAGCGCCTGGCCCAGCATGGAGGCCGCCTGCAGTGCCGGCATGCTGCCCTCCCCGGTGCTCTGCTGCGCCAGCGTCTGCGCAGTGCGCAGGTGCTCCACCGCCTGCGGGTACTTGGTCAGTGCAATCAAGGTGCGGCCCAGGGTGAGCTCCACATCGGTGCGCGCATCCGGCTGGCTGGCCAGCTCGCGCGCGGCGCGCTGCGAGGCCTGCTCCAGCACTCGCAGCATCAGCGTCTTGTCCATATCCTGCGCCACGCCGGGGTCCACGCTGGACAACACCGAACTCATGAAATCGCCGGTGACGCGCGCGCGTTGCGCATCGCGCGCGGCCTGCTGCAACGACCACAGCGTGGCGACGAGGCCGGCGAGCGAGGCAACCGCCACCAGGCCGCCGGCCAGCACGCCGCTGCGATGGCGCTGAATGAACTTGCGCAGCCGCACCCAGCGGCGGGCCTGCAAGGCGCGCGGCGGGTAGCCGTCGAGCCAGCGGTGCAGATCGTCCAGCAGCGCCGACACCGAGGCATAGCGCGACACCGGTTGCGGCGCCAGGGCACGCAGCACGATCGCATCCAGACCATCGCGCAGCTGCTGCTGTAGCTGCGCGTGGGTGGTCGCGCGTGCTGCGCAGATGCGTGCACGCGCATCGGCCGGCACGGCCGCCACCCGTTGCGAGGGCGGCTGCGGCACGCCGTCGCTGCCGGCCACCGGCGCCAGCCCGCAGCTCAGCTCGTAGAACATCGCGCCCAGCGCATAGATATCGCTGCGCGCATCCACGTCCTGCACACCACGCGCCTGCTCCGGGCTCATGTAGCCGGGCGTGCCGCGGCCATGCGCGGACGTCATGCCGGGGTTGGTCGCATCGATGGCGATGCCGAAGTCGATCACGCCCGGCATCGGCCGGCCGTCGATCTCGCTCACCAGCACGTTGCCGGGCTTGAGGTCGCGATGGATCACGCCCTTCTGGTGCGCGTGCTGCACCGCCTCGCTCACCCGCAGCATCAGCAGCACGCGTGCATGCAGCGACAACCGATGTTCGTCGCACCACCAGGTGATGGGCTCGCCACGCAGGTACTCCATCACCAGATACGGACGGCCCTGCGCATCGGTACCCACGTCGTGGATCTGCGCGATGGCCGGGTGCACCATCTGCGCCAGCAAGCGGCATTCGAACTCGAACAGGGCCCGGCCCTGCGCATCCAGCGCGTCGGCGGCCACCAGCTTGATCGCCACCTCGCGCTCGTAGGCACCGTCGGCGCGGTGGCCCAGGTACACCTGGCCCATGCCGCCTGCGCCGAGCAGGCGGTCGATCGCCCACGCGCCGAAGCGCGTGCCCGCCGGTAGTTCCGGCAATGGCGCGTGCAAGGCCGCGGCCGCCTGCTTGAGCGGTGCGCGCACGCGCAAGGTGGCCTGCGATTCCACCGCCAGCATCGCCAGCAACTCGTCGCGCAACACGGGCTCGTCGCCAGCCTGCGCGCGCGCGAAGGCGTCGCGCTCTGCGGCCGGCAACAGGCAGGCCTGGTGAAACAAGGCCTCCAGCCGTTGCCAGGTAGTGGCCGCCACGCTCACAGCTGCGCCGCCAGCCACACCCGCGCAAAGCGCAGATCGCGCTCCAGCGTGGGCACCGACACCTCCAGCTGATCGGCCGCTTCGGCCACGCTGAACCCCACCAGCTCGGTCAACGCGAACGCGCGGGCCTTGCGCTCGTCTACCTGCGCCAACTTGTCGAAGGCATCGGCCACCAGCATCAGCGCCTCCGGCCGCGCCGCGCCATCGGACAGGCTGATTGTCAGCGTCACGGCCTGCCCCAGCCTCTTGGCGCTGGCCTGCTGGCGCGCCAGATCCACCAGCAGGTGCCGCATCTGCAAGGCCGCCACCGCATAGAAATGCGTGCGCGAACGGAACGCCTGCTGGCCTTGTTCCAGCCGCAGCCAGGCTTCATGCACCAGCTCGGTGGCCTGCAAGCCGGCACGCGCATCGCGCCGCAGCTCGCGCAAGGCGGTCGCCCGCAACACCTCATAGACCTGCCGCGCCAAGGCGTCGCCCGCCCCGGGCTCGTCGCGCTGCCAGGCCTGCAACAACTCGGTGATCGGCAGCTCGGGCATCGAAGTCCATCTCGCCTGCGTGGACGCGCAGTATCCCGCATTGGCGAGCGGCCGGGCGCTTCAAGCCCGAACGGTTTGGTTCGCTTGCGCCGTGCCTGGCACATAGACGTTGGGACGCCCGATCCGGCGGTCAGCAAGCCGGCCTTCGCATCGGCCCTGACGGATGAAGGCCACGCAGGCTCCGGCGTCCAATCGCCAGCCGCCCCCGTGCCTGATCTTGGCAGTTGCAGGATTTGCCAGATTTCGGGTTGTGGCACCAGCCCTTGCACAGATTCCCCGCATCACCAGTTGGCTGAGAATCGCCCTGCCCTCCAGCGGTTTGTTGCGCTTGACCTGATCTGGATTGGCGACGTCGATCCTGTGATGTCCGACCGCTTTTGCCGCAAGCGGTTGGGCCGTGGTGAGTTCGGCATCATCTGGCGGACGGCGACTGCTGCAGGACTCGTCCTTTGCTTCGATGAACCAGCGACCTCGCACAGGAACGTGCTGGCTGTTACCAGCGCCGATCTCGATGAAGTGCACACCTTGCATCAGCGGCTGGCCAACGCGCAGGCCGGCTCCATCCGGCTCGCCAGCGTCGCGATGCATCGAGGCGAGGCCGCCTGATTCGGGGTCGATGGCACCGATGCGTGACGCAACGCCGGATTCAAGAACGGCGCGTGATGGGTTGGCGATGCTTTTTTCGGTTGATCCAGGGACAGGCCCCGGGGAGTGGGCCGCAGGCAGCACCGCATGAGCATCAGTTACTACAGCGCCATCGTTCCGCAAGCGCCCGCAGCCACGAAGGCGCACGCGTCACTGATGATCGATCTGCTGGCCTACATCGAGCAGCACATCGGCGAGGCGGAGCTTGGTACCGGGTCGTTGCAACAGGCGTTCGCGCTGTCGCGTGCCTCGTTGTACCGGTTGTTCCAATCGCGTGGCGGGGTGGCCAGCTATATCCGCGAGCAACGCCTGCGTACCGCGTATCGCTATCTTCAGGCGTACCCGGAGTGCAGCCTGACCTGGCTGCTGTACGAGATGGGCTTTGCCTCGGAGCGACAGTTCCAGCGCGCGTTCCAGCAACGCTTCGGCATGCCGCCGATGCAGTGGCGCCGCCTGTGTCGCGCCACGCCGCATGCGCCGGCACCGCGCCGCGGCCACTGCATGCCGATGTGGCGCTTCATGCGTGAACTGAGCCAGGACCTGCAACCGCAGCCCGTCAGCGCATTACGCAGCCGCATGCCAGGTGCGCATGGCGCACCGCTGATGCACGCCGAGGCGCTGCGCCGCCTGACGCGGCCGGCAATCGGCGCCACACTGCAGCGCGAGCCGTTGGACGCGTGAGCTGCCGCCCGCAGGAATGGGCTTGCGCGCGAGGGGTTTGCTGGGAAGGCCCTCGCGCCCGGGTGCGCTCCTACGGTGGAACGAGAAACCTGTGCGTGACAGCTCGGGACATGGCGTTGCACCACGGATGCAGACCACGGCTTGCTGGCACAGCCGCTGGGCGCGTTGCGTGCAGCAGTGCAGCGCGTCGGTGCCTCAGCGAATCACCAATACCGGAATCGTGCTGTGCGTGAGCACTTCCACGGTCTGGCTGCCGAGCAGCATGCGGCGCATGCCGCGACGTCCGTGCGACGTCATGATGATCAGGTCGCTTTTGCATTCCTCGGCGGTCTGCACGATGCCTTCGGCGGCGAAGCGATCCAGCACATGTCGCGAGGTCGCCTTGATGTTGGCAGCCGCTGCCAGTTCCAGTGCCGGGCGCAGGATCTTCTCGGCCGCCGCTTCGCGTTCGGTGCGGTACTCCGGGCTTGCTTCGTACCCCACGCTCCAGCCCATCGCATCGTACATGCCCATCGCCCACGGCTCGGACACGGTGACGATGTCGACCTTGGCGCCGGTGGCCTTGGCCAGTTCCAACCCTTGAAACAAGCCACGGTGGGACAGCTCGGATGCATCGATAGCGATGAGAATACGTTTGTACATGGTGACCTCCTGCAAGGGTGGCAGTGCTGCCGATGGGCGTGAACGCACGGTGGCATGTGCGGGTGGAACGGGCCTTGATGCGGATCAGTGCGGCGATGCTGCTGGCTGTGTTGGGGACGCGTTGATGCTGCCGAGAGTGATGCTTCGATTGCTTTGCCGTGCGGGCGGTGGCTGGATGCTTGCGAGCTTGCAGTTGCCATGCCGCTGTTGCCGCCAGCGCTTTGCCTCCGCTGTTCCTGTCTCCATGGTGCATGCCGCGCAGCGCCTGTGTGATCGACGACGAAGACCACGACTCGGCACGCGCTGCGCTCAATCGGTGGCAACCGCATCCGGGTCCGGGCGCACCTCGCGGAGGCGTGCCGGATTGCCGACCGCGGTCGCCCCTGCTGGCACGTCGCGCGTGACCACCGCACCGGCGCCGATCAACGCATCGTCGCCGATGGTCACGCCGGGCAAGATGATCGCCCCGCCGCCGATCCACACATTGCGCCCGATGCGGATCGGCCGCCCGAACTCCAGGCCGCTGGCACGCCCGGCGGCATCGCGCGGGTGATCGGCAGCGTAGATCTGCACGCCTGGGCCGATCTGCGTGCCGTCGCCGATGTGCACCTCGCAGATATCCAGGATCACGCAATTGAAATTGAGGAACACGCCTGCGCCCAAACGGATGTTGTAGCCGTAATCGCAATGAAACGGCGCACGAATCACGGCGCCGTCGCCTACGTCGGCAAGGCGCTCGCGCAACAGTGCGTGGCGCTGTGCTGCCGTTTGCACTGAAGCCGCGTTGTAGCGCTGCATCCACGCGGCCGCGGCCGCTTGATCGGCCTGCAGCTGCGCATCGGTGGCGCTGTACAGTTCGCCTGCCAGCATCTTCTGTTTTTCGGTCCGCATGGCTTGGCGTCCCCGGTCGTGATGTCGGCTTGCAGGGTGGCATGGACGCCACAGCGAATGCATCGAGCGATGCACCAATGGTTGCCAGATCCGCCAACGGCGACGCCCGGGTTTTGCTATCGCGTCGCAACGACATCATCGATGCGCAGGGACGTGCTGAGCGCTCTTTCTCCGCCATTACCGGCGACGGATGCGGGAAGCCCTGGCCGGGCTGATCGGCTGCCCCCATCCGCCCTTCGGGCACCTTCCCCCGCCTGCGGGGGGAAGGGAGCGATGCGGGGTGTTTGCCCGCACTGACGTCTCGGCGTGCACGGGAACTCGCACGCGCGTGCAGGCCCTCCCTCTCCCGCCTGCGGGAGAGGGGACGAGATGGGGGGCACGACGAAGGTGGGAGATGGCAGCGGCCGGCTGGCAGCGCATCAACAACGGCGCCGTTGCCCGCTGCCGGTGCGAGGACCGCTCAGCGTGTTCCAGCGCAACCGGCGGCCATCCTCAAGGACGGTGCAGCGCCGATGGACGTCACCCGATTACACCACCGTCAAATTGGCGTACGCCATTACCAGCCACTTGGCGCCGACTTCGTCGAATTGCACCTGCACGCGGGCGTGCGCGCCGGCCCCTTCGTAATCGATGACCACACCGCCACCGAACTTGGGGTGCTCGACGTTGGCGCCGAGCTTGATCGGCGCCGTCTCCACGATGCCGTGTACCGGGCCGCCCCGCGCCGCGCCCAGCGAGGCGGTGCGCGAGACCTGCACCTTCGGGCGCACTTCGTTCAACAGATCGCGTGGAATCTCGCGCAGGAAGCGCGAAGGCACGTTGTAGTTGTCCTGGCCGTGGATGCGGCGCGATTCGGCGTAGCACAGCACCAGCTTCTGCCGCGCGCGGGTGATGCCCACGTAGGCCAGGCGGCGCTCTTCTTCCAGCCGGCCGGTCTCTTCGAGCGAGCGTGCGCTTGGAAACAGGCCATCTTCCAGCCCGACCAGGAAGACGATCGGAAATTCCAGGCCCTTGGCCGAATGCAGCGTCATCAGCTGCACGCCTTCTTCGCCGGCCTGCGCCTGGCCTTCGCCGGCCTCCAGCGAGGCATAGGCCAGGAACGCGACCAGTTCGGTCATGCCCTGGCTGTCTTCGTCGTCCGGACGGGTGAAGCGCGAGGCCACCGAAACCAGTTCGTCCAGGTTCTCGGTGCGCGATTCCGAATCCAGCCCGCCGCGGCTTTCCTTGGCCCAGTGCTCGCGCAGGCCCGAGCGCATCAGCACGTGGTCGATGCGCTCGGCCAATTCCATCTGCCCGGTTTCGGCATGCAGCTGGCCGACCAGGCTCAGGAACGTGGCCAAGGCATTGCGCGCACGCGCGGCCAGGCTGTTTTCCTGCGTGGCCAGCATTGCCGCTTCCCACAACGACAAGGCGTTGGCGCGCGCCAGCCGGCGCACTTCATCCAGCGTGCGGTCGCCAATGCCGCGCGTGGGCGTATTGACTGCGCGTTCGAACGCGGCGTCGTCGCTGCGATTGGTGAGCAAACGCAGGTAAGCCAGCGCGTCCTTGATTTCCGCACGTTCGAAAAAGCGCATGCCGCCGTACACGCGGTACGGCAGCTGTTCGGAAATCAGCGCCTCTTCCAGCGCGCGCGATTGCGCGTTGCTGCGGTAGAGCACCGCCACTTCGCCGTAGCTGCCGCCATCGCGCACCCACTGCCGGGCGCGCTCGACCACATAGCGCGCTTCGTCCACTTCGTTGTAGGCCGCATACAGATCGATCGGGTCGCCATCGCCCGAGTCGGTCCACAGCTGCTTGCCGATACGGTCGGGGTTGTGCGCGATCACTGCATTGGCCGCGCCCAGGATATTGGCGCTGGAGCGATAGTTCTGCTCCAGGCGCACGGTCTGCGCGCCGGGGAAATCCTTCAGGAACCGCTGCACGTTTTCGACCTTGGCACCGCGCCAGCCATAGATGGCCTGGTCGTCGTCGCCCACCACGAACACGTTGCCGGACTCGCCGGCCAGCACCCGCACGAAGGCGTACTGGATGGCGTTGGTGTCCTGGAACTCGTCCACCAGGATCTCGCGAAAGCGCGCGCGGTAATGCGCCAGCAGGGCCGGCGTGTCGCGCAGCAACTCATGCGCGCGCAGCAGCAACTCGGCAAAATCCAGCAGGCCGGAGCGGTCGCAACGTTCCTGGTAGGCCGCATACACCTGCCGGCGCACCTCGGTCCAATCGTCGTTGGGCTCGGGCTGGATATGCTGCGGACGGCGCCCCTCGTCCTTCTGCTCGTTGATCCACCAGCTCAGTTGCTTGGGCGGATACTTGCCTTCGTCCAGTTCCAGCGACTGCACCACGCGCTTGACCAGCCGCAGCTGGTCGTCGCTGTCCATGACCTGGAACCCTTCCGGCAGGCGCGCGTCCTGCCAGTGCAGGCGCAGCAGGCGATGCGCCAGCCCGTGGAAGGTGCCGATCCACATCCCGCGGCTGCCGTTGCGCAGCTGCAGGTCGGTGCGGTGACGCATTTCGCCGGCGGCCTTGTTGGTGAAGGTCACCGCAAAGATGCCGTGATTCGGCACGCCCTGGACTTCGTTGAGCCAGGCGATGCGATGGATCAGCACGCGCGTCTTGCCGGAGCCGGCGCCGGCCAGCACGAGGTAATGCCCCGGCGGCGCGGAAACGGCCTCGCGCTGGGCGGGGTTTAAATGATCGAGCAAATGAGAGACATCCACCGCGGTATTTTACCGGTTGTGGCGTCGCTGCGGCTGAGATTGCGATGAAGCGGTCGGGATTGCGAGGCTTCGTCCGTACCCTCATCCGTCCCTGCGGGGCATCTTCTCCCGAGGGGAGAAGGGAACAGTGCCCAGCATTACCAACACATCCCGCGCAATCGCCGCTGCCTGCTCGCGCAACTCCGGCACCGCCAGGCTCTCCCACAGCGAGCCGATGCGCAGGCTGCCGATCACCCGCAGCCGTGGGTTGGCCTGCCTGTCGGCGTCGATCAGGCTGCCATCGGCGGCAGTATCCACGCCGATCCCGTGCGGGCCGGCCACGGCAATGCCCTGCCCCAGCAATTGCTGCAGCAAGGGGTTGCGCATGGCCTGCACCCGCATTTCCACACCGGTGGCATTGACCAGCGCCTGCACATCCAACTGCAATGCGTGCCCGGCACTGGCGGCGCCGGCACTCACGCGCACGCAGGCACCCACTTCGAAGGCCACATCCAGCCGCGCGCGATGCAGCTGCAATTGCCCGCGCGCGCGCATGGCCTGCAGCTGCGCATGCACCGGCGCAGCGATGCGGTGACGATGCACGTCCCAGTAGCGCACCACATGGCGCAGGAAACGGCGTTGATCGGCCACCGACAGCGTCTGCCACAAGGCCTGGCTCAACGGGCGAATCCGCTCCATCACGCTCTGCCACGGCCGCCCCTGCGCCAGTGCGTCACGCGCATGCTGCCGCAGCCGGCGCAGCCGCGCGCGCAACGGCAGTGCCAGCAGCGGCTGCGGGTCGAAGTCGGCCGCCGCGCCATGCGCCTGCGGCAGCGGCAACAGGCCATGCCGCGACACCACGTGCACTGCGCCGCGATGCGCCTGTGCGGCCAGCGTCACCACCGTGTCGGCCATGCTCAGCCCGGAGCCGACGATACACACGGCCGCATCCTGCGGCAGCGCAGCCACCGCCCCGGTGTCCCAGGCTTCGACCCGCTGCGCCGCCGACAGGCCGGTAGCGCCACGCAGCGGCAAGGGACGCAGCGCATTGCCCACTGCCAGCACCACCGCAGCGGCCAGTACCGTGTGCCCGTCGTCCAGCTGCAACAGCGCACCGGTGGCGCTGGGTTGCAGGGTCTGCACGCGTGCGGCGTGCACGCGCAGGGTGGCAGTGCTGCCGGCACGCGCTGCCTGCAGGCGGTCGCGTAGATACGGTGCGTAATGCCTGCGACCGACAAATTGCTGCGGCAGCTGCGCAGCGTCCAGCGCCGCGCAACATCCCTGCGTGCGCAGGTAGTCGACGAAATCCTGCGGCACGTCGGCGAGCGCACTCATGCGGCCGGCCGGCACGTTCAACAGGTGTTCGGGGCGCGTGGTGGAATACGCCACGCCTTCGCCCAGCACCGCATGCGGCTCGATCAACACGATCTGCATCGGTGTGGTCGCCTGCTGCAGCAGCTGCACTGCCACCAGCACACCGGATGCGCCACCACCGACGATGGCGATCACCGCATCGCCGGGATTGTGCAGTTCAGTCATCCGGCAATTGTAGGCGATGCCTGCGTCGCGTCGATGACCGCTGCGCGACCCGGCCCGACCTACGCCCGGCCGCAGCAGCCACGCCTGCTGCCTGACACATCCGCCGGGCACGCGCATGGCCACGCTCCAGACCCGTACGCGCCGCTACTGCCCGCAGATGCAGGAAGACCACGATCCGCCGCCGATCGGCCCTGTCGCGCACAGCCCGCAGCGCCCGTGCCCGCCTCACATCAACGCATCGGCCAGCCGCGCAATGCCTTCGCGGCTGCGGCGCCAGGCCGGGCGACGGCGCCACTGCTCCAGCTCCAGCTGGCGCGCGTGGGCCAGATAGTCCTGTTCGATCTCGCGCAGCCGCTGCACCACGGTGCGGTCGTAGCAGAGCATGCCGATCTCGGCGTTGAGCGCAAACGAGCGGATGTCCAGGTTGATCGAACCGACCAGCGCGATGTCGTCGTCCATGCTCAGGTGCTTGGCATGCAGAAAGTGCGGGCGATACAGCGCAATCTTCACCCCGCAACGCAGCAGCTCGTCGAAGTAGGCTTCCTGCGCCCAGGCCGCCAGACGCTGGTTGTTGCTCTGCGACAGGATCAGTTGCACGTCCACGCCCGATACCGCGGCGATGCGCAAGGCGCTCAGCAAGGCTTCGTCCGGCACGAAATACGGCGTCACCAGCACCACCTTGCGCCGCGCCAGGTGGATCACCGCGTTGATGGCATCGCGCGCGTTCTCGAACGGATACGCCGGCCCGCTGGGCAGCAGCTGGGTGGCGATGTTGGCCTGGCACACCGGCGCATCCGGCCACACGTCCAGGCGCTGCCCGGTTTCGGTGAACCAGTCGCTGGCGAAGACCGCTTCCAGATGGTTGACCACCGGCCCGCGCACGCGCGCCACCAGTTCACGATTGGGAAGGCCGTGGACGAAGCCGGCATCGGCCAGATTCTGCGAGCCCACAAAACCCACCTGATTGTCGATCACCGCGATCTTGCGGTGGTTGCGCAGATCCATGCGCCCGCTGCGGCGCCAGCGCAAGCCACCGGGCAGCACCGCCAGCACCTCGATGCCACCGGCCAGCAGACGCTTGCGATAGCGGCGCAGGCCACGCTTGGCGCCCACCGCATCGAGCAGCACGCGACAGCGCACGCCACGCGCACTGGCACGCTCCAGCGCAGCCACCACCGCCTCGCCCACGGCATCGTCGAACATCAGGTAATACAGCAGATGCACGCGCTGTTCTGCTGCATCGATCGCGTCGATCAGCGCCTGCAGCGACTGCGCGTAGTCGTCCAGCAACTCCACCGCGTTGCCCAGGGTCGGCATGAAATCGCCCTGGCGTTCGATCAGCGGCACCACCTCGGCACTGCTGGTGTCCGCCTGCGGTGTCCAGCGCAATGCGTGCAAGGGCAGTTGCTGTTCGCGGATCACCTGCGAGGCGGTGGCCTGCCGTTCCACGCGTAGGCGCGACAGCCACGGGTGGCCGAACAGCAGGTACAGCGGCAGGCCGACCACCGGCACGAAGCCGATCAACAGCAACCAGCTGCGCGCCGCGCCCGGCGTGGTGCGGGCGGGAATCCACAGCAGGGCGGCCAGCCGGATCACCCAGTCCAGCGCCAGCAGCCAGGTCCCTTGCAACCAGTCGGGCAGCATCAGCGCTCCGTTCTCATGAGGAAGCCGATTCTGACCGGGCCGGACGTGAACGCAACGGCGTGCTGCCACCGGCCTGTCCGCAATGGCGAAAGGGCCCCGCTTCCGAGGCTGCCGGCCGCACGCGCTCGGCGCAGACCTGCCGCAGCGTCTGTACGAAGGCAGTCTGCGCGCGGGTGGGGTGCCAGTCGCTGCGCGTGGTGATGCCGATCTGCCGGCGCAGCTGCGGCCCGGCGCGGCCGATCTCGGCCAGCAAGCCGGCGCGGCGCTCGAACAGGAACTGGTCGCGCGACATCAGGGTCAGCCAGTCGTCTTCCAGCAACAGCCCGCGCACGGTCAGCTCCGCGCCGCACTCGATACGCAGCGCCGGCGGCTCCAGCTGGCGGTCGCGGAACATGCGCTCCCAGCGTTCGCGCACCGGCGTGCCGGCGGCGGCGATCACCCAGGGGTAGTCGAGCAGCTGCGCAAACGCATACGACTGCCCGGCCAGCGGGTGCCCGCTGCGCGCCACGATCACCGGCTCGTCGTCGAACAGCGGCTCCTGCAGCACGTCACGGACCGGTAGCCGCTCGCGTAGCGCGCCGATCAGCAGATCCAGCCCGCCGTCGCGCAGATGTGCCAGCAATTCTGCATACGGCCCTTCGACCACGCTGATGCGCGCGGCCGGGTGCGCGCGCGCAAACCGCGCCAGCGCCTGCGGCAACAGGATCGCCCGTGCCAGCGGCATCACCCCCACCACCACCCGGCCGGCATGCTGCGAGCGCAGCGCCGCCACCTCGTCGAGCGCGGCGCGTACCTCGGCCAGCGCCAGCCGCACCTGCCGCAGCAGCCGCTCGGCCACCGGCGTGGGCTGCATCGCCTTGCCGCGGCGCATGGTCAGCGGCACCTCGATCACATCGGCCAGCGACTGCACCGCCCGATACACCGCCGGTTGCGACACCCCCACCTGCACGGCCGCCAGCGAGTAGCTGCCCGCCACATCCACGGCGACCAGCGCCTGCAACTGCCCCAGCGACACGCGCCGCTCCAGCCCCGGGCGGGCGGGCAAGCGCAGCGCCCGCCGCGCCACCCGGATGCCGCGGCCAAGATGCGCCAGCGCACGCTCGATCCGCGGCACCACCAGCTGGGTAGCCTCGGTGGCCACCATCCCGCCAGGCTGGCGGTCGAACAACCGCACCCCCAGTTGCTGCTCCAGCCGTGCCACCGCCTGGGTCAGGGCGGGCTGCGACAGGTTCACCTGCGGGGCGGCCGCGCTGATGCTGCCCAGCCGATGCACCACGACCAGGGCGTGGAGATGGCGGAGGTTCGGCTCGGGCATCGGCGGCATGCTCTAACTATAAGCAAAACCAATACGCATACCTCAAATGAATCTTGAGCTGTCTCGCTCTCGCCACTCAGACTCGGCACAGCACTAACGAGGATGGATGGATGAGCCAGGTCGTCACCCAGATCGCGCGCACCCCGATCGCCGTCGTGGACGGGCTGGCGCAGGCCGGCGTGGCCACCGTGCATGAAGCGCAAGGCCGCACCGGCCTGCTGCATCACCGGCTGCGCCCGATCTACGGCGGCTGCCGCATCGCCGGCACTGCGGTCACCGTGTCGGTGCCGCCCGGCGACAACTGGATGATGCATGTGGCCATCGAACAGCTGCAGCCAGGCGACGTGCTGGTGGTGGCGCCCACCAGCGACTGCTGCGACGGCTATTTCGGCGATCTGCTGGCGACCTCGGCCCAGGCGCGCGGCTGCCGCGGGCTGATCATCGATGCCGGCGTGCGTGACGTGCGCGACCTCACCGCCATGCAGTTCCCGGCCTGGAGCCGCGCCATCTGCGCGCAGGGCACCATCAAGGAGACGCTGGGATCGGTCAACGTGCCCCTGGTGTGCGCCGGGGCCCTGGTGCAGCCGGGCGATGTGGTGGTGGCCGACGATGACGGCGTGTGCGTGGTGCCGCGCGAACGCGCCGCCGAGGTGCTGGCCGAAGCGCAGGCCCGCGAAGCGCGCGAACTGCTCAAGCGCGAGCGCCTGGCGCGCGGCGAGCTGGGGCTGGACATCTACGCCATGCGCGAGCGCCTGGCGGCCAAAGGGCTGCGCTATGTCTGAGCGGGTGCGCGCGATGTGGATGCGCGGCGGCACCTCCAAGGGTGGCTTCTTTCTCGCCGATGAGCTGCCTGCCGACAGCGCCGCGCGCGCTGCCTTCCTGCTGCGCGCCTACGGCTCGCCGGACCTGCGCCAGATCGACGGCATGGGCGGCGCCGACCCGCTGACGTCCAAGGTCGCCGTGGTGTCGCGCTCGGCCCGCGCCGATGCTGACGTGGACTATCTGTTCCTGCAGGTGGCCGTGGACCAGGCGCAGGTCAGCGACGCACAGAACTGCGGCAACATGCTGGCCGGTGTCGCGCCATTCGCACTGGAACGCGGCCTGCTGCCGGCGCGCGACGGCGAAACCGAGGTGCGCATCTTCATGCGCAACACCGGCACCCTGGCCACGGCCACCGTACAGACGCCCGGCGGCCGGGTCAGCTATGCCGGCGATGCGCGCATCGATGGCGTTCCCGGCACCGCCGCGCCGATTGCGCTGGCGTTTGCCGACATCGCCGGCTCCTCCTGCGGCGCCCTGCTGCCCAGCGGGCGAGCGCTGGACACGATCGACGGCGTGGAGGTCACCCTGATCGACAATGGCATGCCCTGCGTGGTGTTGCGCGCCAGCGATGTGGGCATCAGCGGCTACGAAGACCGCGCCACCCTGGATGCCGACGCGTCGCTCAAGGCACAGTTGGAATCCATTCGTCTGCAGGCTGGCCCGCTGATGCGGCTGGGCGATGTCAGCGCTGCGACGGTGCCGAAGATGATGCTGGTGGCTGCGCCGCGCGACGGCGG
Organism: Xanthomonas sp. NCPPB 1325; assembly: GCF_041477645.2. Lineage (NCBI taxonomy): Bacteria > Pseudomonadati > Pseudomonadota > Gammaproteobacteria > Lysobacterales > Lysobacteraceae > Xanthomonas > Xanthomonas sp. NCPPB 1325. Next base: position 4,649,888 of record NZ_CM192985.1, read on the forward strand.
CGCGATCTGCGTGCGCTCGTTCATTCCTCACCGCTGCCACGCCTCCATCGGCGTGCTCGGCGCGGTCAGCGTCGCCACCGCCTGCCTGCTGCCGGACGCGCCTGCGCATGCGCTGGCGCAGCTGCCCGGCGGCGACAGCCAGCAGGTGGGGGTGGAGCATCCCAATGGCATGAGCAACTGCCTCATCGAGTGCGACGCACAGGGCGCGGTGGTGCGCGCGGCGGTGATCAGGACTGCGCGCAAACTGTTCGATGGTGAATTGTTTGCGTGAACGTCACCGACCAGCCCTGCGCGCCGGCAGTTGACTGCGTGCCACTACCTCTCTCCGCATCGCGACGAGCATTGCCATGATCATCGACTGCCACGGCCACTACACCACCGCGCCCGCGGCGCACGATACGTTTCGCAAGGCGCAGATTGCGCACTACACCGACGCCAGCGTGCCCGCGCCGGTGTACCCGGCCATCTCCGACGACGCGCTACGCGAGAGCGTCGAGCAACATCAGTTGCGCCTGCTCCGTGAACGCGGCTCAGACATGACCATCTTTTCGCCACGTGCCAGCACCATGGCGCATCACATCGGCGACGAGGCGGTGAGCCAGGTGTGGACACGCCACTGCAACGACCTCATCGCCCGCGTGGTGCAGCTGTATCCCCACACCTTCATCGGCGTGTGCCAGTTGCCGCAGTCGCCGGGAGTGTCGATCGCCCACTCGATCGCCGAGCTGGAACGCTGTGTCACCGAGCTCGGGTTCGTTGGCTGCAACCTCAATCCCGATCCTTCCGGCGGCCACTGGACCGGGCGGCCCCTGACCGACCGTGCCTGGTATCCATTCTTCGAAAAAATGGTCGAGCTCGACGTGCCGGCAATGGTGCACGTGTCGGGCAGCTGCAACGCCAATTTCCACGCCACCGGCGCGCACTATCTCAACGCCGACACCACCGCCTTCATGCAGTTTCTGCAAGGCGACCTGTTCACCGACTTCCCGGATTTGCGCTTCATCATCCCGCATGGCGGTGGCGCGGTGCCCTATCACTGGGGACGCTTCCGCGGACTGGCCGACATGCTCGGCAAGCCACCGCTGTCCACGCATGTGATGCGCAATGTGTTCTTCGACACGTGTGTTTATCACCAGCCAGGCATCGACCTGCTGTTCGAGGTCATCGATATCGACAACATCCTGTTCGGCTCGGAAATGGTCGGCGCGGTGCGCGGCATCGACCCGCAGACCGGCCACTATTTCGACGACACCAAACGCTACATCGATGCATTGGCGATTTCCGCAGCCGACAAGCACAAGGTGTTCGAAGGCAATGCGCGGCGGGTGTATCCACGGCTGGATGCGCAATTGCGGGCGCGTGGGTTGTAGCGGTGTTCCCTTCTCCCATCGGGACATCGTCCTCCTTTATGGGGGAGAAGGTGCCCCGCAGGGGCGGATGAGGGTACGGGCGAAGCCTCTGGTACTCCAACCACTGCGAGTGGCTTCGCCCCGTACTCTCACCCCTACCCCTCTCCCATAGGAGAGGGGATACAGTCCGCCGAGGCGGAGTGGCCCAGGACGTGTGCGGATTTGAACCATTGTCGCGATCATCCGCCCGCAACACTCCCCAAACGCAAACACCCGCCTTTCGGCGGGTGTTTGCTTGGATGCAGATCGTGTAATCGGTGGATTACTTGATCTTGCCTTCCTTGTACATGACGTGCTTACGCACGACCGGGTCGTACTTCATCATTTCCATCTTCCCCGGAGTGTTCTTCTTGTTCTTGTCCGTGGTGTAGAAGTGGCCGGTAGCGGCCGAGGAAATCATACGGATCTTGTCACGCTTGCCTTTTGCCATGACTGCTTACTCCTCAGACCTTTTCGCCGCGCGCACGCAGCTCTTTCAGAACGGCATCAATCCCGTTCTTGTCGATGGTGCGCAATGCATGCGCGGAGACACGGAGCTTCACCCAGCGGTTTTCGCTGGCGACCCAGAAGCGACGCTCGTGCAGGTTGGGCAGGAAGCGACGACGGGTTCTGTTGTTTGCGTGGGAGACGTTGTTACCCGTCTGCACACGCTTGCCGGACACTTGGCATACGCGGGACATTACGCACCTCGATAAAGTTTGGTGTCTTCCTTAGCCAGGAAAACGGCGGCCCCGACAGCCGTTTGGCTGCCACGCAACGTTGGGAATCAATCACTTAACGCTGGGAAGAGGCCGGCACCACATCGCGCTGGGTGCCGCCGTCCGGAACGATCCGGGCACAGCGAGCCGCGCATTATGCACGGCAATCCCTTGTGCTGCAAGCACTTAGGCCAGGCGCCGGTGGCGTGCGGCAGCACCTTGCGCACGCGGCCTGCGATGCGGCCTGCCTGCCGCATCGCTTGTCGTCGTCGTCGCCAGCCCTCTCCTGCAGACGCAGCGAGCGATGTACCGGCCGCTTGCGCGCGCCCGGGCCGCAGCAGAAAACGCCGCAGCACTCCCGGGACAGGCCCCGAACCAGCATTGGCACGCGCCCGGCCGCGTCATCGCCGCCCGGTCACACCCTGCGCCGCCGAGGTGCCCCGGCGCGAGCGGAGCACGGTCACGTTCCGCCCCGCTGCGGCACTGCGGCATCCGCTGGTGCTACACGCCCGGCCTTGTCCCGATGCAGCCAGCGATACAACACCGGCAACACCAGCAACGTCAGCAGGGTGGAGGAGACGATGCCGCCGATCACCACCGTGGCCAGCGGGCGCTGCACTTCGGCGCCGGCGCCCACGTTGAAGGCCATCGGCACGAAGCCCAGCGCGGCCACCAGTGCGGTCATCAACACTGGGCGCAAACGCGACAGCGCGCCTTCGCGCAGCGCCTGCTCCAGCGGCATGCCTTCGGCACGCAGGCTGCGCACGAAGGCGATCATCACCAGGCCGTTGAGCACCGCCACGCCCGACAACGCGATAAAGCCGACACCGGCGGAAATCGACAGCGCCAACCCGCGCAGCGCCAATGCCACCACGCCGCCGGTCAGCGCCAGCGGCACGCCGCTGAACACCACCAGCGCATCGCGCAGCGAGCCGAACGACCAGTACAGCAGCGCGAAGATCAGCAGCAAGGTGCCCGGCACCACCCAGGCCAGGCGCTGGCTGGCGGAGATCAATTGCTCGAAGGTGCCGCCGTAGCCGATCCAGTAGCCGGTGGGCAGCTTGACCTGCGCCCGCACGCGCTGCTGCACCTCGGCGACAAAACCGCCCAGGTCGCGATCGCGCACGTTGGCGGTGATCACGATGCGGCGTTTGCCGTCTTCGCGATTGATCTGGTTGGGGCCGAGGACGGTCTCGATCCTGGCCACCTCGCGCAGCGGCACCGTGGTCGGTTCGCCACTGCGCCAGCCGGCGGCGCGGCTGGATTCGTCGGCATCGGCGCGCTCGCCATCGCCGCGCAACGGAATCGGCAGGTCCGCCAACGCGGTGGGGTCCTGCCGCAGGCCTTCGGGCAGGCGCACCACGATGTCGAAGCGGCGGTCGCCCTCGAACAACTGCCCGGCCGCCTGCCCGCCCACGGCTGCCGCGACGGTGTCCTGCACCACGCCGGGATTGAGCCCGTAGCCGGCCAGCGCGGCGCGGTCGGGCACCACCGCCAGCATCGGCAATCCGGTGGCCTGCTCCAGGCTCACATCGGCCGCGCCCGGCACCGCGCTGGCCACTTCCTGCACGCGTTGCCCGAGCCTGACCAATGTCTCCAGATCGTCGCCATAGACCTTGATCGCGACATCCGCGCGCACGCCGGAAACCAGCTCGTTCATGCGCATCTGGATCGGCTGGGTGAACTCGTAGTTGTTGCCGGGCAATTGCTTGACCGCCTGCTCGATCTCGGCCAGCAACTGCGCCTTGGGCTTGCGCGGGTCCGGCCATCGATCGCGCGGATGCATGATCAAGAACGTATCGGCGACCGAGGGCGGCATCGGGTCGGTCGCCACTTCGGCGGTACCGAGCTTGCCGAACACGAGCGCCACTTCCGGAAACTGCTTGATGCGTTTTTCCAGGGTGGATTGCATGGTGATGGCCTGTTCCAGGCTGGTGCCGGGAATACGCAAGGCATGCAGCGCGACATCGCCTTCGTCCAGGTTGGGGATGAACTCGCTGCCCAGGCGTGTGGCGAGCACCGCGCACGCCGCTACCGCTGCCAGCGCCGCGATGCCCACCCAGCGCCCGTGCCGCAGCGCGCGATCCAGCAATGGCGCATACACGCCGCGCGCCCAGCGCATTGCGCGGTTTTCATGCTCGGCAACCTTGCCGCCCAGCAGCAACGCGATCGCTGCCGGCACGAAGGTCAGCGACAACAGCATCGCCCCGGTCAGTGCCAGCACCACGGTGATCGCCATCGGGTGGAACATCTTGCCTTCGATGCCGGTGAGCGCGAACACCGGCAGATACACCGCGGTAATGATACCCAGGCCGAACAGGCTGGGGCGGATCACCTCGGCGGTGGCTTCGGCGGTAAGTTCGAAACGCTCGTCGCGCTCGAGCACACGCCCCAGGCGCAATTGCGCGTCGCCGAAACGGCGCAGGCAGTTCTCCACGATGATCACCGCGCCATCGACGATCAAGCCGAAATCCAGCGCACCCAGGCTCATCAGGTTGCCGGACACGCCACCGCGCACCATGCCGGTGAGGGTGAACAACATCGCCAGCGGAATCACTGCGGCCGTGATCAGGGCTGCGCGGACATTGCCCAGCAACAGGAACAACACCACGATCACCAGCAACGCGCCTTCGATCAGGTTCTTGGCGACGGTGACGATGGTGCGGTCCACCAATGCGGTGCGGTCGTACACCGGCACCGCCTGCACACCGGCCGGCAGGCTGGCGTTGGCTACTTCCAGGCGCTGTGCGGCGGCTTGCGCCACGGTGCGGCTGTTGGCGCCGACCAGCATGAACACCGTGCCCAGCACTACTTCATTGCCGTCCTGGGTGGCGGCGCCGGTGCGCAGCTCGCGTCCTTCGCCCACCTGCGCCACATCGCGCACGCGGATCGGCACGCCTTCGCGCCGGTCCAGCACGATCGCGCCGATCTGCGCGATGTCGTCCACCTGCCCCGGCACGCGCACCAGAAACTGCTGACCGTTCCGTTCGATATAGCCGGCACCGATGTTGCGGTTGTTGGCCTCGACCGCCCGTGCCACGTCGTCCAGGGTAAAGCCCAGCGCCACCAGGCGCGCCGGATCGGGGGTGATATGGATCTGCCGCGCGTAGCCGCCGATGGTGTTGACCTCGGTCACGCCCGGCACATTGCGCAGCTGCGGGCGCACCACCCAATCCTGCAGGGTGCGTAGATCGGTCGCGGTCCACGCACTGCCATCGGGCTTGCGCGCATTCGGCTTGGCTTCGACCGTATACATGAAAATTTCGCCCAGCCCGGTGGCGATCGGCCCCAGTTGCGGCTCCAGCTCGGCCGGCAGTTGCGACTTGACCTGCTGCAAGCGCTCGGCCACCTGCTGCCGCGCGAAATACAAGTCGGTGCCATCGGCAAACACTGCCGTCACCTGCGACAAGCCATAGCGCGACAACGATCGGGTGGATTCCAGCCCCGGCAGTCCCGCCAGTACCGTCTCCAGCGGAAACGTCACCCGCTGCTCGGATTCCAGCGGCGAATATCCCGGCGCCCCGGTGTTGACCTGCACCTGCACATTGGTGATGTCCGGTGTCGCATCGATCGGCAAGCGCGAAAAACTCCACGCGCCGATCGCAATCAACACGCCCGTCAAGGCCAGCATCAACCAGCGCTGTGCGATCGCGAACCGGATGATGTTAGTGAGCATGACGCGCACCTCCGCGCACACTTGGCGCAACTGCGTGCCCAGCCACACCGATCAGTGCGTGCGTGCCTGCGCCGCAACCGCGTCGATGACCGAAAAGACGTGTCGCTGAAGCACGGAAGAGCTGTTCGCACGCACCTGCGTGCGGCCAAGGAAGCAGCAAACCGGAAACGCAGCGTTCAGTGATCATGCGAGGCCCCCGACTTTTCGATGTCGGCCTTCACCAGGTAGCTCTGCTCCACCACCACCGTGTCGCCCGGCGCCACGCCGGACACCACTTCCACCTGCTGCGCATCGCGCGCGCCCAGCTGCACCGGCCGCGCTTCGTACACATCGCCCACCCGCACGAACACCACGTCCCAGTCGCGGAACCGCTGCAACGCACCGGTCGGCACCACCATCGCCGCCGGTTGCTGCGCCACCGTCACCCGTGCCTTCACCGCCGAGCCCGGCCGCCACAAGCCATCGCTGTTGCGCAGCACCGCGCGCGCCACCGTGCTCTGGCTGGCCGTGGCGGTGGCTGGCAACACGCGCTCCAGCGTGGTCTGCGCCACCACGCCATCGCTGATGCGCGTGACCGTCACCGGTGCGCCGGCGGTGATGTGGCCGGCTTCGGCGCCGAAAATGTGCAGATCCACCCACAAGGTGGACAGGTCGGCGATTTCGAACAGCGTCTGGCCTTCGCCCGCGTTGCTGCCCAGGCTGGCATTGCGGGCGAGCACAGTGCCACCGATCGGTGCGCTCACCGAATAGGTGGTCAGGCTCAGATTGCTCTCCACCGTGGCCAGCACCTGGCCTGCGCGCACCTGGTCGCCGACATTGACGCGCAGGCTGCGCACCGGGCCGGGGAAACGCGCGGTGGCCTGCGCCTGCGCGCCTTCTGCGGGCGTCAACAGACCCTGCACTTCATGCTGGTCGGCGATGCTGCCAGCACCCACCGGCGCAATGCGAATGCCGGCATCCTGGGCGATTTTCGCAGCGATGGTGGTGCGGCCTTCGTAGCTGGCATAGCGCCAGCGATGCGTCTTGCCCTGCACGGTGGCGCGCACGTCCACATCGAACGAATGCGGTTCGCCCACGGTGCTGTCGGCCAGCAGGCTGCCGTCGTCGCGTGGCCGCAACCGATGCACTTCATCGACGCCGCCAAGCCGCTTCAGATGCACTTCCACGTTGCCAGCAGTGGCCGGCAACGGTTTGCCATCGCGGTACAGCCAGGCCTGGTAGGTGGGCGGTCTGCCGTCCTCGGCGATCGCCAGCTCCACGCTGTCGCCGTCCTGGCTGAGCAGGCGCCCGCCGTGTGCGCCTTTTTGTGCGTCTTCGCCATGTGCGTCAGCATCGGCATCAGCTTCGGCAGCATGCCCTGCGTGGTCGTCGTGAGACTCTTCACTGCTGCGGCCGCAGCCGCTCAGCAGCAGCGCCAACAGCAGCGGCGCCATCAAAAAACGTGTCATCGAAATGGGTCCTGATTGGCGCCGATGCAGTGCGTCGGGCGAACGAATGAAGCTGGCTTGCGCTGCGTGCGCGCCGGGCATGGGCAGTGCTTCGCGGCCGCTAGATGATGCAGTTGCAGTTGCAGTTGCAGCAGATGCAACCGTGCGTACGCAGTCCGCGCGAAAAAATGAGAAGGCGTCAGCGCTCATGGCCCCACCTGCGCGGCACTGTCGAGCACGAACGGCTGCCCGGTCAGGCGCTGGATCTCGATCAACGCGGTCTGCGCGTCCAGTGCGGCGGCCAGTTGCTGCTGACGTGCATCGCTGCGTTGCGCCTGCAGCTGCGCCCAATCCAGATAACTGGTGGCGCCGGCACGGTACGCGCGCTCGGCGGCGGCATCGGCGCGCGCAAGTGCGGGCAGCACATCGCTACGCATGCGCGCCACTTCCAGCTGCGCGGCGCGGTAGCGGCCATGCGCGTCGGCCAGCGTGGCGTACAGCAGCAATGCCTGCGATTGGCGTTCGATGTCCAGCAACGACAGCTCCGCTTCGGCGGCGCGGATGTCCGGTTGCGCGCGCGCGGCGCTGCCCAGCGCCAGCGAGACGCTGCCCAGCAGCGCGGTGGCGTCGTTGGCTTCGAGCCGGCGCACGCCCACCTGCCAGTCCAGGTCCGGGCGCGCCTGGCTGCGTGCCAGCCGCACCCGCGCCTCGCGCACGCGCTGCTCGCCGTTCAAGCGCGCCAGTTCGGGCGTGGCATCGAGCAGCTGCACCAGCACCTCGAACTCGGGAATCGCCGGCAGCTGCAATGGGTCGCCAGTGACATCGCCGAAGTCCGGCGCACGCTGCCCCCACAGCACCGCCAACTGGCGGCGTGCGGCCGCCTCTTCCAGTTGCGCGCGGTCGCGATCGAGCTCCGCACGTGCCTGCAAGGCCTGCGCGGTCAACACCACCGACTCCGGCGAGGCGCCGGCCTGCAGCCGCAAACGCGCGGCGGCCACGGTGCGCTGGCGTTGCGCCAGGGTCTCCAGCGCGACGGTGCGGCGCTGGCGGGCGGCGGTGATGGCCAGGTAACGCCGCGCCACCTCGGCCAGCACGTCCAGCCGCGCGATCGCCCGTTGCGGTGCCAGCGCATCGATACGGGCCTGGGCCAGCGTGCGCCGCGCATCCAGTTTGCCGCCGCGTTCCAGCACGCCGGCCAGGGTGACGGTGAGTTCGGCCTGGTCCAGCGCGCGGGTGGGGCCGCTGCCGAACACGTTTTCCAGTTCGGCGCCGATGCGCAACGGCGGACGCAGCGCGTCGCGTTCGGCTTCGGCGGTGAGGACGGCACGCTGGCCATCGGCCAGGCGCAGGTCGGGGTGCTGCAGGGCGACGCGCGCGATGGCGTCGTCCAGGGTCAGCACGGGTTTGGGCGATACGTCCTGCGCCATGGCGCACGGCACGACCGCGAAGACGGCAATCGCCGTCAGTCGCAACCACATGAGGGTGTCTCCGGAATCGGGATCGATGGACAGGCCGGCACTGCCGGCGAGGCATCAGGCCGCGATCGGGGGACGCAATCCGGTCTCGCTCAGGTGCGAGCGGTAGTGCGCAAACACGGCCACAGGCCGGGCGTGCGCGTGCGTGGACAACGGCAGCCAGGCCAGCGCCGGCAAGACAGCCGGATTCTGGCCGTGGCAGTAGCCGCTATGCATCAGGGCGTGCATCAGGCCGGCCCCATCGCGCTCGCCGGCATCGCCTTCGTCGGCGCCGTCATGGCCATGCGGCGCGGTGTCTTCCAGATGCATCTGGTCGTGCGCCAATGCATGCACATCGCCCAATGCGCAGGCCACCGGCGCCACCAGCACGCCCAGCGCCAGCACTGCCAGCGCCATCAGGCGCAGCAAGGGGTGCAACAGGCGGGCGCGACGCAGCAGCATGGGCGCAGCGTATAGAGCCCAGGGTGGTTACACAATTGCATGCGGGTGTGGCGTGGTTGGGGGGTGCTTGGATGCTCTTTCTGCTCGGATGCTCTTAAAGCGTGGTCTGTCGAGTGCGCGGTGCCCTCACCGCTCGCGGGACACGCCGTCAACCCGTCCATGGGGGCTCGGTGGCGGCATCCATGCCGCCAACGGTCCCGCAATCGGTAAGGACACCGCACCAGACAGTTGGCTGGTGGTTTCGTTGAAGAGCGAGGAGCACGTCGCGGCTTGCCGGTTGCTCGTTGAAAACCATGCATACCGACCATCTCGACTGGTCCTGCCCGCCTACCGTCGCGGGACCCTTGGCGGCATGGATGCCGCCACGGAGCTTACAAGGACGTACTTGCAGCGTGTCCTGCGATGGTGGGCGGGCAAGGGCCCTGCAGCAAACTCGCAGCCTCGGTCGAGTGCGCGGTGCCCTCACCGCTCGCGGGATCTCAACTCGATGCCCTCAGACGCCGTTACCAGCACATCACGGTGCGCTGGCAGCGGCTGGCTTGGACTTGATCGGGCGTGCCTTGCTCTCGGCGATGAAGGCGCGCACCTGCTGCTCCAGCACCGGCAGGGTGACCGAACCCTGCTTCAGCACCACGTCGTGGAACGCCTTGATGTCGAAGCGCTCGCCCAGTTGCTGTTCGGCCTCGGCGCGCAGCTTGACGATGCTGATCTCGCCCAGCTTGTAGCTCAGCGCCTGGCCGGGCCAGGAGATGTAGCGGTCCACCTCGGTGGTGACTTCGTGCTCGCTGAGTGCGGTGCGGTCGCGCAGGTAGGCCAGCGCCTGCGCGCGGCTCCAGCCGTCGTGGTGCACGCCGGTGTCGATGACCAGCCGGCAGGCGCGCCACATTTCGTAGGTGAGCCGACCGAATTCTTCATAAGGCGTCTCGTAGATACCCATCTCCTGGCCGAGCTTTTCGGTGTACAGCGCCCAGCCTTCGCCGTAGGCGGAGATATAGTTTTCGCGGCGGAACGCGGGCTGCTCGCCCTGCTCCAGCGCCAGCGAGCCCTGCAGCGAATGCCCGGGCGAGGACTCGTGCAAGGTCAACGCCGGCAGGTTGTACAGCGGCCGCGATAGCAGGTTGTAGGTGTTGACCCAATACGTCGTGGCGCCACCGCGGCCGGCGGTCCAGAACGGGGCGATATCGTCGGGTACCGGCTTGATGGTGAAGCGCCCGCGCGGCAAGGTGCCGATGAACTTGCCCACCTGCCCGTCCACGCGCTTGGAGATCCACGCCGCGCGATCGAGCAACTCCTGCGGGGTCTTGGCGTAGAACTGCGGGTCGGTACGCAGGAAGGTGAGGAACTGCGCGAAGCTGCCCTTGAAACCGACCTGCTGGATGATGGCGTTCATCTGCGACTGGATGCGCGCCACTTCGTCCAGGCCGATCTGGTGGATCTGCTCAGGGCTCAGCTCCAGCGTGGTGTATTCGCGGATCTGCTGGCGATAGAAGGCCTTGCCGTCGGGCAATGCTTCGGCCGCCAGCGTCGTGCGCGCCTTGGGCATGTAGTCGTTGCGGAAGAAGCCCAGCAACCTGCTGTACGCCGGAAGGACGGCCGTGCTCAGCGCGGCCTTGGCCTGTTCGCGTAGTTGCGCCTGCTCGGCTGCGGGGATCTGTGAAGGCAGCTGCTTGAACGGCGCGTAGAAGGTCGATTCGGTGGGGTCCTTGACCTCGGCGATGGTGGCGATGGAGACGTCGCGCCCATCGAGCACCGCGCGCGGCACGCTGAACCCGCGCGCCAGGCCGGCGCGCATGTTGACCATCTGTTGGTCGAAATAGCGCGGCACATCGTTCAGGCGCGCGATGTAGGCGCGGTATTCGGCAGCGGTCTTCATCGGCCGCTGCGCCATGAAGCCCAGGTTCGACCAGAACGAACTATCGGAGTTGAACGGCATTTCGTACAGGCGCAGGCGCACGTCGGCGGCCAGGTTCTCCACCTGTGGGCGGTAGATGGCGAAGTTGATCTGATTGGCCGGCGAGAGCTGCCTGGGGTCGATGCCATCAAGCTGCTTGAGCACGCCGTCCCACACCGCCAGGCGCGCCTGCTGGGCGGCCGCGCTGACATCCGGCAGATGCGTGTTGTCACCGGTGCTGTCGCTGTCTTCGTCGGCCTGCCCGGTTTCGGCCTGCCGCCAGGCCCACTCTTTTTCGTAGATTGCGCGGAAGCGTGCATCGGCGGGCGCTTCGGCGGTGCGCGTGGCCGGCGCAGGCGGCGTGGCGGCATGCGTGGACGCGACGAACGAGGTGCCCAGCAGGGCGAGCGAGAGTGCGACGGCGAGCGGAGAGGTCACGTGCGGAAAGCCTGATCTGGAGCGAACGCCCGATCATGGCAGCCCACGCCCGCGCTGCCATGGGCCGGAAGTCCCAATGCGGGCTGGCGCGCTGTGGTGGCTGTTGAGCTCCCTCCCTGCCTTGGAGCGCGTGTGGGGCTGTTGCGCTGATTGGCCGGAGTGTCATGCACTGCCCCCATCCGCCCTGCGGGCACCTTCCCCCGCAGGCGGGGGAAGGGACCTGGTGGTTGTCGAGGGTTGTTTGGTTGTCTTTCCGCCGGGGCGGAGCAACTGACGTCTTTCCACCGGGCGGGGCAACTGACGTTGCTGGGGTTGAGTTCCCTCGCCTGCCTTGGAGGGCATGTGGGGCTGTTGCGCTGATTAGACGGAGTGTCGGGCGCTGCCCCCATCCGCCCTGTGGGCACCTTCCCCCGCAGGCGGGGAAGGGACCTGACGGTTGTCGAGGGTTGTTTGGTTGTCTTTCAGTCGGGGCGGGGCAACTGACGTCTTTCCACCGGGCGGGCAACTGACGTTACTGGCGAGGTCGGTGTTGCCCCCTCTCCCGCCTGCGGGAGAGGGCTGGGGTGAGGGCCGCTTGAGGCCGATCGGCGTCGGCTCGGCTCAGGCCTTGCGCACCACCACCAGATGCCGCTCGCCCTCCAGGCCGGGCACCTGCAGCGGATGCACCTCGCTCATGGTCCAGCCGGCAGGTAATGCGGCGATTTCCTCGTGCGGATAGACGCCCTTCATTGCCAGCAGGCTACCGCCCGGGCGCAACAGGTGGCCGCCGACATCGATGATGCCGGCCAGCGTGTCCAGCGCGCGCGCGGTGAGGTGGTCGTAGGCGGCCGGCTCGTCCAGCGCTTCGGCGCGCGATTCGGCCACCCGCGCATTGCGCAGCTCCAGGTGACGCAGGGCCTCGCGCATGAAGCGCGCCTTCTTGCCGTTGCTTTCCACCAGCGTCACCTGCAGCTGCGGGCGGGTGATCGCCAGCGGGATGCCGGGCAGGCCGGGGCCGGTGCCCAGGTCGGCAAGGGTGCCGCTGGCGATGTAGGGCTGCATGGCCAGGGAATCGAGCAGGTGGCGGGTGACCATCTCGCGTGGGTCGCGCACGGCGGTGAGGTTGTAGGTCTTGTTCCAGCGCACCAGCAGGGCCAGGTAACGCAGCAGCGGTGCGGCGAAGGCCGCATCCAGGGATTGGGCCTGCAGGCCGCGCTCGAGCGCGGCGGAGACATCGGGGGCGAGTGCGGCATCGTTCATGGCGCGATTATCGCAGCTGGGGTGTCGTGCGGGCGCGCGTGTGCAGGCGAGGATGCTGCCGGGTTGTCCGGGCCGACCCGGCCGACGCCTCTTCGCAACGCTGGACACACGCGCTGGACCCACCGCAATGGACACGTGCCGGTAAGACAGCGGCGCTATATCTGGACACCGCTGCCAGAGCTTGGAGAACGCCATGCCCGCCTCCGATCGCGCCCGCCGCCGCCTCCTGCAAGGATTGGGTGCCGGCCTGTTGCTGCCAGCCACTGCCGGCTGGTCCGCGCGCAGCCTGGCCGCGCCTTCCGGGCGCCCACTGATCACCGACGGAGTGCAGAGCGGCGATGCGCTGGAAGACCGCGCGATGCTATGGAGCCGTGCAGATCGGCCGGCGCGGATGCGGGTGGAATGGGACACGCGCCCCAGCCTGCGCCAGGCACGCCGGGTGGATGGACCGATGGCGGTGGCCGCCCACGATTTCACTGCGCGCGTGGACCTGAGCGGCCTGCCGCGTGATCAGGACATCTTCTACCGGGTGCGCTTCGAGGACGCCGACAGCGGGGTACTGAGCGCGCCGGTACATGGCCATCTGCGCAGCGCGCCGCGGACACGGCGCGACGTGCGTTTTGTCTGGAGCGGCGACACGGTCGGCCAGGGCTTCGGCATCAATCCGGACATCGGCGGCATGCGCATCTACAGCGCCATGCGCGAACGCAACCCGGATTTCTTCCTGCACAGCGGCGACACCATCTACGCCGACAGCCCGGTTCCGGCCGAACTCACCGTCGAAGACGGCAAGCGCTGGCGCAACCTCACCACTGCGGCCAAGAGCAAGGTGGCCGAAACGCTGGACGAATTCCGCGGCAATTACCGGTACAACCTGCTGGACGAGCATGTGCGCCGTTTCAATGCCGAGGTGCCGCAACTGTGGCAATGGGACGACCACGAAACCACCAACAACTGGTCGCCCGGCAAGCAGCTGGATGCGCGCTACCAGGTGCGCGAGATCGACGTGCTGGCCCAACGCGCGCACCAGGCCTTCCTGGAATACGCACCGCTGCGCAGCGTGCGCGCCGATGGCAACGGGCGCATCTACCGCAAGATCGCCTACGGCCCGTTGCTGGACGTGTTCGTGCTGGACATGCGCAGCTACCGCGGCGCCAACAGCGACAACCTGCAACCGCAACCCGGCCCCGATGCCGCGTTTCTCGGGCCGGAGCAATTGGCGTGGCTGCAGCGCGAACTGGCCGGCTCGCGCGCGCAGTGGAAGGTGATTGCCGCCGACATGCCGATCGGCCTGCAGGTGCCCGATGGTGAAGATGGAGAGGGGCGTCCGCGCTGGGAAGCGATCGCCAACGGCGACCCCGGCGTGCCGCGTGGCCGTGAGCAGGAAATCGCCACGCTGCTGCGCTTCATCAGCCGTGCGCGCATCCGCAACACGGTGTGGCTCACTGCCGACGTGCATTACTGCGCAGCCCATTACTACCACCCCGGCCGCGCCGCGTTTCAGCAGTTCGAGCCGTTCTGGGAATTCGTGGGCGGCCCGCTCAATGCCGGCAGCTTCGGGCCGAACGCGCTGGATGCCACCTTCGGCCCCACGGTGGTGTTCCAGAAGGCGCCGCCTGCCCCCAATACCTCACCGTTGGCCGGGTACCAGTTCTTCGGCGAGGTGGAGATCGATGGCGCCAGCGGCGTGCTGACGGTGACCTTGCGCGACCTGGATGGCGTGGCACAGTTCCGTCAGCCGATCCTGCCGTATGGCGCGGGGCCTCACGCGGCCGCGTGAGGGTAGAGCGCCAGCGCGGCGCGGCACTGCGGTGCGGCCCACCATTCGTGCAGCTGCCAGCGCGCGGCCTGGCCCAGCGCCGGGTCGCACCACTGCAACTGCAGGGCGCCATCGGCGGCCAGCGCGTAGGCCAGCCGATGCAGGCCGAACGACAGGCCATGCCCATGCGCCTTGAGCAGGGCTTCCTTGGCGCACCATAGACGAAAGAACAGCGCCTGCTGTGCGTCCGCCGGCAAGGCGGCCAGCAGCGCCAGTTCGTCGGGGTGGAAGAAGCGATGCGCGATCTCCAGCAGGCGCGGGCGCGGGCGGATCCGCTCCAGGTCCACGCCCAGCCGCACGCCCTGCCCCAGCCCCACCAGCAGGTAATCGCCGCTATGGCTCCAGCCGGTATCCCAGTCCGGCAAGGCCGGCTGCAGGGTCGGGCGGCCCCGTGCGTCACGTAGCAATGGCACCTGCGCCGGATCCAGGCCCAATGCCTGACCCAGCAGCTGCCGCGCCTGCGGCTCGCCGCGTTCGCCGGGCCGGTGCGGCCGTAGCCAGAGTTGCACCGGCCCGTGCTGCCAGCTTGCGTACGCTGTCACGCGGCGCCCACCAACCCAACTGCTTCGCCAGCCCGGCGGCCGCGCTCGACAGCTGCTTCACGGCGCGGTGCGTCCAATGGCGCCCATGCACCACGTCGGGTGCACAGACATGAGGAGATCGGCAACATGGGCATCATCATCTGGTTGATCGTCGGCGGCATCGTGGGGTGGCTGGCCAGCATCATCATGCGTCGCGATGCGCAGCAGGGCATCATTCTCAATGTGGTCGTCGGCATCGTGGGTGCGCTGATTGCCGGTTTTCTGTTCGGCGGTGGCATCAACCAGGCCATCACCCTGTGGACCTTCGTCTGGTCGCTGGTGGGCGCGGTGATCCTGCTGGCCATCGTCAACCTGTTTACCCGCGGCCGCGTGCGCTGATCGGCGCAGCATCGGTTGCCACGACGCCCGGGCCCGCCCGGGCGTTGTCGTTTCAGCGACCGGTGGCGGCGCGGTCGGCAGGATGGTTGACGCCGTCTTCCACCGGCACCGCGATGTTCAGCGCATACGGATTGACGCCTTCCAGGCAACCGACGTTGTAGCCGTATTCGTTGGGATTGGAACGGCGCCGATGATGGGTGTAGATGCCGCACACGCCGCAGAAGTAATGCGCGGCGGCGTGGGTGTTGAACTGATACAGCCGTAGCGCGTCCTGGCCTTGCACCACGTGCAGGCCGTCGAGGGTGACCGAGGCGACGATGGCGCCACGCCGGCGACACATCGAGCAATCGCAACGGCGCGGGTCGAGCAGGCCGTGCGGCAACTCCAGATCGATCTGCACTGCGCCGCAATGGCAACTCAACCGGTGCACCGGCCCCAGCGTGACATCGCCCACCTTGTGGGTACTGCGACGCAGATGACGCTCGCTCATGCGCCTGCCTCTGCCAGCCGCACCCAGGCCGGCGCATGGTCGCTGGGACGCTCCCAGGTGCGCGGTTCGCGGTCGATGCCCGATTCAACGGCACGTGCGCGCAAGGCCTCCGACACCAGGGTCAGGTCGATACGCAGGCCGAGATTGCGGCGGAACCCGGCCTGGCGGTAATCCCACCAACTGAAGTGCTCGGCTTCATCGTGATGCAACCGGAATGCATCGTGCAGGCCCAGCGCCAGCAGTTTTTGCAACGCGGCGCGTTCGGCAGTGGAGGTGAGGATGTGGTGCTCGTTCCACACCGTCGCATCGTGTACGTCGCGCGCATCCGGGGCGATGTTGAAGTCGCCCAGCACCACCAGCTGCGGATACCGCTGCAGCTCTTGCGCGATCCAGTCGTGCACCGCATCCAGCCAGCGCAGCTTGTAGGCATATTTCTCGGTGCCCACGTCCTGGCCATTGACCACGTACAGGTTGACGATGCGCACGCCGTCCACGGTGGCGGCGATCACGCGTTGCTGCACGTCGTCGAAGCCCGGGATACCCATCTGCACGTCCAGCGCCGGCGAGCGCGACAGGATCGCCACGCCGTTGTAGGTCTTCTGGCCGCAGAACACGCTGCGGTAGCCCAGGGCAGCCAGCGCCGCATCCGGGAACTTGTGGTCTTCCAGCTTGGTTTCCTGGACGCCCACCACGTCCGGCGCAAACGCGCCGAGCCACTGTTGCAGGTGCGGCAGGCGTACGTTGAGCGAGTTGACGTTCCAGGAGGCGATTTTCATGGAGGGGGCCGTGGTCCAAACCGCCAATGGTACCGCGCCGCCCGCGCATGCCTCAGGGCCGGGCCAAATGACGTCCCGAGCTGGTCGGGGCCTAGCGCAGGCGCTACGCCTGCACGGTCGGCGCAGCGACACAGCCGGTGAGGCGCAGCACTTCCGGCGATGCATCGCCACGTCAGCCGGCGCCGCTGCACGCGGCCGCACTCCCCGGGCGGTTCCATTGCCAGACTGTGCACGTGCCCTTGCCGCAATGAGGCTACCGCAGCCGCGCGCCTGCGCGTCGCGCTGCAAGGCGTGGCTGCCATGCCGGCACCGGGCGCGCAGCGATAGCGCCAAAACGCAAGACGCCGGCACAAGGCCGGCGTCTGCGATCACCTGTACAACGCTGCACTCAGTGGCCCGAGGCACCACTGGCACCCAGGCCGGTTTCGGCGCGGATCTGCTGCGCCTTGAACGCGGCGCGTTCGTTGGCTGCCTGCGGGCTGTGATCCAGGATGGAGAACAGCCAGATGCCGACGAAGCCGATGATCATCGAGAACAGCGCCGGCGAGGTGTACGGGAACGGCGCCGAACCGGCCGCGTTGCCCAGCGTGTCCACCCACACCGACGGCGACAGCACGGTGAGCACCAGCGAGGACACCAGCCCCAGGAAGCCACCGGTCACCGCGCCGCGCGTGGTGCAGTTCTTCCACAGCAGCGACAGGATCAGCACCGGGAAGTTGGCCGAGGCGGCGATGGCGAAGGCCAGCGACACCATGAAGGCCACGTTCTGCTTCTCGAACACGATGCCCAGCAGCACCGCGATCACGCCCAGCACCAGGGTGGTGGCGCGCGAGACCTTCAGCTCCGAGCCCGGCGCCGGATTGCCCTTCTTGAGCACCGTGGCGTACAGGTCGTGCGACACCGCCGACGCGCCGGACAGGGTCAACCCTGCGACCACCGCTAGGATGGTGGCGAAGGCCACCGCCGAGATGAAGCCCATGAACACGTTACCGCCGACCGCATTGCCGACCAGCACCGCCGCCATGTTGGCTGCACCCTTGCCGCCGTGGATGGTGCCGGTGGTGACGTCCGCAAACTGCGGGTTGGTCAGCACCAGCGCGATCGCACCGAAGCCGATGATGAAGATCAGGATGTAGAAGTAGCCAATCCAGGTGGTGGCCCACAACACCGACTTGCGTGCCTGCTTGGCATCGGGAACGGTGAAGAAGCGCATCAGGATGTGCGGCAGGCCGGCGGTGCCGAACATCAGCGCCATGCCGAACGAGATCGCCGAGATCGGGTCCTTCACGAAGCCGCCCGGGCCCATGATCGACAGGCCGGCCTTGGCCGCGTCCTCCGGCGATGCACCGCCGTTGGCCGCAATCGCGGTCTTCACCCGCACGCCCTCGGCAAACAGCGCCTCAAAGCTGAAGTTGAAGTGCCACATGATCGCCACGGCCATGAAGGTCACGCCGGTCAGCAGCAACACGGCCTTGATGATCTGCACCCAGGTGGTGGCGGTCATGCCGCCGAACAGCACGTAGACCATCATCAGCACGCCGACCAGCGTCACCGCGACCCAGTAGTCCAGGCCGAACAGCAGCTTGATCAGCGCACCGGCGCCGACCATCTGCGCGATCAGGTAGAACAGCACCACCACCAGCGTGCCCGACGCGGCAAAGCTGCGGATCGCGGTCGGCGCGAAGCGATAACCGGCCACGTCGGCGAAGGTGTACTTGCCGAGGTTGCGCAGCCGTTCGGCCATCAGGAAGGTCAGGATGGGCCAGCCGACCAGAAAGCCGATCGCATAGATCAGGCCGTCGTAGCCGTTGGCCATCACCGCGGCGGTGATGCCCAGGAACGAGGCCGCCGACATGAAGTCGCCGGCGATCGCCAGGCCGTTCTGGAAGCCGGTGATGCCGCCGCCGGCGGTGTAGAAGTCGGCGGCCGACTTGGTCTTGGCCGCCGCCCACTTGGTGATCCACAAGGTGCCCAGCACGAAGAAGCCGAACATGCCGATCGCCACCCAGTTGGTGGGCTGCTTGTCGACCTGGCCCATGTCGCCACCGGCGGCCAGCGCAAGGCCGGCCGGCAGCAGGCCGGCCAAAATCAGGAGAAGGCGCGAAGTCTTGCTCATTTGCGGGCGTCCTCCAGGATCTGCGCGGTCAGCTGGTCGTAGGTGTTGTTGGCGCGCCGCACGTAGATGGCGGTGATGATGATGGTGAACACCATCACCCCGATCGCGATCGGAATGCCGATCGAGGTCACCCCGTCGCCGATGGGCTTGGCAAGGAATTCCTTGTCGAAGGCAATCAGGCCGATGTAGCCGTAGTAGGCCAGCAACATCAGCACGGTCAGCGTCCAGCCCAGCGTGTTGCGTTGGCGTTTGAGCGCGTGGTACTTCGGATTGGCATCGATCTTGGCGATCAGTGCGTCATTCGAGACGGTCATGGTCTGTCTCCTGGAGTGCGGGCGGCACGGCCCGCCCACATGCGTGGCGGGCGGCCGGCGGGATGAACCTTAGAAGCTGTACTTGGTGGTGAACTGCAGACGCGAGATGTCGCCGGAGTCGCCGTTTTCGGCTTCGCGGCGGCCGTACATCAGCTCTGCACCCACATCCACCTTGGGCAGCGGCGAATAGAAGACGTTGGCACGCAGGCTCTGCTGCGACTTGCTGGCAAGCCCGCCGGTGTTGGCCAGGCTGTGGTCGTAATCCACCCGCGAATACATGATGGTGCTGCGCAGCTTGGCGCTGTAGTCGTGGCGCCACGCCACCCAGCCGGCCACGGTGCTGACGGTGTGGATGTTGCCGTCCACATCCAGCTCCACGTCCGAGCCGTTGCCCAGGCCCAGATAGCGCCCCAGGCCTTCGCCGTAGCTGAGCTGGTAGCGCAGGTCGTTGCTGGAATTGATGATCCAGCGGCCGCCGCCGGCGATGGCGCCGCCGAACTCGGTGTCGTTGGTCAGCGCGCTGCGGGTGCGGTACTGGCGTGCGATGGCCGACAGGCCGAACGTGCCCCAGGTGCCCTTCCAGTTGTAGCGCGCGGTCAGGTCCGGCATGGCGCCGTGGTCCGAGGCCAGGATGGTGTTGCCGCCCTGGTAGGGCGTGGTCAGCGTTTCCGGGTTTTCTGCCGACACGCTGAAGGCGCCGCGCGTGTAGCGGATCTGGGTCTGACGGCTGAACAGCGCGCCATCGGTCGGCCCGACGATGTCGGCCGCTTCCGGCAGGATCGTGGCGTCGATGAAGTTGGACCAGGTCTGGCCGGCCAGCCAATTGTTCCAGCTCATGTAGGCATGCCGCAGGGTGCCGCCGTAGAGATTGTTGACCTGGTTGGCCAGCGCGTTGCCGAAGAAATCCAGTTCGATGAAGCCGGTGAGCTTGTCGCCGTTTTCGGTGACCGTGTCCACGCCCAGGTTGAAGCGCGAGAACTTGGCATGGAAATCGGTGTCGGTGCTCGACGCCTGCCCACCGACCGGCGTCTGGGTCGGGATGTACAGGTACCGCCCCACCGCGCCTTCGGGCAACGCACCATCGCTGGTGCGGGTGGTCATGAAGTCGGCCTTGATGAAACCACCGTAACGGAACGTTGTCCCCGCCGCTGCGTTCGGTGTGATGCTGGTGATCTGGATCGGCCGCTTGCCGGCTGGAACCGCAGGCGCGGGCGCCGCTGCCGGCGCTTGCGCCTGCAGGGTGCGCACTTCGCTGACCTGTGTCTGCGTCTGTGCGATCTGGCCCTGCTGCTGTTGCTGCGCGGTCACCAGCAGTTGAACCTGACGTTCGAGCTCGGCGATGCGTGCTTCCAGCGCCTTTTCCTTCGGCGTCTGTGCAAACGCCATACCCGGCAGGATGCTGGCCACGAACAAGGCGGCAGCCAATGGATGGCGCACCAGCGGTGCAGTACGGTGTTTCATGGAACCCTCTCCCCGATGAAGGCCTCGCGCTTGATGGCGATGCTGTGCGGAGCGTGAGGCAGTCCGCGGTTTGCAGCCTATTCGCCTTTGGTCGTAGCTGCAACGCAGCATTCCGCAAGGTGACCGATCGTCGCACCAGAGCCCGCAATGGATGTGCGCTGGCGCACTGACCTGGTTACGACCATGGTCTAAGGCGCCGTTGACCACCGGGACAGAATGGATGCGGCACACTGATTACCTACCGAGGGCAGCCGCAGCGCCCTCTTCCGACAAGATCATCGCAAGTGAGGGTGCCATGGCTGATGTTTATCCCGTCGATCCCGCGTTCGCCAAGGGCGCACGCGTCAATGGCGAGCAGTACGCAACGCTGTACCGCGAATCGATCGAGCACCCCGAGCAGTTCTGGGGCAAGGCCGCGCAGCGGCTGGACTGGTTCAAGCAGCCCACCCAGGTCAAGGACGTCAGCTTCGCGCTGGACGACTTCCATATCCGCTGGTTCGGCGACGGCGAGCTCAACGCCAGCGTCAACTGCCTGGACCGCCAGCTGGCCACGCGCGGCGACAAGACCGCGCTGCTGTTCGAACCCGACAGCCCGGACGCCGCCTCCTACCCGGTGACCTATCGCGAGCTCTATGAGCGCGTGTGCAAGCTCGGCAACGCCCTGCGCAATCTCGGCGTCAAGAAGGGCGACCGGGTCACCATCTATCTGCCGATGATCGTCGACGCGGCCGTGGCCATGCTGGCCTGTGCGCGTATCGGCGCGGTGCATTCGGTGGTGTTCGGCGGCTTTGCCGCCAACTCGATCGCCGACCGCGTGATCGATTGCCAAAGCAAGCTGATCATCACCGCCGACGAGGGCCTGCGCGGCGGCAAGAAGATTCCGCTCAAGGCCAACGTGGATGCGGCGCTGAAGATCCCCGGCACCAATACGGTCGAAACCGTGCTGGTGGTGCGCCACACCGGCGGCGCGGTGGAGATGCAGGCACCGCGCGACCGCTGGTTCCACGATGTGGTGGATGGCCAGCCGGCCGAGTGCGAACCCGAGCGCATGAATGCGGAAGACCCGCTGTTCATCCTCTACACCTCCGGTTCCACCGGCAAGCCGAAGGGCGTGCTGCACACCACCGCCGGCTATCTGTTGTTCGCCAGCTACACGCATGAAGTGGTGTTCGACCTGCGCGAGGACGACATCTACTGGTGCACCGCCGACGTGGGCTGGGTCACCGGCCACAGCTACATCGTGTATGGCCCGCTCGCCAACGGCGCCACGGCGCTGATGTTCGAGGGCGTGCCGAATTACCCCAGCGTGTCGCGCTTCTGGGAAGTGATCGACAAGCACCAGGTCACCCTGTTCTACACCGCGCCCACCGCCATCCGCGCACTGATGCGCGATGGCGAGGCGCCGGTCAAGAAGACCTCGCGCAAGAGCCTGCGCCTGCTCGGCAGCGTGGGCGAGCCGATCAATCCGGAAGCCTGGCGCTGGTACTACGAGGTGGTCGGCGACAGCCGCTGCCCGATCGTGGACACGTGGTGGCAGACCGAAACCGGTGGCATCCTGATCTCGCCGCTGGCCGGCGCGGTCGATCTCAAGCCCGGCTCGGCCACGCTGCCGTTCTTCGGCGTGCAGCCGGCGCTGGTCGATGCCGAGGGCAAGATCCTGGAAGGCGCCACCGAAGGCAATCTGGTGCTGCTGGATTCGTGGCCGGGTCAGATGCGCAGCGTCTACGGCGACCACCAGCGCTTCATCGACACCTATTTCCGTACCTATCCGGGCAGCTACTTCACCGGCGATGGCTGCCGCCGCGATGCCGATGGCTATTACTGGATCACCGGCCGCGTGGACGATGTGATCAACGTGTCCGGCCACCGCATCGGCACCGCCGAAGTGGAAAGCGCGCTGGTCTCGCACCCGAAGGTGGCCGAAGCGGCCGTGGTCGGCTTCCCGCACGACGTCAAGGGCCAGGGCATCTACGCCTACGTCACGCTGATCGCCGGCGAGACTCCGAGCGAAGACCTGCACAAGGAATTGGTGAGCTGGGTGCGCAAGGAGATCGGCCCGATCGCCTCGCCCGACCACCTGCAGTGGGCCCCCGGCCTGCCCAAGACCCGCTCGGGCAAGATCATGCGCCGCATCCTGCGCAAGATCGCCGAAAACGCACCGGACCAGCTGGGCGACACCTCGACCCTGGCCGATCCGTCGGTGGTGGATTCGCTGGTCAATGAAAGGCTGACGCGCTAACGCGCTGACGCGCGTTGGAAATGGGGAATCGGGAGTGGGGAATCGTTGAAGCGGTTCCCTGCGAACGGAGGGAATCGAGAATGGGGAATCGTTGGAGTGGTTCCCTGCCACCCGGCGCAGAGGCGGCATGGGGAGTGTAAAAACAGTCTCTAGCCCGCCTCTGTCAACCGCTGTTGCGCGCCGCTTTCCCTAGCCACCCGACGTACCATCTCTCACCGCTGTTGCTATTGCTATTGCTGTTGCTGTTGCTGTTGCTATTGCTATTGCTATTGCTGTTGCTATTGCTATTGCTGTTGCTATTGCTGCTGCTGTTGCTGTCGCTGTCGCTCTTAGCGTTTGCTCTTGCGATTCCCAATTCCCGATTCCCGATTCCCGGCCCCAAAATGACCACCCTGCTGATCGCTGACGACCATCCCCTGTTCCGCGAAGCCTTGCGCGGGGCAGTGCAGCGGGTGATGCCGGGGGTGGAATTGTTCGAGGCCGACAATGTCGATGCCCTCTATACGCTGGCCGATGCGCAGCCGGATGCCGATCTGCTGTTGATGGATCTCAACATGCCCGGCGCGCAGGGATTCAGCGCGCTGGTGCATATGCGTTCGCTGCATCCGCAGTTGCCGGTGGTGGTGGTGTCTGCACGCGAAGAACCCACCGTGATGCGGCGTGCGATCGACCATGGCGCGTTCGGCTTCATTCCCAAGTCCGCCGATTCGGACACCATTGGCCGCGCCCTGGCCACCGTGCTCGATGGCGAACGCTGGATTCCTGCAGAAGCGCAGAACCTGCCGCCGACCGACAGCGAAGAACGTGAGGTCGGCCAGCGCCTGCGCGATCTCACCCCGCAGCAGTTCCGCGTGCTGCAGATGCTGGGCGCCGGCCGTCTCAACAAGCAGATCGCCTACGACTTGGGCGTGTCCGAAGCCACCATCAAGGCGCACGTCACCGCGATCCTGCGCAAGCTCGGCGTCACCAACCGCACCCAGGCGGTGCTGATGGCGGGCAAGCTCGCCATCGATTCGGATGGCATCGTGCTGCCGCCGGAAGAGGAGTAACCCGCGCGGCACGTGCCTGCGTCGGGCGTCTCGGGGGAAGCCCTATCGCGCCTAGGTGCGCTCCTACGCGTGACCCCGCATCTGCCAGGTCACGCGACAGGAGGCACCACACCGACACACCGCTGCAAGAGCGCCCCGGACGCGACGGCATCATCGATACAGCCCCAGCGCACGCACGCGCGTGACGACGCCTGACCCTGCATCTGCCAGGTCACGCAACAACAGGCATCACGCCACACACACCAACACGCCGCTATGGCAGCACCCTGGCGCGACGGCATCATCAAGGCAGCCCCGTCGCGCGCAAGCCACGACGCCTGGGCCCGCATCTGCCAGTCACATGATGCAGGACACCGCTAGCGCGGCAGTGACGCGTGTCCATCGATTCCCGAGACGGGCAGGCACCAACGCGGTGCAGTACACGGCATGCCATGCACCGTGCACGGCAGCCAGCGCTGCGACAGCCGCCCGTGCCACCTGGTGCGTGGCTGGTTGCCGCGGTGTTTTGCGCAAACCCGCTGCTCAACGTTGCTCCACAGTGGCAAGCCCAAGCGCGGCGGCGTGATCGTCTCCACATCTGCGCGCCGTGCGACATCGCAGTTGTCGATATCACCATTGACCATGTGCTGATGCCTGGGCAAGGCTCGGTCACCAGGGGCGCTTTGGAGTTGGGGTGGCATGACGCGACGATTTCCGTGGCTCTGGATGGGCCTGCTGGTGGCGTGCGCACTGATCGCGGTGCTGGCGTGGCAGAACCGGCAGCTGCGGGTGCAGCAGCAGTGGTTGCAGACGCGCATCAGCACCCCTTACGAGGGCATGTACGTGCCCCGGATCGAGGCGATCGATGGCGATGGTCAGCGCCATCTGCTGGGTGCGCCGCAGGGCCCGGCACAGGTGCTGTTCTTCTTCACCACCACCTGCCCGTATTGCCAGCGTTCGGCGCCAACGGTGCTGCGCGCGGCGCGGGAGCTGCAGGCCAATCTACCGGGGCGGCCGCAACTGCTGGGTGTCTGTCATTGCGATGCGGCGCAGGCCGCGCGCTATGCGCATGTGCATGGGTTCGATTTTCCGGTGGTCACGTTGACCGACCGTCGCGCGCTGATGCTGTTCCGTGCGCGCAACGTGCCACTGCTGATGGCCATCGATGGGGCCGGGCGCGTGCGCCATTCCCATCTTGGCGTGTTCGATACCACGGAGCGGGTGCAGGACCTGGTTGCCGCGTTGCGCCGCACGGATGCGCCAGCGGCTTTTGCAACGGTGAAGGAGTAATGCATGAAAAAGCGTTGGGTAAGCTTGCGCAGTGCGTTGATGGCGGCCACGTTTCTGGCCAGCACCGGATTCGGTGCCTTCCAGGTGATGGCCGTGGACAATGCACAGCCGAAAGTCGAATCGTGTAGTGCATGGGCCTGCAAGGCCGAGTGCCCAGAGTTCGGTGGCGATCTCGGACAAGGCAACGTCTGCTACTGCTGCGGCTGAGTCGGCGGCGGGGCCATCCGGGCCCCGCCCTCTGCAGTGCGATGGCGGTGCTGCGCTGCCAATGCAGGCCACCGTCGTGCAACCCTCGCTGACCGCCATCGCGTTGTCATCGTGCGCACGCTGGCCGCCGCGGTGACGCCGCGCACCAACCGCTCAGCTGACCGCGAGCAAGGCGGCACCTGTCAGGCACCGATCCAACCGTCCGCCGTCAGCCCAGCGCGCGGTAGCGGAAGTCGCGCAACACCACCTCGCCCTGCTGCGCGGCGTACATGCCCAGCTGCAGGCTCAGGAACCCGCCAAAGACGTTGTGGTGAAAGCCGGACACTTCCATGCGGGTGGGATGGCGCGTCCACTGCCGGCCCTCGTCGAAGGAGTAGTCGAAGCGCACGATGTGGTGATCGTTGGTCAACCGCACGCGGATGCGGCGGTGGGTGTTGGGCGTACGGGCCCACACCAGCTCTTCTGAGTATTCGTAGGTCTTCATGGTGTCGGCGGTGAAGCCGATGCCGACGAAGGCCTTGTGGTTGTAGAACAGCACGATGCCGCCTTCGGCAGTGCCGACCAGCTCCAGCGTCACCTCGGCCACGTAGGCGCGATCGGGCACGCCGCAGGTGAGCGGCGCGCTATCGATGGGCGATGTGCCCGCGCAGGCCAGCGTCAGCGCCCTGTTCGCACGTCGCACCCGTGCCTGCTCGCCGGGCTTGGGCGCATGCAGGCTCCACTGGGTGCCGAAACGGTCGCTGGAAAAATCGTCCGACAATGCAAAACCGCTGGCCGCGGCACGCGCGCCGACAGCTGCAAGTGCGGGCGTGCGCATTGGCTTGGACAGGTCGCCACCGGTGGCGCGGAACCAGCCGTCGGCGGTCCACTCGACCGGCTCCAGCAGTGTCTGCCGGCCCAGCGTGCGGAAGCCGTTTTCGTAGCCGTGATAGACCAGCCACCAATCGCCGCGCGGGCCCTCCACCAGCGTGGCATGCCCGCGCGACCACCACGGCTCCTGCTCGGACAAGGTGCGCACCAGCGGATTGCGCGGGCAGTGTTCCCACGGCCCATGCACCGAACGCGAGCGCGCGGCGATCACCATATGCCCGGTCACTGGCCCGGCGGTGCCGCCGACCGCGGTCACCAGATACAGCCAGCCGTTGTGCCAGGTGAGCTTGGGGCCTTCGGGGGCGAAGTTCTCCACGATCCAGTCATCGGGATAGCGCCATGGTGCGTAGGCCGGTTCGAGTTGCCCGTCGGTGGCCAGGCCGTCGTCGCGCAGGCGGATCTTGCGGATGCCGTTGACGAACAGGTAGCGCTTGCCGTCCTCGCCCAGCACATGGCCGGGATCGATGCAGCCGGCGATGCCCAGATCGATCGGCGCGCTCCACGGCCCGCGGATGTCGTCGGCCCAGATCACGAAGATCTTCCAGCCGTGGTCGTCCGGATTGGCCGGGATGTAGATGAAGTAGCGGTTGTCGTGCTTGCACAGGTCCAGCGCCCAGATCGTGCCCAGTTCCTGATGCAGCGCCGGGCCGATCGGTGCCCAGTTGACCAGGTCGGTGGAGTGCCACAGCACGATGCCCGGGTAGGAAAAGAACGACGAAAACGTCATGTAGTAATCGTCGCCATCCTTGAGGATGGTGGGGTCGGGGTGATCGCCGGCCACGATGGGGTTGAGGTAGGTGCCGTTGCCCAGATCCGCCTTGCGCTGCCCTTCGATGCCGCGTGCCCACTGCGGGGTGCGAGCGCAGGGTGCAGACGGCGCCTCCGCGGCAGCCGACAAGGGCGCGACCAGCGCGCTGGCGGCCAGTACCTTGAACAAGTCTCGCCGTGTCGTGTCTGGCATGTGCCCGCTTCATCGGATGAGGGCTGGTATCTAGCCCTATGGGCGGGCTGGGGGCAACCGCGCAACCTGCGTTATAGGAACTGGTGATGCGGCATGCGGATTTTGAAATAGCCTGGCAGTGGCGCGTTGCAGCGAGCGGGACTGCGCAGCAGCATCGGGATGCACGCGCTCGTGCTGTGCAGGCAGGTGTCCGTGCGTTGGCCTGGATGACGCTCTTCTCCGCAAGGACATGACGGCACGATGCGTCATCGCGTTCGGCACCGTGAGCTCGTCGGACCGTCACCGGCCGGAGGCGGTGCGACGTTTATCGCTGGACTGCACCTGACTGGGTATCCAGAAGCTGCCTGGAGGTGTCACAACCCGTAGCCCGGCCGAGCGGACCACACCTCTCGCGCATTCGGCCGGAACCACACGAACGCGATGCCCGGCCCGGCGACCGCCCCGCCGCCTGCGGCGCCCACCCAGGCAACTGCCTGCAAGCCCCACCTGCCATGCTGCACTGCAGCGTGATCTGTTCATTGATGATTGCCATATTCATATGCGAACAGCCGGACGCCCACCGGCTGGTGGACGTTGTGATGCCCAGCTACCGCTTTCCAGACTCCGGTTCCGCCTGCGCCGTCTTTTCGGAGCAGTGCGCATGAGCACCGTCGCGCGGCAGCGCCTGGGGCGCACCGACGTGCAGCTGTCGACGCTGGGCTTCGGCGCCGCGCCGATCGGCAATCTGTACGCCGAAGTGGACGAGGCCGACGCACTGGCTGCGGTGGCGGGCGCGTTCGAGGCCGGCATCCGCCATTTCGATACCGCGCCCTACTACGGCTACGGCTTGAGCGAAGCGCGCCTGGGCCGCGGCCTGGCCGGCGTGCCGCGCGATGCGTACACGCTGTCGACCAAGGTCGGCCGCTGCGTCTACGACGACGCCCAGGCCGTTGCCGGCCGCGATGGTTTTGCGGTGGCCGGGCGCCGCGCCGAGTTCGACTACAGCGCCGACGGCGTGCGGCGCGCCTTCGCCTCCAGCCTGGAGCGCCTGGGCACCGACTACATCGACGTGCTGCTGCTGCACGACATCGGTGCGCTGACCCACGGCGACAACCATGCCCGTGTGCTGCAGCAGGCCTTGGAGGAGGCCTTGCCGGCCATGGCGGAGTTGAAGGCGTCCGGTGCGTGCGGGGCGATCGGCCTGGGCGTCAACGAGCAGGACGTGGCGCTGGAGGTGCTGCCGCGGTTTCCGCTCGACTGCGTGATGCTGGCCGGCCGCTACACCCTGCTGGAACAGCACGGCGCACGCGCGCTGCTGGACCAGGCGCAGCAACACGGCGTGTCGATCCTGTCGGCCGGGCCATACAGCTCCGGCCTGCTCAGCGATGCACGCGGCCCCGGCGCCACCTACAACTACGCCCCGGTCGACACCGCCACCTTGCAGCATGCGCAGCGCCTGTATGCCGCCTGCGCCGCGTTCGGGGTGGATATCGGCGCGGCTGCGTTGCAGTTTCCGCTGGCGCATCCGGCAGTGACCACGGTGGTGGCCGGCATGCGCACCGTGGCCGAGGTGCACTCGGCCGCCGCACGGTTGCAGGCGACCATTCCGCCTGCGCTATGGCAGCGCCTGCGCGACGGCGGCCTGCTCGATACGGACCTGCCCACGCCATGAACCGCGTCGATGCGCATCTGCACTTCTGGCATCTGGCACGTGGCGATTACGCCTGGCTGACGCCCGAGCTTGCGCCGCTGTATCGCGACTTTGCTCCGCACGATGTCAGCGCTGCGCTGGATGCGGCCGGCGTTGGCAGCGTGGTCGTGGTGCAGGCCGCCGCAACGGAAGCCGAAACCTGTTACCTGTTCAAACTGGTGCACGATGCGCCGCGCATTACCGGCGTGGTCGGCTGGGTGGATTTTGCCGCGCCCGACGCCGCCGCCCGCATCGGCGCGCTGGTGCGCGCGGGCGGCGGCCTGCTCAAGGGCCTGCGCCCGATGGTGCAGGACATTGCCGACGTGCACTGGCTGGCGGGCGCCGAGTTGGACGCCGCCTTCGATGCGATGATTCAACACGATCTGGCCTTCGACGCCTTGATCCGCCCGGCACACGTGCCGGCTTTGCAGGCGCGGCTGAAACGGCATCCGGCATTGCGCGTGGTCGTCGATCACGGCGGCAAGCCGCAGATTGCGGCCGGCGAATTCGTCGCCTGGGCCGCCGGCATGGCCGCATTGGCGCAGCATCCCAACGTGCATTGCAAACTCTCCGGCCTGCTCACCGAAGCCGCACGCGGCGCCGGCATCGACGCACTGGAGCCGTATGTCGCGCACCTGTTCGCGCGCTTCGGTGCGCAGCGCCTGCTGTGGGGCAGCGACTGGCCGGTGCTGACCCTGCGCGCCGATTACGCGCACTGGGTCGATCTTGCACAGCAGCTCGTCACCCGGCATGCCGCCGCCCACGCCGATGCGGTCTTCGGCGACAACGCACGTACGTTCTATCGTCTGCCACGGCCGGCGGCCCCCACCCACGGAACCTTATCGGTATGACAGTCTCGATCCCCACCACACCCACCACCCGCCTGCAGGGCAAGCGCTGCCTGGTCACCGCCGCTGGCGCCGGCATCGGCCGCGAAAGCGCGCTGGCCTGCGCACGCGCCGGCGCGCAGGTGATCGCCACCGACATCGACGCCGCGGCCTTGCAGGCGCTGGCGGCCGAATCGGACGCCATCACCACCCAGCTCCTGGATGTCACCGATGCCTCGGCGATCGCTGCGCTGGTCGCGGAGCACGGCCCGTTCGATGTGTTGTTCAACTGCGCCGGTTACGTGCACCAGGGCAGCATCCTCGACTGCGACGAGCCAGCGTGGCGCCGCTCGTTCTCGATCAATGTCGACGCGATGTACTACACCTGCAAGGCGGTCCTGCCGGGCATGCTCGAACGCGGCCGCGGCAGCATCATCAACATGTCGTCGGTGGCTTCCAGCATCAAGGGCGTGCCCAACCGCTTCGTCTATGGCGTGACCAAGGCCGCCGTGATCGGCCTGAGCAAGGCCATTGCCGCCGACTACGTGGCGCAGGGCGTGCGTTGCAACGCGATCTGCCCGGGCACCATCAAGACGCCCTCGTTGGCGCAGCGCGTGCAGGCCTTGGGCGGCGACGAACAGGCCGTGTGGAAGAGCTTCACCGACCGCCAGCCGATGGGCCGCCTGGGCGACCCGCGCGAGATCGCGCAGCTGGTGGTGTATCTGGCCTCGGACGAATCGTCGTTCACCACCGGCCAGACCCATATCATCGATGGCGGCTGGTCGAACTGAGAGGCGCTGGATCGCTCTCTGTCCGCTGACACCAGGCCGCATCTCACACCTGGCGTCAGTTGTTTGCAGCATGCATCACCCGCATTCCTGTTCCGAGCGCACCTTACGCACCCGTCCGCGCCGTGTGATCGGCCGCTCCACTCCTCCCCTGCAAAGGAAGACTGCATGAAACTCGTACGTGTTGGCGCCGAAGGCCACGAACGCCCTGGCCTGATCGATAGCGAAGGCCGCATCCGCGATTTGAGCGGCGTCATCGACGATGTGGCCGGCGAGCACATCACCAACGCCGGCCTGGAAAAGCTGCGCGCGCTGGATGTGACCACGCTGCCGCTGATCGAAGGCGAGCAGCGTTACGGCGCCGCGGTGGGCCGCATCGGCAAGTTCATCTGCGTGGGGCTCAACTACGCCGACCATGCCGCCGAATCGGGCATGGAAGTGCCGAAGATGCCGATCCTGTTCATGAAGGCCACCACCGCCGTGTGCGGCCCCAACGACACCGTCATCATCCCGCGCGGCTCGGTCAAGAGCGACTGGGAAGTGGAGCTGGGCGTGGTGATCGGCGACGTGGCGCGCGATGTCTCGGTGGACGAAGCCTTGAACCATGTGGCCGGCTACGCGGTGATCAACGACCTGTCCGAGCGCGAATTCCAGCTCGAACACGGCGGCCAATGGGTCAAGGGCAAGAGCGCCGATACCTTCGGCCCGATCGGCCCGTGGCTGGTCACCCGCGATGAAATCGCCGACCCGCAGAACCTGTCGATGTGGCTGGAGGTCAACGGCCACCGCTATCAGAACGGCAGCACCCGCACCATGGTGTTCGGCGTGGCCGAACTGGTCAGCCACATCAGCCGCTACATGACGCTGATGCCCGGCGATGTGATCAGCACCGGCACCCCGCCGGGCGTAGGCCTGGGCCAGAAGCCGCCGGTCTACCTCAAGCCGGGCGACGTGATGGAGCTGGAGATCGAAGGCCTGGGCCGTCAGCGCCAGCCGGTGGTGGCGCATCCGCGTGATGGGGGTTGAGGTTTTTTGGAAGGACTGAGGGAGTACTGCATTGCAGTGCGTCCCACCTCTCAGAATGTTCTCACGCGAAGGCCGAAGTATTCACACAACACGAATCGTGCAGCAAAGCAAAGCCCCTCTCCCCTCGGGAGAGGGGTTGGGGTGAGGGTACGTCGCCACGGATGCGCGCAACGCGACGTCAGTCCACTTGTTATGTGGCCCTGATAGTTCGACGCTCGTGCTCACGCATCACACGCACGTTGCTCTCACGGAGTTTGCTGCCGCATTAAGTGTCTAAACGTTGTAGCGCGTCGATCGCAAAATGCAATTGGTCGTGCAATAGATTCATTGGGCTGAGTCGCAAACGCCTGCGTCACTGCAGCGCCTCAACATCCCCAGCGCTACGCGTTCGTACGTACCCTCGCCCCAACCCCTCTCCCGGCGGGAGAGGGGCTCAAGCGCGCTTCACTGCTGTCGTTTTCTTGACCCTTCGTTCTTGCACCCATCTGTCTTCCGCCCGTCTTCACTTCCCGCTTGCCATCGCCAGGACTTTCATGAGCACCATCATTGCCCTCGAGACCCACGACGTCCGCTTCCCCACTTCGCGCGAGCTCGATGGGTCGGACGCGATGAATCCGGATCCGGATTACTCCGCCGCCTATGTCGTGCTGCGCACCGATGCGCCCGATGACCTGGCCGGCTACGGACTGGTGTTCACCATCGGCCGCGGCAACGATGTGCAGACCGCTGCGGTGGCCGCACTGGCCGAACACGTGGTCGGCCTGCGCGTGGATGAGGTCATCGCCGACCTCGGCGCGTTCGCGCGCCGGCTCACCAACGATTCGCAGCTGCGCTGGCTGGGCCCGGAGAAGGGCGTCATGCACATGGCCATCGGCGCAGTGATCAACGCCGCCTGGGACCTGGCTGCACGCGCCGCGAAAAAACCGCTGTGGCGCTACATTGCCGAACTCACGCCCGAGCAGCTGGTCGACACCATCGACTTCCGCTACCTCACCGACGCACTCACCCGCGACGAAGCGCTGGCCATCCTGCGCGCTGCACAGCCGCAGCGTGCGCAGCGCATCGCGCAGTTGATCGAGCAGGGCTACCCGGCCTACACCACCTCGCCCGGCTGGCTCGGTTACTCGGACGAGAAGCTGGTGCGGCTGGCCAAGGAAGCGGTGGCCGATGGCTTCCGCACCATCAAGCTCAAGGTCGGCGCCAACGTGCAGGACGACATCCGCCGCTGCCGCCTGGCGCGCGAAGCGATCGGCCCGGACATCGCGATGGCGGTCGATGCCAATCAACGTTGGGACGTGGGCCCGGCAATCGACTGGATGCGCCAACTGGCCGAATTCGACATCGCCTGGATCGAGGAACCCACCAGCCCGGACGACGTGCTCGGCCATGCCGCCATCCGCCAGGGCATCACCCCGGTGCCGGTGTCCACCGGCGAACACACGCAGAACCGTGTGGTGTTCAAGCAGCTGCTGCAGGCCGGCGCGGTGGACCTGATCCAGATTGACGCCGCACGCGTCGGCGGGGTCAACGAAAACCTCGCCATCCTGCTGCTGGCTGCCAAGTTCAATGTGCGCGTGTTTCCACACGCCGGCGGTGTCGGTCTGTGCGAGCTGGTGCAACACCTGGCGATGGCCGATTTCGTCGCCATCACCGGCCAGATGGAAGACCGCGCGATCGAATTCGTCGACCATCTGCACCAGCACTTCCTGGACCCGGTGCGCATCCAGCACGGCCGTTATCTGGCCCCGGAAGCGCCTGGGTTTTCCGCGGAAATGCACGCTGCCTCAATTGCAGAATTCAGCTACCCCGACGGACGCTTCTGGGTCGAAGATCTGGCTGCCAGCGCGAAAGGCTGAGGCTACGGCCCCTCATCCGCCCTTCGGGCACCTTCTCCCGCACGCGAGAGAAGGAAGCAGCGGCCGGAAGGCTGGGGGTGCGCAGGCCGGCCATGGCTGGGCGGGATGGTGATTCAGCAGGCTTGGCGCTGCGGGTCGGCGCTTCTGGGGCCAGGTCTTGGGCCTGGCGGAACAACGGGTGGCTGACACACAGCCCGCTACAGACACCAAGCAGATAGGGGTGCATGGCGCAAACGCACCTTGGCCGATCGGCTGCGCCAGCTGCAGCTGATCCACCGCCCCGGTGCCAACGCCGAGCACGCCCTTCTCCCGCCTGCGGGAGAAGGTGCCCGCAGGGCGGATGAGGGCCCGGGCTCAGCGCACGGAACAACGAACGGCTGACACGCAGCCCGCTACACACACCAAGCAGATGGGGGTGCATGGCACAGACACACCACCGCCCCGGTGCCAACGCCAAACACGCCCTTCTCCCGCCTGCGGGAGAAGGTGCCCGTAGGGCGGATGAGGGCGCGGGCTCAGCGCACGGAAAAACGAGCGGCTGACACGCGGCCCGCTGCGGACACCAAGCAGATGGGGGTGCATGGCGCAGACGCACCACCGCGCCGGTGCCAAACCCAAGCACGCCCTTCTCCCGCCTGCGGGAGAAGGTGCCCGCAGGGCGGATGAGGGCGCGGGCTCAGCGCACGGAAAAACGAGCGGCTGACACGCGGCCCGCTGCGGACACCAAGCAGATGGGGGTGCATGGCGCAAACGCTCCACCGCGCCGGTGCCAACGCCGAGCACGCCCTTCTCCCGCCTGCGGGAGAAGGTGCCCGCAGGGCGGATGAGGGCGCGGGCTCAGCGCTGCGCCTGGATCGCCTCGCTCAATGCAAAGATCCGCCCCGCCTCGCGCCATTTCTCCCCAGGCGCGCTGCCCGGCAGCGGTTTCTGGAACCGCCACATCAGGTCTTCCCAGGCCTGAATCCGCGGATCACCCGCATCGCGCGCCGCCTTGGCCGCCGGGTCGTAGTCTTCGCCGACCTCCATCAGCATCACCAGCCGGTCGCCACTGCGAAAGATCTCCAGCTCGCGGATGCCGGCCTGCTGCAGCGAGGCCACGACCTCCGGCCATACCTCATCGGGCCGATGCCAGCGCTCGTACTCGGCGATCAGCGCCGCATCGTCGTGCAGGTCCAGCACATAGCAAAGACGCGGCATGCTCAGGCTCCTGCAATCACGGGCGCCGCGCGACGGGCACGCAGCGCGAACAACAAGATCACCGCAAAGCATGCGCCCGGCACCACCATCGCCCAATGGATGCCGGCCATGTCCGACACCCCGCCCATCACCGCGGTGAGCAACGCGCCGCCGATGATGGACATCACCAGCAACGACGAGCCCAGCTTGCGGGCGTCGTCATGCATGCCGTCCAGCCCCAGCGCGAAGATGGTCGGGAACATCACCGACATGAACACGCTGGCGGCCACCAGTGCGTACAGCCCGGTCCAGCCCGGCAGCGCGATGGCCACTGCACACAGCAGCAGATTGATCGTGGCAAAACTCGCCAGCAATTTGGCCGGCGCCAGATACCGCAGCAGCGCGGTGCCCACGAACCGACCGGCCATGAACAGCACCAGCGAAATGGTCAGATAGGTCGCTGCAGTTTTTTCCGGGGTGCCCGGCACGGCATCCTGCAGGTAGCGAATCAGGTAGCTCCAGATGCCGACCTGCGCGCCCACATAAAAGAACTGCGCCACCACCGAAAACACGAACAGCCGGTTACGCAGCAATTCGCCAAAGCGTGCGCGCCTGGGTGCTTCGCCGGGGGTCGCCTCCGGGGCGCCGCTGGGAAAGCGCACCAGCGCGATCAGGATCGCCCACAGCACCACCACCACGCCGATGATCAGGTACGGCATCTGCACGGCGGCCGATTCGGCGGCGAAGAACGCCTCGCGCGCGGCCGGCGCCATCGCCGCCAGTTCGGCCGGGCTGTGCTCCACGCCGGAGAAGATGAAGTGCTGGCCCACCAGCACGCCGGTGATCGAGCCTAGCGGGTTGAACGCCTGCGCAAGGTTCAACCGTCGCGCCGCACCGTCGGCGGGCCCCAGCACGGTCACCAGCGGATTGGCGGTGGTTTCCAGAAACGCCAGGCCACTGGCAATCACGAACAAGGCCAACAGGAACAGCCAGTAGGTATGCACCTGCGCAGCCGGATAGAACAGGAACGCACCGCACGCATACAGCAGCAGGCCCAGCACCACCGCAGCCTTGTAGCTGTAGCGGCGCATGAACATCGCCGCCGGCATCGCAAACACGAAATAGCCCATGTAAAAGGCGCTCTGCACCAGCCCGGCCTGCAGGTCGGTCAGTTCGAAGGCCTTCTTGAACTGCTTGATCAGGATGTCGTTGAGGTTGTTGGCCATGCCCCACAAAAAGAACAGGCTGACGATCAACAACAGGGGAACCATGGCGGTACGCGCCAGGTTGCCGCGCGGTGACGCGGCAATGTCACTGTGATGCATGCGACCGATCCCCTCCCAAGGTTGTGGCGCTTGCGTTGCAATCCAGCGAGCGTACTGCGCACGCCAACGCCATGCAAATATAAAATCTTTGTTTATATTTGCACGAACAGCACCGCACTGACCCGCGCCCGCGATGCCTGTACCCTGGCGCGCCGCACCCTGCCCTGGAACCGCAAACGGATGAGCACCGAACCCGCCAAGTACCGCGCGCCGGCCCTGGACAAGGGCCTGGACATCCTGGAGCTGCTGGCGCGTGAAGCGCGGCCGATGAGCATGGGGGCGATCTCGCAGGGTGTGGGGCGCTCGCGCGGGGAGATCTTCCGCATGCTGCAGGTGCTGGAAGAACGCGGCTACCTGATGCGCGACGCCGAGGGCGACTATGTGCTGACCAACCGGCTGTTCATGCTCGGCATGCAGCAGCCGCAGGTACAAAACGTCACCGAAGCCGCGCTGCCGGTGATGCGGCGCCTGGCCGATGCGATCTGCCAGCCCTGCCATCTGGTGGCGCCGTCGGGCGACCAGATCGTGGTGATCGCACAGATGGATGTGCCCAGCGACCTGGGCCTGGTGGTGCGCCCGGGACATCGTCGCCCGTTGGCCCACTCCACGTCCGGCCTGGTGCTGTTCGCGTTTCAGCAAGCCGATGTGCAGGAGCGCTGGCTGGAGGCGCTGGACGCCAGCGCGGTTGCCTACGACCGCGCGCAGTTCCTGAAGGACGCGCAGCAAACACGTCGCGATGGCTATGCGATGCACGCCAGCGAAGCGGTCGTCGGCGTGATCGACCTCACCGCCCCGATCCTGCAACACGGCAGCGCCACCTACACGCTGACGGTGCCCTTCATCGAACGTCGCCCGGAGCTGGTCAACGCGCGCGCAGCGATGCAAGCCCTGTGTGCGGCAACCGCCGAGATTTCCGATGCGCTGATGTATCACCCGCCACGCGCATTGGGCGGGTGAATCGAGGCCAGAGCGGGCTTGGCGCTTGTGGCGATGTCGCACGCGCGCGATCACCGGCGACGGGGTGACCGACAAGACGGCGCAATGCCGCGTGTACCTGCGATGGCACTCGAACGACTGTGATTGCACGCGCCTCAGCTGCGGCTGCGGCAGATTGACGCGGCGGTCCGTTGCGGTGGCCCGGGCAGCGCCTCCGCGGTACTCGTCGAAGCTGTTGCGTGCAGTGGCGAGCGGCGTGATTCCCCGCAGGAAGCCAGCATAACGGCCGCTACGATAGCCAAGGCTATAAAGATCAGACCGACCTTCGCGTGCGGGCAAAACGCCCGGAAGCGCGTTTTGCGTTGTTACACTGCGCGCCCCTTGGGGAGTAGCCTGCTTTCGTCCATCGAAAGCGCCTGCATCAACATCCTCGGCCGTTGCGCCGTGGTGCAGGCAACCCGTGTGGTTTGGCGAGACCAACGACATGCGTGCCTGACGATGGTTGGCGCGGGCGCATGCCGTTGTGAACGTGCCCAACCCGAGCGTGTCGATGTCTCCTGTTTCCATTGTGTTGATCGGTTTTGCGATGTCCACCGATGCCTTTGCCGCCGCCATCGGCAAGGGCGCTGCGATGCGCAAGCCGCAGTGGCGTGACGCATTGCGCGCCGGCCTGGTCTTCGGCTGCATCGAAGCCATCACCCCGGTGATCGGCTGGCTGCTGGGCCGTGCGGCCTCCAGCCATCTGCAGGCCTTCGATCACTGGATCGCCTTCGGCCTGTTGGGCGCGTTGGGCGTGCACATGATCGTGGCCGGCCTGCGCAACGAACCGGACGATGCCGAAGACGCAGCCTCCCAGACGCCGAAGCGGCATGGCTTGCTGGCCTTGGCCACCACCGGCTTTGCCACCAGCATCGACGCGATGGCAGTCGGCGTCAGCCTGGCGTTTCTCGACGTGCACATCGGTGTGGTGGCGGTGGTGGTGGGCCTGTGCACCTTCAGCATGGTCACCGCCGGCATCATGCTGGGGCGTGCACTGGGCGCCTTGATCGGCAAGCGCGCCGAGATCCTCGGCGGTGTGATCCTGGTGATCGTCGGCAGCGTGATCCTCTACGAACACCTCAGCGGCGCGGCGTAGCACGCAGCGGTCTGCCGTAGGAGCGCACCCGGGCGCGACGGGCATTACCGGGAAAGCCCCGTCGCGCCCGGGTGCGCTCCTACGATGCATGGCATGCGCTCCGCGCGCGATCGGCATCGTGGGACGTTTACTCGATGCCGACTGCATCGCCGCATGTCGCGGTGATGGCAGGGATGCACCCGTCAGCGGGTTTTCGCGTCGTGATACGCACTCAAAAACGCGCGCAGCGAGGCCGGTTTCACCGGCTTGGTCAGCAGGCGGTAGCCGCGTTCGCGCGCAAGCTGTTTGAGCTCGTCGCGGCCGTCGGCGGTGAGCAAGGCGCCAGCGATCGGTGCGGTTGCCGCAGCCTGCACGGCGTCGAGCGTGTCCAGGCCATCCAGGCTGTCGTGCAGGTGATAGTCCACCAGCATCAGGTCCGGTTGTTCGCGCGCACGCTCCAGCGCCTGGTCCACGGTACTGGCGGTGATGACTTCCACCTGCCAGCGGCCAAGCAGCGCGCGCATGCCGTCGAGGATTTCGCGGTCGTTGTCCACGCACAGCACGCGCAAGCCGGCCAATGAATCGCCACTGGGCAACGCGCGCGTAGCCGGCACCGGCAACAGCGGCGCCACCGGGACCGCCGCCACGCGCGGCAGCAGGATCGAGAACATGCTGCCGCGGCCGACCTGGCTGCGCGCGCTCAAGTCGTGGTCGAGCAGGCGCGAGATGCGTTGGCAGATCGACAGGCCCAATCCCAGGCCCTGCTCGCCCCAGTCGAACGGCTGCTGGTAGCGGCGGAACTCTTCGAAGATCTGCC
Organism: Xanthomonas sp. NCPPB 1325; assembly: GCF_041477645.2. Taxonomy (NCBI): domain Bacteria; kingdom Pseudomonadati; phylum Pseudomonadota; class Gammaproteobacteria; order Lysobacterales; family Lysobacteraceae; genus Xanthomonas; species Xanthomonas sp. NCPPB 1325. Next base: position 4,688,607 of record NZ_CM192985.1, read on the forward strand.
GCATGTGATGTTCGGGAATGCCCGGGCCGGTGTCCCACACCTGCAGCTCCACCTGCTGCCCGCGCCCGCGCATGCCCAGCACGATGCGTCCCTGGCGCGTGTAACGCAGCGCATTGGCCAGGAAATTCTGCATCACCCGGCGCAGCAGCCGGCGGTCGCTACGCACCCAGATCGTGCGGCTGTGCACCTGCAGGCGCAGGCCACGGCTGGCGGCCACCGGTGCGTACTGCGCGGCCAGTTCGTGCATCAGTGCGCTGGCATCGAAATCCTCCACCGTCGGCCGCAGGCCACCGGCATCCAGCCGCGAGACATCGAGCAGACCATCGAGCAATTCTTCGGCCGCACGCAGCGAGGCGTCCACGCGTTCGGCCAGATGGCGTTGTTCTTCGTTGTTCTGGTGGCTCTCGCGCAGCGCGGAGGCGAACAGGCGTGCGGCGTTGAGCGGCTGCAACACGTCGTGGCTGATGGCGGCCAGAAAGCGGGTCTTGGATTGCTGCGCCAGCTCGGCCTCGCGCGAGCGATCGGCCACGCGTTGTTCCAGATTCTCGTTGGCGTCCAGCAGCGCGCGCTCGGCGCGCTTGTAGTCGGTGATGTCGTTGTAGCTGGTGACATAGCCGCCGCCGGGCAGCGCCTGGCCTCGCATTTCGATCACCTTGCCGTCGCTGCGGGTGCGCTCGAACACATGCGGCGAGCCGGCGCGCATGTGGCGGATACGGCGGTCGATCTGGTCTTCGATATCGCCCTCGCCCAGCTCGCCGCGCTCGGCGTTGTAGCGGATCAGGTCGGCCACCGGGCGGCCGACGTACAGCATGCCGTCGGGGTACCCGAACAGCTGCTGATAGCGCCGATTCCACGCGGTCAGGCGCATGTCCGGGTCGACCACGCTGACCGCGGCGCTGATGTTTTCCAGCGTGGTGGACAGGATCTCGCGGTTGAAGCGCAGCTCCTGGCCGGCCTCGTCCAGTACCGCCACCACCTCGCCCAGCTCCATGCCCGAACCGCGCAACAGGCTGGTCAGCACCAGCCGCGCGGAGGCGGCACCGATGGAGGCTGCCAGCAGGCGCTCGGTGAATTGCACCCAGGCGCGGTCGGCCACCACAGTCGGCTGCAGCTCGCGCTCCAGCAACTGCGCCTGCTCCACGAACGCACGGCGCGCATGCCGCTCGCCCACCACGCGCTCGGCCAATGCCTGCAGGTCGCCCACCCGCACATGCCCCGGCCATTCGCCGGCCACCGCCGGACGCTGCGCATACGGGTCCAGGAAGGGCGCGGCACGCAGCCGCTCGTCCACCCCGGGGCGCCAACGCGCCGACACCAGCATCATCGCGCCGACGTTGATCAGCAACGACCAAAAGGTGCCGTGCGCCAGCGGGTCCCAGCCGCGCATGCCGAACAACTGCTGCGGCTGCAGCCACGCAATGCCGAATGGCCCGTCCACCAACCACTCCGGCTGCAACCAGCCCGCACGCGTGGCGGCCGGCAGCAGCAGCGTATAGATCCAGGTCATGAAGCCCAGCACCATGCCGGTCTCCACGCCCTTGCGGCTGGCGCCGCGCCAGTACAGCCCGCCGATCACGCCCGGCGCAAACTGCGCCACCGCCGCAAACGCCATCAACCCATACGCGGCCAGCGTGGTGTCGTTGGCCACGCTGCGGTGGTAGCCATAGGCGACCAGCGCCAGCAGCAAAATGGCGACGCGGCGGATCCACAGCACGCGCGAGGCCACTGCCGCACGCGCGTTGGCGCTGACGCGGCGGCGCAGCAGCACCGGCATCACCAGATCGTTGCTGACCATGGTGGCCAGGGCGATGCTGGCCACGATCACCATGCCGGTGGCCGCGGAAAAACCACCCACGTAGGCCACCAACGCCAGCACCGTGTTGCCCTGGCTCAGCGGCAGCGCCAGCACCACCGCATCGTCCACCACCGCGCTACCCTTGCCGAACAGCGCGATGCCGGCCGAGGCGATCGGCACCACCATCGCCGAGATGATCACCAGGTACGCCCCGAACAACCAGCGCGCGCGACGGATATCGCCGACATCGCTGCATTCCACCACTGCCACATGGAACTGCCGCGGCAGGCAGATCACCGCCAGAAAGCTCAACAGCGTCTGCGAAATGAACCCCACCGATGGCGTGTGCTCGAACAGGGTGCGCGCCGAATCGGCGATATGCAGCTGGTGGTCGCTCAACCACAGCCAGGCAAACAGGCCCACCGCCACGATGGCGATCAGCTTGATCACCGACTCCAGCGCGATGGCCAGCATCATGCCGTGATGGTGCTCGGTGGCATCCACCTGGCGGGTGCCGAACAAGGTGGCGAACAAGGCCATCAACAACGCCACGTACAACGCCGGGTCGGCGAAGATGCCGCGCCCCGCGCTGCTATGCCCGGTCAGCACCTCCAGGCTCATTGCGACCGCTTTGTACTGCAGCGCCAGGTACGGCACGATGCCGACCAGCGCGATCACCGCCACCAACGCCGCCAGCCGCCGCGAGCGGCCATAGCGCGAGGAAATGAAATCGGCGATGGACACAGTGTTTTCGGCGCGTGCGATCAGCGCCAGTCGCTCGATGATGCGCCAGCCGAACAGCAGCAACAGCAACGGCCCCAGATAGATCGGCAGATAGCCGATGCCGTTGCGCACCGCCGAGCCGACTGCGCCATAGAAGGTCCACGACGAGCAGTACACCGCCAGTGCCAGGCTATAGACCGCCGGCCGCAGCCATGGCCGCTCCGGATACATCGGCCGGCGGTCGCCCCACCACGCCACGCCGAACAGCAACGCGGCGTAGCCCACGGAGACCAGCAGCAGGATCCAGCTTGATACCAAGGGGCGTTCCCAGGCGGCGCGATGCGAGCCTGGGAGTTTACGCAGTGGGATTGGGGATTGGGGAATCGTGCCGGACTGTTTGGCGGAGGGCGAAGCCCTTCGGCCACCTCTGGCAGTTCCTGCCGTCTTGCAGGAGGCGTGGTGTCGTGATGTAGGCGTTGCACGCGTGCGCGTTGCCGGGACGCCGCGCCTTTGAATCAGTCCCTGACCAGGGGCATCGGGCCGAAGGTCAAACGCCCCCCATCCGCCCTTCGGGCACCTTCCCCCGCAGGCGGGAGAAGGGACCGCGGTTGCGGTGTGCCATGCACTGGCCTGTCGCATTTCCGGCCCACCAAGCTGGCCAGGGGCATCGGGCTGAAGGTCAAACGCCCTCCATCCGCCCTTCGGGCACCTTCCCCCGCAGGCGGGAGAAGGGAACGCGGTTGCGGTGTGCCATGCACTGGCCTGTCGCATCTCCGGCCCACCAAGCTGGTCAGAGGCGTCGGGCTGACGGTCAAACGCCCCCCCAATCCGCCCTTCGGGCACCTTCCCCCGCGGGCGGGAGAACGGACCGCGGTTGCGTTCTGACATGCACTGGCCTGTCGCATCTCCGGCCCACCAAGCTGGCCAGAGGCATTGGGCTGAAGGTCAAACGCCCCCATCCGCCCTTCGGGCACCTTCCCCCGCAGGCGGGAGAAGGGACCGCGGTTGCGGTGTGCGATGCGCAATCGCCTGTCGCATCTCCGGCCCACCAAGCTGGCCAGGGGCATCGGGCTGAAGGTCAGACGCCCCCCATCCGCCCTTCGGGCACCTTCCCCCGCAGGCGGGAGAAGGGACCGCGGTTGCGATGTGCCATGCACTGGCCTGTCGCATCTCCGGCCCACCAAGCTGGTCATAGGCGTCGGGCTGAAGGTCAAACGCCCCCCATCCGCCCTTCGGGCACCTTCCCCCGCAGGCGGGAGAAGGGATCGCGGTTGCGGTGTGCCATGCGCAATCGCCTGTCGCATCTCCGGCCCACTAGGTCAGGCAGCCGGCAGGGAGCGTCTGCCGCATGGCGGTACGAGAGTGTGCAAGGCCGGGCGGCATGCACCGTTACGGTCGGCGACGATGCACCGCTACGGTCGGGCAACGCTGCGCCGTTGTCGCGATCAGCCGATGATGCGGGGGCCACCCGGTGTTGGCCGCTCCCCCTCTCCCGCCTGCGGGAGAGGGTGCCCGGAGGGCGGGTGAGGGCCGCTCAGCCCGGCAGCCGCACCTGCACCCGATACACCCGGCCGGCGGTCACCGCGTGCACGCGCTGGTCCGCGCTGACCACACCATCCACCAGCACCTCCGTCGCCACGCGTCCGGCTTCGCGCTGCAGCTGCACCTCGAACTGCGCGCCCCGGAACTGGCGCGTGACCTGCGCCCGCGGCCAGTGCGACGGCAGCTGCGGGCGGATCGCCAGCGCCTCGCCCTCACCGACCAGCCCGAACAAGCCTTCCAGCACGCAGCGATACACCCAGGCCACCGTGCCGGTGTTGAACAACTGGCTCGACCGCCCGGCGGTGCGCGGATACTGATGCCAGGCACCGCGGTAATAGTTGGGCAGCGACACCGGCAGATGGCCGCGCTGCAGCACGTCCTCGCGCGTCGGGCCCGGCAGCATCGCGCGCAGGATCTCCCACGCGCGGTCGGCCTCGCCGATCTGGTACAGGCTGTACAGATAGAACGCCACCGCGTGGTTGTAGACCGCGCCGTTCTCTGCCGCGCCGGGCCACTTCTGGGTCAGCCGCCCCACGTCGTCGCGCATGTGCGTGTACGCCGGCGCCAGCATCACCGGGCCATACGGGGTGTGCAGCTGCTCTCGCACGGCCTCCAGCAGCGCCGCGCGTTGCTGTGCATCCGCAGTGCCGGCCAACAGCGCGAAACTCTGCGGATTGAGATAGATGCGCCCCTCCACGTCGTCGGCGATGCCGAAGCGCACACCGTCGTCGGTGATGCCGCGTGCATACCAGTTGCCGTCCCACAGCTCGCGATTGGCGTCGGCATTGACCGCGCCCACCGCCTGGCCAAACCTCTCCGCCTGTGCGCTGCGCCCGTGCGTAGCGCAGATGTCCGACCACAGCCGCAGCGCATACGCGGTGGCCACGGTCAGCCAGCCGGACACACCCTTGCCGCGCCAGCCGACCATGTTCATTGGGTCGTTCCAGTCACCCTGGGCGATGAAGCTCAAGCCGCGTGCATCGCGTGCGTCCAGCAGCCACTGCATGGCCGCATCCAGCCGCTCGGCCACGCTCAGCGCCTGGCCATCCTGCGTGCGCACCACTGCCTCCAGCACGCTGGCATCATTGGTTTCGGCCAGATACGCGCTCAGGAAGATCGGCAACCACACGCAGTGGTCGGTATGCGGCACCTGGTTGATGTATTTGAGCTCGGCGCCTTCCACCAGCAGGATGCCGTCCGGCATCGCACCGCTGGGTTCCTGCTGCGACAGCGCGTGCAGCAGCGCCGCACGCGCGGTGGCCGGCTGTAGGTAGGCCATACCCATATGGTCCTGCAGATAATTGCGCGTCTGCGGATCGGTGGTCAGGCGATTGACGTCGCCGTGGTAGAACACCTGCCGCGGCAACCAGTGGTTGACCAGGTTGTCCAGCGCCGCATCCGGCGTGGCGATCTGCACGCAGCCATGGCCGGCCTGCAGGTACTGCGCATACTCACGTGCCGCTTGCGCAAAGCCTGCTTCCGACAGATAGCGCGCACGCAGCGCGGCGATTTCTGCATCGTCCTTGGCCGGCCCGAACGCAAAGCGGTACACGCTCGCCGCATCCGCTTCCAGACGCAGGCGGTATTGCAGCGCCGCCGCCGGGGTTTCGTAATGCGCGTCGCTGTTGCCCAGCTGCTCGGCCTGGATGGCGGAGGGCGCATGCAACCCGCCTTCGCCTTCGAACGCCAGTTGCTGCGCGTCCCACGCCACTGGCGGTTGTTCGTGCAGCAGGAAGGTGCAATCCTTGAAATCGCGCTGGCGAAAGTAGTCGTCCACCTTCTGGTACGGCGCCACGCTACGGCAAACGATGCCGCCCAGCGCCGGCTCGTAGCCGCCGGACTGATGCATCCACGACATGTAGCCAACCGGGAAATACACATACAGGCTCAGCCTGCGCGCACGTCCGGAAGCGTTGTGTACGCGGCATTCCCACAGCTCCACCGCATCGTCGGTGGGCAAGCCCACGCATAGCTCCACCACGATGTCGTCGTGCTGCACGCGCCAGCGCACATCGTGCTTGCCGGCGGAGAATTCGAATGCCTGCGGCTGCGCGCGCACCGGCTCGTGCGGCACCGAATACAACGCGCCAGTGTCTTCATCCTTGAGATAGAAAAAGCGCCCGGGATGGTGCGCGTAATACGGCTGCTCCGGCATCATGAAGTTGCGCGCCTCCAGCACCGGTGCATGCGCGTACTTGGACGGCTCCGGCTGCATGAACTGGCCGGTGGCATAGCCGCGACAGGTGAGCTGCAACATCATGCGGCGGTTCCACAGGAACCCGCCGGCATTGGGCATGGCCGTGGGGCTGTAGAGCGCGTAGCGCGCGCCGTCGGCGCTGGGCGCCAGCAAGGTGGACAGATCGTCGGACGCAGCAGTGGGCAGTGCAGACACGGTCAGGGGTGCTCCGGTTCGTCGCGCTTGCGCGCGGCCAGTTCGTGCTGGATGCGGCGCAGCAAGCCGTCATCCAGCGGATAAAAACGCATGGTCCAGGCCGCCAGCAGCGCCACTGCGCCGGGGATGACCGTCAGCAGCAGCACGATGCCGGTCAACGAGCCGGTGGACTGCGCGCTGTTGGCCACATAGCCCATACCGGCCAGCACCCAGGCGATGCCGGCCGAGGCCAGCGCGCCGCCAAGCTTCTGCGAAAACGTGGCGGCCGCAAACGTCATCGCGGTGGCACGCCGGCCGGTGCGCCATTCGGTGTAATCGGCGCTGTCGGCGTACATCGAAAACGCCAGCGGCGACTTCGGCCCCAGTGCCAGGCCGATCAGCATGTTCAACGCAAAGATGGCCCACACCGCATCGGCAGGCACGAAGAACATCGCACAGCTCAGCAGGCCGACCATCACCATCAGCCCGCACATCAGCTGGCGCTTGTCCCAGTGCCGGGTCAGCAGCGGCGTGATCGCCGCGCCCACACCCAACGCCACCGAATAGCAGCCCAGGAACAAGCCGACCAGATCCGGGCGCTGCACGTAATACTTGAGGTAGTACACGCCCGCGCCGCCGCGCATGGTGATGGTGATCATGATGATCAGCGACAGCACGAACAGCACGCACCACGGCTTGTTCTGCAACAGGTCGGCGATGTCGCGGCGTACCGGCGTGCGTTGCTGCGGCGGTGGCTGCACGCGCTCGCGCGTGGTCAGGGCCACGCCGACGAACAGCGCCACCGCAATGGCGCCATACAGCATCATCGTACGCTGCCAGCCCAGCGCATCGTTGCCACTGCCGAACCAGCGCACCAGGTCCATCGTGAAGTAATTGACCAGCGTGGTGCCCGCAAATGCACCGATGAACCGCAGGCTGATCAGACCGGTGCGCTGCTTGCTGTCGGCGGTGATCACGCCCGACAACGCCGAGTACGGAATGCTCACCACCGTGTAGGCCAGCATCATCACCAGGAAGCTGAGCGTGGCCCACACCATGCGCCCGTGTTGATCCAGCTCCGGGGTGGTGTAGGCAAGCACGCCGGTCGCTGCCATCGGCACCGCGCCCCACAACAGATACGGGCGGAACTTGCCCCAGCGGCTGCGCGTGCGGTCGGCGATGGCGCCCATGGCCGGGTCGGCGATCGCATCGGCGATCTTGGTCAACAAAATCATCGTGCCGACTGCCGCAGCCGGCAGGTGCATGGTGTCGGTGTAGAAGATCAGCAAAAACGCCGAGATGTTGGCCCAGTAAAGATTCAGGCCCAGATCGCCGGCGCCGTAGCCGAGCTTTTCGCGCCAGCGCAGGGGCGCCGATGGAGGAGACGTTGCAGGGGGTGACGTCATCGGCAGACCTTCGCATGCGTTGTACCCGGCCGGGCACGCCGTTACGCTGGGTGCCCGCTCACCTGGCAAGGAGCGCCGACGCTACACCACGCATCGGCTGCCGCCAACGTGAAATCCGCTCAAATGCCGAATCGATCCGGAGATATAACCTGACGTGATGGACACCGCCGTCCCCTCCACGCCTGCGTCCGCTTCGCCCCTGGCCATCGTCGTGATGGGCGTGTCGGGCAGCGGCAAGACCACCATCGCGCAGGCGCTCGCCGCGCATTACGGCTACCGCTTTCTGGATGCCGACGACTACCACAGCGTGGCCGCACGCGCACAGATGGCCGCCGGCCAACCGCTCACCGATGCCATGCGCCTGCCCTGGGTGGAACTGCTGGCCGCGACCCTGCGCGACTGCGTGCATGCCGGCGAATCGGTGGTGCTGGCGTTCTCGGGTTTACGCGGTACGCACCGGCAATTGCTGCGCGGCAGCGGCATACCGATGCGCTTCGTGTTCCTGCATGCGGCCCCGCACGTGATTGCCGCACGCCTGAGCGCGCGCGCCGGCCACTTCATGCCGCCCAGCCTGCTCGACAGCCAGCTGCAGACCCTGGAGCTGCCGCTGGACGAAGCGGACGTGGTGTCGGTGGATGTGGACGCCACGGTGGCGGAGGTAGTGCAGGATGCGATCACGCAGCTGGCGCTGATCGCTCCCACTGCGGTGCACAATGCCGCACCCTCGCCTCAAAACGCCTGACGCACCAGCTAACGCAGCCCGGCATCGCACGCCCCGGGCGTCTCCCGCTCACATGGGAACAGGATGGCGCGCAGCACCGGATGGGGATGCGGGCCAAGCCCGTGGGTGCGGACGACACAACGGCGTCGCCCCTTACCTCTACGTGTTCGACGCACGCCGGCGGCGAGTGCCCCAAGGCACGCGTGACAACGGCGCGCAGGCAGTGCCATTCGCCAGAGGGGAGTGGGCTTACCCCTCACCGCAGCGTACGTTGCGTTCGATCAAATCAGAACGCGCAACACGTGCAGTGCTGCAGGCCAATGCCACCACCACCGCCACCAGAGATCGCTGCGCAGCGCGCAGCGCTCGCGGCGTCACCGCCGTGTCGATCCACCGCACAAGGTGGCGCAACATTTCCTGGTTACTTTTTGCAAACCGCTGATTTGCAGGGACATCCGGCGCTTTCTGGCTGAATCATTTTTTCTATCGCACACACGCTAAATAGTGATGAATCATCACCATTTGTGCGATTAACGCACGCGTTGAACGCAAATTTTGCGAGCTGGTACGACCAGATCCAAGCAGACCCGACCACTCTCTGAATGCAGCGACCAGGCCGTGTTGCACGGTCGCCACAATCGGCGATCTTCATCCAGCAGATCCGGGGGGATCCAGCGCTTCCTTCCATCAATGGACACGCCGTGATGACAAATCCCAATCGCCGTTTGCGCTTACGCAGTTTGACGCTCATCCCTTGCCTGCTCGCCAGCGCAGTGGCTTTCGCCCAATCTGGCGCCACAACCGCGCAGGCGCCCGCGTCGTCGCTGGATACGCAGGCGTTCGCGCGCTCCGGCGAGGTCTGGCGCAGCTTCGGCAATGCGCAGCCCTTCGCCAGTCCCACCAGTTGGCCGATTGCCGGCGGTGGTTATTTGAACCAGCGCTTCGCGCCAGGCGAGTGGAAGATCAATCGCAGCACCGTCTCCTCGCTCAAGCCGGCGTGGACCCTGACCACCACCGGCGACATCTCGGCAACGCCCAGCATCGAGGGCGGCACGCTGTATGTCCCCGACTGGGGCGGCACGCTGTACAGCGTCGATACCCAGACCGGCAAGCCGAACTGGCAGGCCAAGCTGTCCGACTACACCGGCAAGAGCACGTCGCTGTCGCGGACCACCCCGGCCATTACCCCCAAGAGCATCATCCTGGGCGACATGGCCGGCGGCACCGTGCTGGCCCTGGACAAGAAGACCGGCAAATTGCTGTGGAAGAGCGAGGTGGAAACCAACCCGCAGGCCCAGATCACCTCGTCGCCTGTGGTCTACGGAAACCGCGTGTACTTGGGCGTGTCGTCCAGGGACTACGAAAGTCTTGATCCGACCCATCGGTTCTCGTTCCGCGGCAGCGTCGTGGCACTGGACCTCGCTACCGGCAAGAAGGTGTGGCAGTTCTACAACGCACCCGAAGGCTATACCGGCGCGTCGACATGGGGCCAGGTCGCCGTCGATCCCATCGCACGCCGCATCTACTTCGGCACCGGCAACAACTACAACATTCCTGCCAGCGTGGGGAACTGCGTGTCCAACGCACGTTCGTACCGTGGCAGCGAACTGACGGTGCAGGATGAACTCAACTGCATGGCGCCGGACAACTATGTCGACTCGGTGGTCTCGCTGAATCTGGACACCGGCAAGCTGGTCTGGGCCAACCGGAACCAGGGGTATGACGCCTGGAACCTGTCCTGCATCCTCGCTCCCACCAATGGCCTGTGCCCGAATACCCAGGCGACCAATCTGACCGGGCCCGACTACGATTTCGGTGGCGCAGGCATCAACCTGTTTTCCGTACAGCGCGAGGGCAAGCTGCAGCAATTGGTCGGCGCCGGCCAGAAGAGCGGCATCTACTGGGCCTTCGACGCCAAGACCGGTGCCAAGGTGTGGTCCACGCAGGTCGGCCCCGGTGGCACCACCGGCGGTATCGAGTGGGGCGCGGCGTTCGACCCCTACAAGTCGCGCGTGTATGTGGGGATCAACAACAATTTGAATACCCCCTACACGCTGGCGCCGGGCAATACCGTCAGCCATAACGGCGGCTCGTGGGCAGCGTTGGATGCGGCCACCGGCCGGATCCTGTGGCAGGTTAAGACGCCGGGCATCAACCCCGTCAACCCGGCCGTGCCGGCAGGTGCCCAGGGACCGATCAGCGTCTCACCCAACCTGCTGTTTGCCGGCTCGATGGCAGGCAACATGGTGGCCCTGGACAGCGACACCGGTGCCACGCTGTGGAACTACAAGGCGACCGGCTCGGTGATGAGCGCACCATCGATCGTGGACGGTGCGCTGTACTGGGGCTCCGGCTATGCGCGCAACAACTTCGGCGTCGCAGCCACGGCCAACCAGTTGATCAAGTTCGTGCCGGACGCCCCTGCAGGCAAGTAGGGGTCAACGTGGATGCTCTGCGCGACCTGACGCGCAGCACGGCATGACAACGGCGCCACCTTCGGGTGGCGTCGTTGTGTCTGCAGTTGTCGTGATCCTCGCGCTCGATGCGCAGGAGCATGCTGCATGTCTTGCTACTCGGGCATGGCCATAGCGAGGTACATTCGAGCGCCCATCCGGTGCAATTGGCCGCAGCGCAGCGGCACTATCTTTGAATCGCCGCTGCTGTGTGGACGCTCATTCCTCCAGGCGATACGATGCGCCCGCCCTGCATACCGATCGGCCAAGGCAGCGCCACGCGGCTTTGATCCGCATCCAACGCAGCTCACGTGCGGATGCCGGCCGAAGCATCGGCGCACCGTCCAGCCGCGCTGTGGTAGCGGCAGGGCCGCTACAGCCGGGTCACCTGGCATAGCCGGATCTGCCCCGCCTCCAGCCCATGCGCCTCGGCCGCCCGGCGGCGCAGCGCGCACACCAATCCCGCTGCATCCAGCTCGCCGTCGGCAGGCACATCAACGCTGTGCGTCAATTGACCCCACACCACCGGCCGGCCATCGCAATAGCCTTCGTAGTCGGCAAAATAATGCAGCTGGCGCGGCTCAGGTTCCGACATGGACATCGCCCTGGATCTCCGTGCAGCCCAGATGCTCCAGCGCGATTTCCAGCCCGAGCAGATAACTCTGCGCGCAGTAGCCGCGCACGGTTGCAATGCAGGGCGCAAACCCCGGTGGCAAGCATCGCTCCGGCCGGTCCGCGCTGTCGTCGTGGGTCTCCACGAACGGATACGGCAATGCACCCAGCACACGGTGCAGACGCGCACTGTCCACGCAACTGCCCGGATCGATCAACGCGATCTCCATCCGCGCCTGCCCCGCCACGCGCAAGGCATCCAGCAATTCCTGCTCCGACCCACAGGCCCGCAATGCCACGGTCTTGCCCGCATCGCCGGCGCATTGCACCAGCTGGCGAATGACGGCCCGCGGCAACGGCTGCGGCCCACGCACCAGCGGCAGCGACGCCTCCGGCCCGCGCACGATCATGATCGACATGGCGCCTCCTCAGGCAGCCACGCGCAACGGCGCGTGCAGCGACGGCAGGCAACGCACGGCAATGCCGAGCGACATCGCATACGCACGCGGCGCATCGTGCGGCGTGATCACCACCGCCAGCGGCGCGTGCTGCGCATGCAGCCACGGCTCCAGCTCCTGATCAGCATCGGTATGCAATTCGATATACGGCGTCGGCAACGCATCCACCGCAGCGCGCAAGGCCCGCGCGCAACTGCGCTCGGACAAGGGCAGATCGCCCGAATCCAGCAACACCAGCTCCACCTCGGCATCGCCACCGACTGCGTGCAACTCGGCGATCAGGCTATCCACATCGGCACATGCCAACGTGCGCAACGCACGGCCAGCACACTCGTGCGAATGCATCGGCACCAACGGTGCAGCATCAGCCTGAGGACCTCGCAAAATCAGGATACACATCGTGTTCGACTCAACGCACCACTGTGCGGGAGTAGCAAGGTAGGACCGATGGGCATAAAGGGGCCATTCGCGCGCTGGTGCGCCGGTATAAAAAGTGCGTAATGCCTGCGCGATGCCGGTGTGCCGCGCCCGACAATGCGGCTGAAGAGGTTGTAGATAAAACTGCAGCGCTCAACCTGGCGATGCCTCACGCATGGCCGAACGTCCCTTGATATCTGCATGTGTCAGGTCTCGACCTGACACATGCGGCGCCACGCACACCATGTGATGCACTGTTGTGCGATTGACTGTTACTTCTCCCGCCGCCAGTTCACCGAGCCCTTGGTCTCCACGGTGCTCGATTCGGCCTCGATATCGAAGCCGCGGCTGAGCAGGTATTTGAGCGTCAGCACCGAGCCGCTGCCGACCATCGAGACGCCGTAGCCGACGTAGAGTTTGGGCGAGAGGTATTTGCCGAAGCCGACGACCGAGCCGCCGAGGGTGCTGGATTCGCTGACGCCGGCTTCGTCCAGGCCGAGCTTGGCGCCGATCTGCGAGGCGATCAGGCTGCTGCCGGCCGAGAGTGCCGCCGAGGCGGCGCTGACCTGCTGGGTTTCGTCGCTGCTGGCGGTGGACAGGCCGCGGCCGAGCACCAGGTACGACAGCGCCTCCGATTGCGACATCGCCGGTTCCGACCACACATCCGCACGCGGCGATTCGGCACGTCCGCTAACGTCGATGCCGGCAGTGACATCGCCGATCTTGCGTTCGGCGCGTAGGCTCACGCGCGGGTCTGAAACGATGTTGTTGTTCCAGGTCAGCTGGCCGCGGCTGATGGTCAGGTCCTGGCCATAGGCCTTGTAGCGACCACGCACATCCAGCCCGCCGTTGGCCGTCATTTCGCGGCCCGGGCGTGCGCGGATCTGCATCTGCCCGCTCAGCCCGCCCTTCAGGCCGAAGCCGCTCATGTTGACCTTGTCGCCGAGCACGATGGCCAGGTCCATATCCAGCGGCGAGGCCGGTGTTTCTTCCGGGTCCACCGGGTCCAGCACCACCACGTCTTCGGACACTGAGGTGCCGCGATCCAGCCGCTCCAGATCGATGTCGGCTTCGGGCACTGCGACCTTGCCGCGCAGCTGCATGGTGTTGTCGGTGATGCCGAACTGCATGTCCGGATTGGCAATGATGCGCAACTCGCTGGTGTTGTAGGCCAGCACGTTTTCGCCGCGGATATTGAGCAGCAGTGGCGTGCTGGTGCCGAACCACGACAGCCCGCCATCGATGTTGAGCGTGCCCTCGCCGGACTTGGCCGATGCGGTGATCTTGGCCGAGCCATCCGGCAGCGCGTCGAAGCGCCCTTTGCCTTCGCTGAGGGTCAAGCCCATCGACGGGTATTCGGCGGTGAAATCGCTCAGCGTGGCGTCGCCGCCCAGCAGCGGTTTGTCGCGGGTGCCGCGCAGGCTCACATGGCCTTCGACCAGGCCCTTGGGCCGCACCACGTCAGCCACGACCAGCTCCAGCCAGTACAGCCGCGACATGTTGAGATACAGCTCGCCGTTGAGCGGTGCGTACGCATCCCAGCCGGTGTTGAACTTGGCATCCACAAAGCCCGCGCCCTGGAAACCGATACCGAGCTTGGCCTGGATCTGCTGCTGGGTGAAATCGGCCTGCACGCTGAACTGGTCGTAGCGCAGCAACTCGCCGCGATTGGGATTGCCGGCCACCGCGGCGTAACGGGTTTCGCCGAGGCGAATGCCGCCTTCCGGCGAGGCGACACGCAGGCTGCCTTCCCAGGCGTTGCCGCGCGGCTTGAAGCTGCCGTCCAGCGACAGCTCGCCACGCAGATAGATCTGCCGGCCTTCCTGCTTGGGCAACCACGGTTGCACCAGCGCCAGCGGCAATGCATCGCCGTGCACCACCATGCCCTCACGCGGCCAGTTGGCGCTGGCGCACAGCGCGCCGCCGGTGGCCGCGCCCAGGCAAGTATCGGACAAGGTAAATGCGGCGCCATCGGTGCTGAACTGCGCCGGCTGGCGCAGCGCCCAGGCATCGCCCTTGGCCGGTGCGATGCGCAGCGTGGCGACCTGCCCCTGCCAGCGCTCGCCGTTGCGCCGCACATCGCCCTGCAGGGCGACGCTGGCCATGCTGTTGGCGATGTCGGCATCCAGGCGCAAGGCTTCCACCGCACCGCGTGCCTGCACGCGCACGCTGTCCAGCACCACGCCCGCCTCGATGGCAGTGCCCTGCAGGGCCAGCTGCCCGTCGCTGCCGCGCCACGGCAGGCGGCCGCGCAGGCTGATGCTCTGCGCGCTATAGGTGTCCCAGCGCAAGCCATTGCCGGCGATGTCGGCGGTGATGTCCGGCGCATCGCGCTTGCCGCTGACCTGCAGCTGCCCGCGCACCACACCGGTGGCACCCAGCAGCACATCGTCCAGCTGCAAGGGCTGCAGCTGCGCGGCGATGTCGAGCTGGTCGCCCACCTTGCCCTTGGCGTTGATGCGGCTATTGCCCAGCGCCAGTTGCAACTCACCCTCGCCTTGTTCGCCACGCAGTGCGAACTTGCCATTGGCCGACAGCGCGCGTTGACGCAGCTGGCCGGTCAGGCTGGGGATGTCTGCAGTGGCCTCGAAGCCCGGCGAGACACCGCCGGCCGGTGCCGGCAACTGGCGGCCCTTGGAGGCGACTTTGCCGGAAAGATTTCCGTTCCATCCTGGCGCGAAATAGCCCGGATCGAACTTGGCCAGCTGCGCGGTGACGTCCCACTGCAGCTCCGGCGTCCAGCCCACCTCGCCGGTGAGATCCAGCGAACCGCCCGGCGTTTTCGCCTGCACCTGCTTGAGCTGCGCGCGTTGATCGTTGCCGCGGCTATCGAACACCAGCGCGGCCTGCTGGCCGTCGCGTTGCAGCGTGGCGCGGCCGATGGCCGCCCAGGCCTTCAAGGTGCCGGCAATGCCCAGGCGCGCCTCTTGCAACTCCACCGGCACCAGCGGTGCATCCGGGGTGGCCGGGTCCGGCGTCGGGGTGAAGCGCAGGCCGCTGGCGTTGACGGCAAAGCGGAAACTCGGATTCTGGGTATCGCGGAAATCGGCGGTGCCGCGCAGCTGGGTGCGACCTTCGAAGGTGTCGATCACCAGCGGTTCGACGGTCAGTACCTGATCGGCCAAGCTGATATGCGACGGCTGCAGGGTGGCGCTCAACTCGCCCTGCTTGATGCTGCCCTGCAGGTCGGCGTTGCCGCCCTTGCCGGAGGCGGCCAGGTTCACTGCGATCGGCGTGGCCGGCGCGCTGGGCGCGCCATCGGCAGCTGGAATCAACAGCGAGGTGTCCAGCGCCTCGGTGACCGCCTTGAACGCCCAGGTCGGGTCGTCGCGGCCGGTGAACACCAGGCTGGCCTGCAGCGGTGCCGGCGCGCGGCCGGCGATGGCCACTTCCATCTTGTCCAGATCGCCGCGTGCAACCAGCCCGAGGCTGGCCGGCGTACGCCCGCGCGCGGCCGGCAGCACTGCGGTGGCGGTGAGATCGGCGTGGTAATCGTCGTTGGGAAGGTAGTCGCCATGCAGGCGGAAGTCGCCCATGTCGGTGTCGACCACCAGATCGCGCGTGCGCAGTTCGCCGGTGGCCACTTCCAGGCCGCCCTGCACGGTGTGGAGCACGATCATCGGCTGCTGCAGTTGGGTGATGCGCAGGTTCTGCACATCGATCTTGTCGGCCTGGATCGCCAGCGGCACGTTGATCTGCGGCAGCGACTCCGGCCAGCTGGGCAAGGTGAACGGTTCGTCGCTCTTGCCGAGGTTCAAGGTGGCATTGCTCACCTGCACGGCATCCAGTTGCAGCTTGCGCCCCAGTAGCGGCCGCAGATCCGGCTCCAGGTACACGCGCTCGGCGGTGAAGTGGATGTCCTGGTACTTGAAATCGACGTTGCGCAAGGTCAACGGGCCCGCTACCGGGCCTTCGACGGTGCCGTAGGTAAAGCTGGCGCCCACCGGCAGGCGCGCCACCACCTGGGCCAGCAACACATCGCGCCCGGCCACGGTCTGCAGCAACCAATAGATCGCGATCAAGGCCAGCAGCACCAGCCCGAGCACGGTCAGGCCGGAGCCCACCCAGAAGCGGCGCCGGCGGTAGAAGCGCGCGCGGCGCGGCGCGGAGGGCGGCGTGGGTGTACTCACAGGTTGGCACCGATATCGATATACAGCTGGAACTGCGAGTCGGGGTCGTTCAGGCCGTGCGCGATGTCCACGCGCACCGGCCCCACCGGCGAGCGCCAGCGCAGGCCGAAGCCGATACCGGTATGCCAGTCGGGCGTGTTGTCGAACGCGCTGCCGCTGTCGACGAACACCGCGCCACCCCACGGCCCGCCCTTGAGGTAATGCTCGTACTCGGCACTGGCGGTGACCGCATTCTTGGCACCCAGCGCGAATTCGTCCGGCTTGGGCGTGCGCGGGCCCACTTCGCGGAATGCATAGCCGCGGATGCTGTTGGCGCCACCGGCGAAGAAGCGCAGGCTCGGCGGCATGGCGACCAGATCGCTGGTCCAGGTGGTGCCGCCTTCGCCGCGCAGGATCACCCGCCCGTTGTCGCCGGCGCCGAGGAACCAGCGCAGCTGCCCATACAGCTGGCCGAAGTTGGTGTCCGAGCCCGCCCCCTCGGCGCCGCCACGGATGAACATCTGCGCCGACACGCCACTGCGCGGAAACAGGCGGTCGTCGACATTGACGTAGTTGGCCTGCAACTGCGGATAGATCAGGGTGGAGGTTTCGTACACCGCCCCTTCGAAGTCGTTGCCGCTGCTGAAGCGCCAGCGCTCGCGCAAGGCGTTGATGGAGGCGATCGCGCTCCAGCGCTCGTTGACCTGGCCGCTGCGGCTGCCGGTGAGCTTGACGTTGCGCAGGTCGATGTACTCGGTCTGCTCGTCATACAACCGCGCCGAGGCGGTGTACCAGCCGTCCAGCCAGCGGAACGCCGGCACCCGGTAGCTGGTGGTCAGGCTCTTGCGGTTCTGCGCGTAGTCCAGCTGCGTGTCCATCTTGTGGCCGCGCGAGTTGACGTAACGCCGCTCCACGCCGCCGCGCACACCGGCACCGCTCTCGCTGCCGTAGCTCAGGCCCGAGGTGTAGACGGTGCGCTTGGCACGGGTGAGCTTGACGTCCACCGGCACGCGGCCATCGGCGTCGGCCTCCTCGGGCTTGGGCTGGATGTCGATGCTGCTGAAGTAATCCAGCTTGGTCAGCGACTCGCGCAGCCGGTCCAGCTTGCCCTCGTGGTAGTAGCTGCCCTCGTCCCAGTACACCAGCGGGTCGAACAGCCCGTCGCGGAAGTAGTCGTAGTCGAAGCGCACCTTGCCCATGTCGTAGCGGCGGCCGCTGTCCCAGTTCAGATCGATGTCGGCGGCGTGTTCGGCGCGCGTCACTGCCACCCGGCGCTGGGTGAAATCGGCATCGAAATAGCCGCGCTCGGCCAGGCGCCGGGTGATGCGCACCTTGCTGGCCTCGTATTGCGGATGACTGAAGACCTGGCCTTCGCGCGGCTCGAACTGCTTGAGGTCTTGCCCCAGGTAGCGGTCCTGCTCGGCCCAGCCGGTGATGGAGATATGCGAGGTGCGCACCCGCACCGGCTCGCCGCGGTCCACCGTGATCACCACCGTGACCCGGTCGCCGTTGCGCGGCGCCGCAAGCTCGATGGTCGGCGAGTAGTAGCCGAACGGCTCCAGCGCCTCGCGCGTCTGTCGCTCGGCCTGGGCCAGCAGATATTCCAATCGCGACTCGCCCTGCTCCTTGCCCACGGCCTCATACAGAGACAGGGAGACCTCGATGTTCTCGATCATCTCGGCGTCGTCGCCGTCGTCCAACCCCTTGATCTCGATCTTGTCGATGGTTGCCCGCGCCAGGGCAGGTCCAGCCAGGACGCACAGCAGCAGAAGAACGGGTCGAACCCGGAAGATGAATCGCATCGGCGCAGGATACCGGCAGGACCGCGAAGGTCTGTTAATGGGACGTCTAGGGGTCGAGAGTGCCATGTCGTCTGTCACGTGCGCATGCACACGCCTGCACAGGAGGCTCGCCGGATGAGAGGACAGCGCCGTAGGCTTCCCGGGAATCGGCGGAGATAGCACCCGCGTACCGTCAGCCCGCACATGGCGCAGTGATGTGGCGTTGTTCCTTCTCCGCGGGTGAAGCGTCTGTGCCACGGGGTCGCACTACGGCAGCAACGCTGCAGCGCACCACTGATGATCGGTCAGGCGCTGTCGTCCCCAGCCGGCGCGTGACGGCAGCGGCACCGTCACGCGCATTGCCCGTCAGCTGGACAAGTGCTCGATGGCGGCCACGCTGCCGAGACGGTCGCCGAGCTTCTTGAGCAGGGCCAGGCGGTTGGCGCGCAGTTGCGGGTCTTCGGCATTGACCATCACGCCGTCGAAGAAGGCGTCCACCTGCGGGCGCAGGCGGGCCAGGCGGACGAGCACGGCGACGTAGTCGTGGCGATGCAGCGCGTCGCCGGTGTCGCCTATCGCCGCTTCCACGGCTTCGGCCAGGGCTTCTTCGGCCGGTTCACGTAGCAGGCTGGTGTCGATGTCGCCGGGAATCTCGCCCTCGACCTTGCGCAGGATGTTGCGAATGCGCTTGTTGGCGGCGGCCAGGGCTTCGGCTTCGGGCAAGGTGGCGAAGATGCCGATGGCATCGATGCGGCGGTCGAAGTCGTAGAGGGAGCCGTGGGTCGCGCCCAGGTGCGCTCCTACGCCCAGCGGTGTAGGAGCGCCCTCGGGCGCGACCGAGAACAAGCCAGCGACTGCATTGAAATGCGTTGCGGGCACGCCTTTGTCCGCGTAGTAGCCGCGTAGGCGGTCGAGGATGAAGTAATGAATATCCGACGTCAGCTGTTTCGCTTCAACTTTATTGCTTGGGAATGACATGGAAATCGAAGTGACTCGTTCTCCTTGAGCAGCCTTTTCTTTAGCAACAGCAGAAACCTTTGCTAACTTCGTCGCATCATCAACGCGCGACATGTCTACTTCTACTCCGCTAATCGCTTGGTTCAGCAACGCTAGCAGGTCTAGCTCAAACCCACTCTCAATCACCGTCCGCGCCAACCCCAATGCATTACGCCGCAGCGCAAACGGATCCTTGTTACCGGTCGGCTTCAGACCCGCCGCAAACCCACCGGCCAAGGTATCCAGACGCTCGGCGATCGCCAGCACCTTGCCCAACGGCGACAGTGCGATATCGTCGCCGGCAAAACGCGGCTGGTAGGCCTCGTCGATGGCCAGCGAAATCTCGCTCGGCTCACCAGCGGCCTTGGCGTAATGCCGGCCGGCAATGCCCTGCAATTCCGGGAATTCGTTGACCATGCGCGACTGCAGATCGTTCTTGGCCAGCTCTGCGGCACGCCGCGCCTGCACCGGATCGGCGCCCACCTGCGGGGCGATGACTTCGGCCAGCGCCGCCACGCGCGCGACCTTGTCGGCCACGCTGCCGAGCTTGGCCTGATACGTGACAGTGGCCAGGCCTGCGCCCATCGCTTCGAGGCCCTGCTTGAGGTCTTCGTCGAAGAAGAACTTGGCGTCGGCAAAGCGCGGGCGGATCACGCGCTCGTAGCCCTTGGCCACTTCGGCCACATCCTTGGAGACGATATTGGCGATGCCGATGAACTGCTCGGTCAACTTGCCACCGTCATCCAGCACGGGGAAGAACTTCTGGTTGATCTCCATGGTCTCGATCAGCGCTTCCTGCGGCACCGCCAGGAAATCGCGCTCGAAACTGCACAGCACCGCCGACGGCCATTCGACCAGGTTGACCACCTGCTCCAGATTGTCGTCGCTGATGCGCGCAGTGCCGCCGGCCTGTTTGGCGGCCGCTTCCACCTCTTCGACGATGCGGGAGCGGCGAGCGTCGGCGTCCACCAGCACATGCGCTGCGCGTAGCGCCTCGACGTACTCGCCCGGCGCGGCCAACGACACCGCGCCTTCATGCATGAAGCGGTGCCCGCGCGTCACGCGATCGCCGCGCACGCCCAGCAATTCGGCCGGAATTACCTCGTTACCGAACAACAGCACCAGCCACTGCACCGGCCGCGCGAAGGCGTAGTCGTGCGCGCCCCAGCGCATCGGCTTGGGGATCGGCATGGCAGCGATGGCTTCGCGCAGGATGTCGGGCAACAGGTCGGCAGTGCGCGCGCCCGGCGTCACCGCGCGATGCACGAAGCGCTCGCCCTTGGCGTCGCTGGTACGTTCCAGCGCGGTCCAGTCGATGCCGGCCTTTGCCGCGAAGCCGGCCAGCGCCTTGGTCGGCTGGCCTTCGGCATCCAATGCGATAGTGAGATACGGCCCCAGCACTTCAGAGCGCTGCTCCGGCTGCTCAGCGGCAACCCCCGGCAGCAGCACCGCCAGCCGGCGCGGGGTAGACAGCGGCTTGGCATCGCCGCGGGTGATGGCAACGCCGCGCTTTTCCAGCCCGGCCAGCACACCGTCGAAGAAAGCCTGCGCCAGGCCCGGCAGCGCCTTGACCGGCAGCTCTTCGGTGCCCAGTTCGATCAGCAGGGGAAGTTGTTCGCTCATGTGACATGGACCTTTGCGTATTCCCTATCTCCCGTCGGGAGAAGGTGCCCCGAAGGGCGGATGAGGGGACGGGCGAAGCTCTGTGGAGGTTGGGTACATGAGGGCTACGCCCCGTACCCCACCCCAACCCCTCTCCCGCAGGAGAGGGGCTTTGGTCCCTTTTCCCGTCGGGACATTGTCCCCCTTCATGGGGGAGAAGGTGCCCCGCAGGGGCGGATGAGGGTACGGGCGAAGCCTTGGGAGTTTGGGTGCATGAGGGCTGCGCCCCGTACCCTCACCCCAACCCCTCTCCCGGTGGGAGAGGGGCTCTCGTTACTTCTTCACCCCGGGGAACCCCAGCTTCTCGCGCTGCGCGTAATACGCCTGCGCCACGCCTTGCGCCAGCGCGCGCACGCGCAGGATGTAGCGCTGGCGCTCGGTGACGCTGATCGCGCGGCGTGCATCCAGCAGGTTGAACGCGTGGCTGGCCTTGGTCACCTGCTCATACGCCGGCAACGGCAGGCCGACCTCGACCAGGTGCCCGGCCTCGGCTTCGCAGGCATCGAAACGGTGAAACAGCTCGGCCACATTGGCGTGTTCGAAGTTGTAGGTGCTCTGCTCCACCTCGTTCTGGTGGTACACATCGCCATACGTCACCGCGGCGCCATCCGGGCCGTAGGTCCACACCAGGTCGTAGACGTTGTCGCAGCTCTGCAGGTACATGCACAACCGTTCCAGCCCGAAGGTGATCTCGCCCAGCACCGGCTTGCACTCCAGCCCGCCAGCCTGCTGGAAGTAGGTGAACTGGGTCACCTCCATGCCGTTGAGCCAGACTTCCCAGCCCAGGCCCCAGGCACCGAGCGTGGGCGATTCCCAGTTGTCTTCGACAAAGCGCAGGTCGTGCACCAGCGGGTCGATGCCCAGCGCCTTGAGCGAGCCCAGGTACAGGTCCTGGATGTTGTCCGGGTTGGGCTTCATCGCCACCTGGTACTGGTAATAGCGCTGCAGGCGGTTGGGATTCTCGCCGTAGCGGCCATCGGTGGGACGGCGCGAAGGCTGCACATACGCCGCATTCCACGGCTCCGGTCCCAGCGCGCGCAGGAACGTGGCCGGGTGGAACGTGCCCGCGCCCACTTCCAGGTCCAACGGCTGGATCAGCACGCAGCCCTGGTCGGCCCAGTACTGGTTGAGGGTCTGGATCAGGCCCTGGAACGTGATTGGAACGCGGGGGGAATCGGACATGCAGCAAGGGCCGTGCGAAAGGGGTGCGCTAGTATACCGGCCCACCCGCAGCGCTTCGCCGCGGGCGATCGCGGCAGGGGACAACCAGCATGGAACAGCGGCGTACCGCCGATCCGGATAACGCAGTGGCACTGCTGCCGCGCGGCCGGCTGATGTTCGACTCGGTGGCCGCCGCGTTGCTGGCCGATGGCATGGTGGTGCCGCACGAACACGAGCGCGTGCAGTTCTCCGCGGCCGGCGCTCGCACTGCCAGCGACGTGCATCCGCTGGTGCTGCTGGCTAATCTGAAGTTGCATGCCGCGCAGCCACCGGCCGGTGAACTCGGGCTGGAACGGCTGACCGAATGGCTGGCCACCCGCACCGGCCTGCGTTACCTGCGTATCGACCCCACCCGCATCGATGTGGCCGCCGTCACCGGCGTGGTCTCGCACGCGTATGCGCGCCGCCACCGCATCCTGCCGCTGGCGCTGGATGCCGAACGGGTGCTGATCGCCACCAGCGAGCCGCTGGCGCTGGAATGGCTGGCCGACGTGCAGCACCTGAGCCGGCGCCGTATCGAGCTGGCGCTGATCAA
This sequence comes from Xanthomonas sp. NCPPB 1325, assembly GCF_041477645.2. Classification (NCBI taxonomy): domain Bacteria; kingdom Pseudomonadati; phylum Pseudomonadota; class Gammaproteobacteria; order Lysobacterales; family Lysobacteraceae; genus Xanthomonas; species Xanthomonas sp. NCPPB 1325. Next base: position 4,711,409 of record NZ_CM192985.1, read on the forward strand.
CCCGCTGGACCTGCATCGCTACACGATGGAGTTCTTCGGCGTGACCCAGTCGGTGCGCGGCGCGCGCGGCGATGCGCGCAGCACCGAGTCCAATGCGGGCCTGCCCAGCTTCGAGCAGCTGGTGGAACTGGGCCGCGCCGGCGATGTCAATGCCGACGATCACCACATCGTGCATATCGTCGACTGGCTGCTGCAATACGCCTACGAGCAGCGGGCCAGCGACATCCACCTGGAGCCGCGCCGCGAGGCCGGGCGCATGCGCTTCCGCATCGACGGGGTGCTGCACAAGGTGCTGGAAGTGCCGCCCTCGGTGATGACCGCGGTGGTCAGCCGCATCAAGGTGCTCGGGCGCATGGACCTGGCCGAACGCCGCCGCCCGCAGGACGGCCGCATCAAGACCCGCTCGCCGGGCGGGCGCGAGGTGGAAATGCGGTTGTCGACGATGCCCACCGCGTTCGGCGAAAAATGCGTGATGCGCATCTTCGACCCGGATTCGGCGTTCAAGAGCATCGAGCAGCTCGGCTTCAGCCCCGAGGAAGCCGCCGGCTGGAGCGCGCTGGTGGAACGGCCGCACGGCATCGTGCTGGTCACCGGCCCCACCGGTTCGGGCAAGACCACCACGCTGTATTCCACGCTCAAGCGCCTGGCGACGCCGGACGTGAACGTGTGCAGCGTGGAAGACCCGATCGAAATGATCGCGCCGGAATTCAACCAGATGCAGGTGCAGCAGAACATCGACCTGGATTTCGCCAGCGGCGTGCGCACGCTGCTGCGCCAGGACCCGGACATCATCATGATCGGCGAAATCCGCGACCTGGAAACCGCGCAGATGGCGGTGCAGGCCTCACTCACCGGGCATCTGGTGCTGTCCACGCTGCACACCAACGATGCCGCCTCGGCGATCACGCGCCTGCTCGACCTGGGCGTACCGCACTACCTGGTGGCCTCCACGCTCAACGGCGTGCTCGCGCAGCGGCTGGTGCGCACCCTGTGCGTGCACTGCAAGCGCCCGCACACGCTCACCGACGCCGACTGGGCGGCGATTCGCGAGCCGGGCGAAGCGCTGCCGGAACCACTCAACGTGCACGCACCGGTCGGCTGCCTGGAATGCCGCCGCACCGGCTACCTGGGCCGGGTGGGACTGTACGAACTGTTGCCGGTCACCCCGCGCCTGCGCACCCTGATCCGGCCGGACACCGAATTGGCCAGCTTCAGCCACGCCGCCCGCGGCGAAGGCCTGCGTACGCTGCGGCGCACCGGGCTGGAAAAGGTCGCCGCCGGGCTGACCACGGTGGAAGAAGTGCTATCGGTATTGCCGCCCCGGGAGTAGCCAAGCCACTGTGGCCGAGGGAGCGGCGAGGACCCTGCACCAGACAGTTGGACAGCGGTTTTATAGAAGCTGGGCATGGTGCGAAGACGGTGCGGCTTCGCGTTTGGGTGCTGCAAGCTGGCCGCGCCCAGTGATGTAGCCAGCGCACGTCGCCTGTCGCCTGCACTGACACACCGACCATCTCCACCGGTCCTTGCCCGCTCACCGTCGCGGGACCCTAGGCGGCATGGATGCCGCCACGGAGCTACATGGACGTATTTGCAGCGTGTCCTGCGATGGTGGGCGGGCAAGGGCCCTGCAGCAAACGCAAAGTCGTCGAGTGCGCGGTGCCCTCACCGCTCGCGGGACACGCCGTGAATCCGTCTCTGGAGGCTCGTTGGCGGCATCCATGCCGCCAACGGTCCCGCAATCGGTGAGGACATCGCACCAGACAGTTGGCTGGTGGCTTACCAGAAGAAAAAACACCGCACCAAAGCGTTGGTCGTTGCGCTGTTGAAAGCTCTGCGAACGACCAACTTGACTGGTCCTTGCCCGCCCACCGTCGCGGGACCCTTGGCGGCATGGATGCCGCCAAGGGGCTACATGGACGTACTTGCAGCGTGTCCCGCGAGGGTGGGCGGGCAAGGGCCCTACATCAAAGGCGCAGCGTGGAGGGCGCGGCTTCGCGTCGAAAGTCGGTCAATCCAGCCATGCCTCTCCCGTTCAAGCAGGCCACGGCATCCTCAGGCCGCGACGCCACGAACGCGCCGATAATCCAGTCGCGCCGATCTCTGCCGATATCCAGGGCATGCCACCGCCGTGGCGATCCCGTCGACCCCGCCTGGAGGGAATCAAGACATGTCATTCGGCAATGACGCGCAGGGCCCATCCGGGGGAGACGCTTGAAACATAGCCGCCCCCGCCGCCTACAATCGGGCACATCTGTCGTGTCCGGATCTTCGCGCATGTCTGTTTTGCCGTTCCTGATCATCGAAACCGGGCAGCCCGTGCCGGAGATGAAGCGCTACGGCCGTTTTCCGCACTGGATTCGCGTGGCGGCGGGGCTGGCCGAGCATGAAACGGTGGCCATCGACGTCGCCAATGGCGATCCGCTGCCTGATCCGGCTGACTTTGCCGGCGTCATCGTCAGCGGCTCGGCCGCCTTCGTCACCGACCGCGCCGACTGGAGCGAACGCAGCGCCGGCTGGCTGCGCACCGCCGCGCACCAGGGCATGCCGTTGCTGGGCATCTGCTACGGGCATCAACTGCTGGCGCATGCGCTGGGTGGCGAGGTCGACTACAACCCGGCCGGGCGCGAGTCCGGCACGATCGCGCTGGAACTGCACCCGCCGGCCGGGCAGGACCCATTATTCGCCGGGCTGCCGGCGCAGTTCCCGGCCCATGCCACCCACCTGCAGACGGTGGTGCGCGCCCCGGACGGTGCCATCGTGCTGGCGCACTCGCGCCAGGACCGCTGCCATGCGTTCCGCTGGGGCCGGGCCACCTGGGGCGTGCAGTTCCACCCGGAGTTCGCCACCCACCACATGCGTGGCTACGTCCAGGCCCGCGCGGACTGCATTGCCCGCCATGGCCGCTGCGCCCGCACCGTGGCCCGTGAGGTCACCGCCGCGCCGGTGGCCCGCAAGCTGCTGCGCCGGTTCGTGCACCACGCCCGCGGCCTGCAAACAGTGAACGCTCGTCCCGCCGCGCACACGTAAAAGCAGCGATAATCGCGTCACGCCGGATGGTCCGGCGCGCGTATCGATCCGGAATGGGAATGAGCGAAATTCGCAAGGTGCCGGCATCTGCCGGCGCAGAATGGCTGTTGACCGGTTTCTCGCTGTTGAAGCGGGCGCCGCTGGCGCTTGGCTCGCTGGGGGTGATCTGGAGTGTGGCCGCCTCGCTGGTGGTGTCGCTGTCGGTGCTGGTGCCGCTGCTGGGCCCGGCCCTGCAGTTCCTGTTGGTGCTGGCCGGCCCGCTGTTCATGGGCGGCCTGCTGTGGGCGATCCGCGAGGTGGACGAAGGCCGCGTCGCCAAACCGTCGCATCTGCTGCACGGCCTGCAGGACGGCCGCGCCCCCCATCTGCTGGTGTCGCTGCTGCCACAGCTGATCGCCGGCCTGCTGCTGGGTGTGCTGTTGCTGGCGATGATCGGCGCCAGCGGGCTGCAGCAGTTGTCCGAAGTGATGGTGAAGATCAACCAGATCAGCCAGTCCGGTGCCCAGCCCGACCCGGTGCAGATCGAGCAACTGGCCGCCAGCCTGCCGGCCGGGCGCATCCTGCTGTGGCTGCTGCTGACCATCGCGACCTTCGCGGCGATGACGCTGGCGCTGTTCGTGATGCCGCCGCAGGTGATGTTCGACCGCAGCACCGGCGGCCACGCACTGCGCGAAAGCCTGCGTGCCAGCCTGCACAACCTCCCGGCGATGCTGGTGTTCTTCGTGCTGGCCTTCATCGCCATCTTCGCGATCTATTTCGCGGTGATGATCGTGGCGCTGATTGTCGGCCTGGTCGCCGGGCAGACCGTGGCGATGTGGCTGGCCCAGCTGCTGCTGATGGCGGTGCTGATGCCGGTGTTTGCCGGCTCGGTCTACGCGGCGTGGAAGCAGATGTTCACCCATGAAGGCGCCGCCGCGCAGCCGATCAAGCCCTCACGGCCGGATGTGTTTGCGGCCTGATCGCCTTGATCCGGGGATGTGCTGACAACGAAACCCTGATCCGTAGGAGCGCACCCGGGCGCGACGAAGCGTCTCCGGGGCGCCTCGCTCGCGCCAACGTGTTCGCCGCCTGACCATCCCAACCCGTAGGAGCGCCCCTGGGCGCGACGAAGCCTTCGGCGGGAGAGCCAGGTCGCGCCCGGGTGCGCTCCTACGGAGGTGATTGCGTCCGGGTGATGCCGGGTTACGCACCTGCATGTCGGCGCGCGCCTTACTGTAGAAGGCGCTAGGCGGCTTTCGGCCCAACGGCGCGCGAAGCGATGATGCCCAGCTCATACAGCAGGCACATCGGGATGGCCAGCATCAGCTGCGACACCACGTCCGGTGGGGTCAGCACGGCGGCCAGGATGAAGATGCCGACGATGGCATAGCCGCGGCCCTCGCTGAGCTGCTTGGGGCTGACCCAGCCCAGCAGCACCAGGATCACCAGCGCCACCGGCAATTCGAAACTCGCACCGAAGGCGAAGAAGATCGCCAGCACGAAGTCCAGGTACGAATTGGCGTCAGGGGTAATGGCGATCACGTCCGGCTTGAACGTGGCCAGGAAGTGGAACACCGCCGGCAACACCAGGAAATACGCGAACGCGCAGCCGACGTAGAACAGCGCCACCGCCGAGGCCAGCAGCGGAAATGCCAGCTTCTTTTCGCGCTGGTACAGCCCCGGCGCGACAAACGCCCAGGCTTGGTACAGCAGCCAGGGCACGCTGAAAAACACCGCCACGAAGAAGGTCAGCTTGAGCGGGGCGAAGAACGCGCCGGCCGGGTTCATCGCGATCATGGTCTGCCCCAGCGGCAGCTGCGAGATCAGCGGCGCGGCCAGCCAGGAATAGATCGCCCGCGAGAACGGCAACAGCACCAGCAGCACCGCACCCAGGCCGATCAGGGCACGCACCAGGCGGGCGCGTAATTCGACCAGGTGCTCGATCAGACTGCTTTCGGCCTGTGCGTCGTCGAACAGGCTCACGGGTGCTTCTCCTGAATCCTGGCCGGGTTGGCCGGGGTTGGTGCGGTGGACACGTGCAGCGTGCCCGGCTCGACAGGCGGTGCGGCGGCCAGGCCCTGCGCAGGCGCGCTGGTGAGATGCGCTGCATGCGGTGCCGGTACCACGGGGTCATGCGGCGCGGGCACGACTGCCTGGTGGGGCGCCGGCGCAATAGGCTGTGCCTGTGCAATCACCGGCGCTGCCGCCGCCGGTGCGGCGATGGCAGCACCTGAGGCAGGCCCGGCAACCGGCTCGGCATCGGCGCCGGTCGACAGATCCGCATGCGCCAGCTCCAGTGGCGTGGCCACCGGCGTTGCGCTGCTGCGGATATCGATATCGCGGCCCACGTCGTCGTGCAGTGCGCGTGCACCCTGCTCCACCTGCTGCTGCTTGTGGCGCAGCTGGTCTTCGGCTTCGCGCAGCGAGGCCTGCACGTCCTGCAGGCTGCGCTTGAGCTCCTCGGCTTCCAGCTCGCGTTCGAGTTCCTGCTTGACCGAATCCCACTGCGCGCGCGCGCGGCGCACCCACAGTCCGGCAAATCGGGCCGCCTTGGGCAGGCGCTCGGGACCGAGCACCACCAGGGCGACGATCGCAATCAGCGTCAGTTCGCCAACACCTATGTCAAACACCGACGCTGCTCCGGATCAGCGCGCGTCGCGGTCGCGTTCGGCCTGCGCCTCACGCGCCTGCTCGGCAGTGCGGGAGTCGTCACCGAGCTTGCCGGCCGGCTTGTCGTCGTCGTGCATGCCTTTCTTGAATTCCTTGACCGCGCTGCCGAGGTCCTTGGCACCGCTGGTGAGCCGCTTGGTACCGAACACCAGCAACACGATCACCAGCACGATCAGCCAGTGCCAAATGCTGAAACCGCCCATGATCTGCTCGCTTGCTGAAAAGAAGGAAGGCGCAGGATACCCCAGCGCACCGTGCAGGGGGATGACAGCGCCTCAGCGGTTGCCGTCTAGTGATTCGGTGCGGATTTCACCATCGGACACCGGCTGGAACCCCTGCTGCGGCGGCGGGGTGGTGCTGGGCTGCATCGGTACCGTGCTGGCTTCGTTGGCAGGCGGCGGCGGTGCGGATTGCGCCGCCGGGGCCGCGCCTGGCGCGCGCGGCGGCACCGGTGCGGTGTCCTGGTCGCCATCGCTGGTGCGGTTGGCGCGTGCGGTGTAGGTGACTTCCTCCAGACGGTCGCGGAAGGCGATCACGTCGGTGGACGGGCGCTCGTTGGTGCGGCCTTCGAAGATCATCCGCGGGGTCGCACCCCCGCCATAGGCGTTGAGGTCGGCGGCATCGTCGATCTGCAGCACCGCGCCATCCAGCGCCACGCCGGCAAACAGCCCGCGTGCGCGCGACCACGACCAGATCTCGGCCTTGAGCTGGCCGTCGGTGGCGGCCGCGGCGTTCCGGCCGACCGGACCTGCAGCCACGCCGGCATCCGCGCCGAGGGTGAACTTGCCGTTGACGATGTTGTCCAGGCTGCGGTCGTTGCGGAACACCAGCACCACGTCGGACGACTGCACGCCGGCCTGGAAGCCGATGCTGCCGCCGGTGAGCTTGACGAACACCGGCTGCGACCAGCTGCCGTCGGCGTTCTTCATCGACATCAGGCCGTGGCCGCGACGACCGCCGATCACCAGACCGGCCTTGAGCGTGTCGGGGATGACCACGATGGCGCGCGCCTCGTCGAGCAGTTTGTCCGGAATGGACTGCTCGGGAATCTTCATGATCTCGTTGAGCACCCGCACCGCATTACGTGCGCGCTGGTCTTCTTCCGGGCCGGCCACGGCATGGCCGGCGGCGAAGGTCAGCGACAACAACAAGGCCAGGCGCGACAAACGAGGCATGACAAGCTCCAGGGGACGATGCGTCAAAGATAGCAATGCCGCGACGTTAGTGGTGGCGCAATGAATCGGTGGTGAGCGCAACCGGCTGCAAGACGCGGCCGATCGCCGCCATTGGTGCAGTGTTCTCGGCAGTGCTGCCCGGCTCTGCCAGAATGGCCCGCATGAACACCACTCCCGATACCGCCCTGCTGGTCGTCAACCTCGGCACCCCCGAATCGCCGACCGCCCCGGCCGTGCGCCGCTACCTGGCCGAGTTCCTCAGCGACCGCCGCGTGGTCGCCATTCCGCCGCTGTTCTGGAAACCGCTGCTGTACGGGGTGATCCTGCCGATCCGCGGGCCCAAATCGGCGGAGAAATACGCCAAGGTGTGGTTACCCGATGGCTCGCCGCTGGCGGTGTATACCCGCCGCCTGGCCGATGGCCTGAAACAGGCGCTGCCCGACTGGCACGTCGAGTGGGCGATGCGCTACGGCGAGCCGGCATTGCGCAAGACGCTCGATGCCCTGCGTGCGCGCGGCATCCGGCGCATCGTGGTGTTGCCGCTGTATCCGCAGTACTCCACCACCACCACCGCCTCGATCCAGGACGTGGTGGATGCCTGGCGCCCGAGCGCGCCGGAGATCGCGGTCGAGGTGATCCAGGACTACTGCGAGGACGCCGGCTGGGTGGCGGCGATCGCCGACTCCATCCGCGCGCACTGGCAGGTCCACGGGCGCAGCGAGAAGCTGATGTTCTCCTTCCACGGCCTGCCGCAACGGGTGGCCAATGCCGGCGACCCGTACCCGCAGCAATGCGAGCGCAGTGCGCAGGCGATCGTGGCGGCGCTGGGCCTGGGCGCGGACGAATGGCAGATGGGCTACCAGTCGCGCTTCGGCGCCGAACGCTGGTTGCAGCCGTATGCCGAACCGACCTTGTGGGCATTGGCCGAGAGCGGCGTGCGCAGCTTCGATCTGGTGTGCCCGGGCTTTGCCACCGACTGCCTGGAAACGCTGGAGGAAGTGGCATTGGGCTTTGCCGAAACGCTGGCCGAACGCGGCGCCACGCTCAGCTATATCCCTTGCCTCAATGCCAGCGATGCGCACGCGCAGGCACTGGCTGCACTGGCGCGTCGCGCGTGAGGTTGGAGCCGTTTGCGTGCGAGCTGGCCATCGGTCGTATCACCGGGTTGCGCAGCACCGAGCGCGGGCCGCGCCGAGTGCTGGCCCTGCATGGCTGGCTCGATAACGCGGCCAGCTTCGTACCGCTGAGCGCGCATCTGCACGCGCAGGCGCTGGATCTGGTGGTGCTGGATCTGCCCGGCCATGGCCATAGCGCGTGGCTGCCGGTGGGCGCGGAGTACACGCTCAGCAGCGCGATCCATAACCTGTTGCAGGTGGCCGATGCGCTGGGCTGGGACCGCTTCACATTGTTGGGCCATTCGCTCGGTGGCGGCGTCGCCAGCCTGATGGCCGCTGCCGCGCCGGAGCGCATCGAGGCGCTGCTGGTCATCGAGGCGCTCGGTGCCCTGGCCGAGCCGGTGGAGAGCACGGCCGAACGACTGCGCGACTCGGTGCGTTCGACGCGCACGCTGGCGCAGCGGTCGCTGCGGGTGTTCGCCTCGATGGAGGCACCGGTGCGCGCACGCATGATGGCCAACCAGCTCACCGAACCGGCTGCACGGTTGCTGGTGGAGCGCGGCCTGCGCGTGGTGGAAGGCGGCTACAGCTGGTGCACCGACCCACGCCTGACCCTGCCCACCGCCATCCGTATGACCGAGGCGCAGATCGACGCGGTGCTGGCCTCCATCGCGTGCCCCACCCAGGCCATCTTCGCCACGCCGGCGCAGCCGTATTTTTCCGATGCGCTGCGCGATCACCGCGTGGCGATGGTGCCCGACGCGCGTCTGACGCTGTTGCCGGGCACGCACCATCTGCACATGGAAACCCCGGCACCGGTGGCGGCGGTGATCAATGGGTTTCTTGCGGATCTGCCGCAACCGCAGAGGTGATGCAGGCAGCTGCAAGGAGCGTGATGCGTCATGCGGCGCGTGGTGATTGCAATTGAGTGCTTCGACCGGTGGGATGCGCCCTGGACGTTTTGCGGTGCGGTTCGTGCCGATCCAATGCTTGGGGCGGACGATCGTGCGTTGTTCGAACAGGTCTGGTCGACAGCGTGCGACGCACGTCATTGGACAACGGCCCGCTCCTTGGGCACAGGCGTCGCCAGGCCGAACGCGCCCTGGCGCAGCAGTTTGCCTGGCTATCGCCGCTGGCCCGACGGCACCTCGCCCAGGCTGCAGCGTACGAATGGCGCTAGCGGGCTTGCCGCGCGCCAAGGCAGACCGCGCAGTGGCTTTGCATCGCTGTTGATTGGAGATAGCGCGACCGGATCAGCGCGAGCGCTGCGCACCTGGCAGACCGGCATCGCTGCGGCCTCGCATCAGGCGACCTGCAACAACCGCCGCAGCTGCGCCTTGAGCTGGCGGCCATGTTCGTGAAAGTAGCTGCGTTCGTCGCGCCAGGTGGGGAAGCGCCGTTCCACTTCGGCCCAGAAGGCCGGCGAATGATTGGCCTGCAGCAGATGGCAGAGCTCGTGCACCAGCACGTATTCGAACGCGGACGGGCGGCCGAGCACCAGTGCCAGGTCCAGTGCCATCGAGCCATCCGGAGCGAGCGAGCCCCACTGCGAGGACATCACCTTCAAACGCAACCGTGCCGGTGCGCGCGGCAGGCCGGGCAGATAGGTGGGCAACCAGCGGCCGACATCGGCGCGGGCCTGCGCTTCGTAGAATTCCTTCAGTGTGCGGCGTAGACCGGCATCGCCCAGGCGGGTGGGCACATAGAACTGCGCACCTGCATCGGTGATGTCGATGCGTGCGTAGCGGCCGTCGTGCCAGCTCAACGGCAGCAGCGCCCCGCGCAAGGGCAGCAGCCCCGGCACCCCGCGCTCCAGCGCAGGAAAGGCATCGACCTGCTGGTAGCGCGACAGCTGCGTACTCAGCCAATCCAGGTGGGCATGCAGGAAGCGCTCGCCGGACACCAGGCTTGCACGCAGCGGCAAGGTCAACCGCGCGCCGCGCTCGTCGACGCTGAGTTTGATGCGGCGCGCGCGCGGATCGCGGACGCGCAGCACGTCGATGTCGCGGCCGTCCAGTTGCACGCGCACGCAGTCGCGTTCGACAACCTGCGACGGCGGCGCAATCAGGCGGCGGACGGGTTTGAACATGGGCACAGGATAGCGCTGCGATGTGTCAGGTGGTGAGACGGCGCACGTGATGCATTCGATGTTGGCGCGACTTAGAGCGACCCACCAGACGACCATGCCCAACGACAGATGGGCGCAGCCGAACGGGGTGGATCTGCCGCCTGGCTGCATGGTCCTGCCCTCCACGCCGCAGGACATACTTTCAAGAAGAGAAAGCAGCCGAGCAACGCTCCGGTGCGGTGTCCTCGCCGATTGCGGGACCGTTGGCGGCATGGATGCCGCCATCGAGCCCCCATGGACGGGTTGACGGCGTGTCCCGCGAGTGGTGAGGGCACCGCGCACTCGACCGAGGCTGCGCGTTTGCTGCAGGGCCCTTGCCCGCCCACCATCGCGGGACACGCCGTGAATCCGTCCCTGGAGGCTAAGGTCCCGCGACGGTGAGCGCGCAAGGACCAGTCGAGTTGGTCGGTGCGCAGAGTCTTCAAAAAGCGATTAGCTAACTGGCGACGTGGTGTCTTGCTCTTCAACAAACCACCAGCCAACTGTCTGGTGCGGTGTCCTCGCCGCTTGCGGGACCGTTGGCGGCGTGGATGCGATCAACGAGCCGTCATGGACGGGTTTTACGGCGTTTCCCGTGAGCGGTAAGGAGCCGCGCCCTCGACGTCTTTGCGTTTGCTGCAAGGCCCTTGCCCGCCCACCATCGCAGGACACGCCGTGAATCCGTCCCTGGAGGCTCTGGCGCGGCATCCATGCCGCTCAAGGTCCCGCGACGGTGGGCGGGCAAGGACCAGTCGAGTTGGTCGGTGCGCAGAGTCTTCAAAAAGCGATTTGCTAACTGGCGACGCGGTGTCTTTGCTCTTCAACAAACCACTAGCCAACTGTCTGGTGCGGTGTCCTCGCCGCTTGCGGGACCGTTGGCGGCATGGATGCCGCCACCGAGCCCCCATGGACGGGTCAACGGCGTGTCCCGCGAGCGGTGAGGGCACCGCGCACTCGACCGAGGCTGCGCGTTTGCTGCAGGGCCCTTGCCCGCCCACCATCGCGGGACACGCCGTGAATCCGTCCATGGAGGTTCTGGCGCGGCATCCATGCCGCTCAAGGTCCCGCGACGGTGGGCGGGCAAGGACCATCCGAGGCGGTCGGTGCGCAAGGATCTTAATCAGCGGCCAGCAAACTGGCGACGCGGTGACCTTTGCTCTTCGACAAAACCACCAGCCAACTGTCTGGCGTGGTGTCCTCGCCGATTGCGGGACCGTTGGCGGCATGGATGTCGCCACCGAGACCCCATGGATGGGTTAACGGCATGTCCTGCGAGCGATGAGGGCACCGCGCACTCGACTCACCGCGCTTTTGACGCACGCATCGACTCGCGCCTGCCAATGCCGCCACAAGTTCGAAACCTGGTTACTCGGCCTTGCTGAGCTTCAGCGCGGTTTCCAGCAACAGGAACAGCCGGCGGATTTCGGCGCTCATCAGCGCAAAGCGTGCGTCGAGTTCGGCGCGCGCGCCGTCGTCTTCGCTGTGTTCGAGCTGATCCAGCGCGCCGTCGAGAAACTTGAGCTTGCGGATCACCAGGTCGTCGCCCAGCACGAAGGAGAGGTTGTCATCCAGCACCAGCGCCAGCTTGGTGACCTGCTTGCCAGCCTCTAGATGCTTGTCGATCTCGTCGCCGCGTAGTTCCTGGTGCTGGCACTTGACCACCGCGCCGCCTTCGATCGGGTCCTTCATTTCGCATTCTTCGCCCAGGCTCAGGCCTTCGGGCAAGGGCTCGCCGGCGATCCAGCCGGTGAGGATGGCGCGCGGGGCGACTTCGGCATTGAGCGGCAGCGCCGGGAAGCTGCCGAGCGCGCCGCGGATCTCGCTCATCACGTTCTCGCCGCTCTTGCGGCTGGAGGTGTTGACCGCGATGTAGCCATGCTGCAGATCCAGGATGGCGTCGGTGCGGGAGCTCTTGACGAAGGCACGCGGCAGCAGCTCATGGATCAGGTCGTCCTTGAGGCGTTTGCGGGCCTTGCCGCCGGGGCGACGGCCTTCCTTTTCCTCGATCTCGGCGACCTTGCGCTCGAGCAGATCGTTGACCACCGCGCCGGGCAGGATCTTGTCCTCGCCACCGACGGTGAGCCACAGGAAGTCTTCCAGGCGGTGCGAAAGCACTTCCTGCTCATCGCGGCCGAACGGCGAAATGAAACCGCGCGAGTTCATTTCCAGCGGGCCGACCGGCTTGAGCTGCACTGGCGGCAGCAGCGTTTCGATTTCGGAAAAATCCAGCGTGGTCGGGAAACGGAACAACGTGAGATTGCGAAAGAACATGCGTAAGACCGAAGAAGACAAACGTGGAGGTGGAAGACCGACGGCGACCGGGCGGGCGCGTCAGCCGCTGTTGTGTGGGGTGTCGCTGGCGGCCAGCCAATCGCCACTGGCGTCGGGCACGGCCGCAGCGGCCCCGGGCGCGCGGCCCAGGCTCAGGAAATCGAACAGGCGGCGGTCGGCCAGTTGCTCGGGGCGCACATCGCCCAGCGCGCGCGCAATCTGATCGACCCGCCCGGGTTGCTCGCGATCCCATTGCTGCAACATGCGGCCGACCTGCTGGCGCTGCAGGTTTTCCTGGCTGCCACACAGGTTGCAGGGAATGATCGGAAACTGCCGCGCCTGCGCGTAGTCGGCGATGTCGGCCTCGCGCACGTAGGCCAACGGGCGGATCACCACATGCGCGCCGTCGTCGCTGCGCAACTTGGGCGCCATCGCCGCCAGGCGTGCGTGGTGGAACAGATTCATGAAAAACGTGGCGACGATATCGTCGCGGTGATGGCCGAGCGCGATCTTGGTCACGCCATGCGCCTGCGCGTAGGCATACAGCGCGCCACGGCGCAACCGCGAGCACAGCGAACACATGGTCTTGCCGGCCGGAATCACCCGGCTGACCACCGAATAGGTGTCCTGCTCGACGATATCGAACGGCACCCCCAGCGCGCGCAGATAGGTGGGCAGCACGTGGGCGGGGAAATCCGGCTGCTTCTGGTCCAGGTTGACTGCCACCAGCGTGAACGGCACCGGCGCCTTGCGCTGCAGGTGCAACAGCATGTCCAGCAGGGTGTAGCTGTCCTTGCCGCCGGACAGGCAGACCATGACCCTGTCGCCGGCTTCGATCATGCCGAAGTCGGCAATCGCCTGGCCCACCTGGCGTTGCAGGCGTTTGCCCAGGCGCAGCTGTTCGGGCATCGGCCGCTGGCGCGGGTTGCGCGGCGCGGGGTCGGCCAGGGGTTGCGGCAGCGGCAGGACAGCGGTCATGAGCCGCCCATTGTAGCTGCCGGGGGGATGGGGATTGGGTCGTGAGGCCAGGGGTGGCTGCCCCCATCCGCCCTTCGGGCACCTTCCCCCGTAAACGGGGGAAGGGAGCAAGCCCTTGTTTGTGGCGAGCGCCTCCCACCCAGCGCTCTCCTGGCGGCTATCTCCCAGCAGCTCCCTACACCCCGGCGGCTCCCTCACCCCGGTGCCTCCCTCACCCCGGTGCCTCCCTCACCCCGGCGCCTCCCTCTCGTGGCCATTCCCTCTCGTGGCAGCTCCCTCTCCTGGCAACTCCCTCGCCCCCCGGCAGCTCCCTCTCCTGGTGATCCCCGCCCGGCGGTTCCTTCTCCTGGCGATTCCCTTTCGTGGCAGCTTCCTCTCCCCCCCAGCAGCTCCCTCGCCCGGCAGTTCCCTCTCCCGCATGCGGGAGAGGGTGCCCGAAGGGCGGGTGAGGGCCGTACGCCCCGACCAGCCCACAACCGGCCAGCACCACACCTGGCCGCCACAGCACACTGCGTATCTCGCAGCGCAGCAAGCCTTTCGGCGCCGGGCTGGGTAAAGTCGGGCAGACCGCTTCACTCGGAATCGGCATGGAATCTCCAGCTTCGCTCCATCGCGCGGCTTTTTTCGGTCGCAATTGTGGTAGCGCTAACATTTTGCGTGGTGTGGGTCGGATCTTGCGCGCGCAGTCCCCGTTGGTGCCGACCGCGCGCGCTGCTGGCGCAGCGGCAGTGCACATGGGCGACTGCCGCGCTGCGCGACTGGCCACTCGTTTGCAACACCCTTGCCTTCCCTCGCCTCCTTGCAGGAGTTCCACCCCATGAGCAACACCGTCTACATCGGCGCCAAAGAGTATTTCCCCGGCATCGGCAAGATCGGCTTCGAAGGCCGCGACTCCGACAACCCGCTCGCGTTCAAGGTCTATGACGCCAACAAGAAGATCGGCGACAAGACCATGGCCGAGCATCTGCGCTTTGCCGTGGCCTACTGGCACAGCTTCTGCGGCAACGGCGCCGATCCGTTCGGCCCGGGCACGCGTGCGTATCCCTGGGACATCGGCAACAGCGCGCTCGATCGTGCCGAAGCCAAGGCCGATGCCGCGTTCGAATTCTTCACCAAGCTCGGCGTGCCGTATTACTGCTTCCACGATGTCGACCTGTCGCCGGATGCCGACGATATCGGCGAGTACGAAAGCAACCTCAAGCACATGGTGGGCATCGCCAAGCAGCGCCAGGCCGACACCGGCATCAAGCTGCTGTGGGGCACCGCCAACCTGTTCTCGCACCCGCGCTACATGAATGGTGCATCCACCAACCCCGACTTCAACGTGGTGGCGCGTGCGGCGGTGCAGGTCAAGGCCGCGATCGATGCCACTGTTGAACTCGGCGGCGAAAACTACGTGTTCTGGGGCGGCCGCGAAGGCTATGCCTGCCTGCACAACACCCAGATGAAGCGCGAGCAGGACAACATGGCGCGCTTCCTCACCCTGGCACGCGACTACGGCCGCGCGATCGGCTTCAAAGGCAACTTCCTGATCGAGCCCAAGCCCATGGAGCCGATGAAGCACCAGTACGACTTCGACAGCGCCACGGTGATCGGCTTCCTGCGTCAGCATGGCCTGGACCAGGATTTCAAGCTCAATATCGAGGCCAACCACGCCACGCTCTCGGGCCATAGCTTCGAGCACGACCTGCAGGTGGCTTCCGATGCCGGCCTGCTCGGCAGCATCGATGCCAACCGCGGCAACCCGCAGAACGGCTGGGACACCGACCAGTTCCCGACCGACCTGTACGACACCGTCGGCGCGATGCTGGTGGTGCTGCGCCAGGGCGGGCTGGCACCGGGCGGCCTGAATTTCGATGCCAAGGTGCGCCGCGAGTCGTCCGATCCGCAGGACCTGTTCCTGGCGCATATCGGTGGCATGGACGCGTTTGCACGCGGGCTGGAAGTGGCCAATGCGCTGCTGACGTCTTCGCCGCTGGAGACCTGGCGCGCCGAGCGTTACGCCAGCTTCGACAGCGGCGCCGGTGCCGACTTTGCCAAGGGCACCAGCACGCTGGCAGATCTGGCCAAGTACGCCGCCGGTAACGAGCCCAAGCAGGTCAGCGGTCGTCAGGAAGCGTACGAGAACCTGATCAATCAGTATCTGATCCGGTGAACGTTGCCACGCGCGCGGCGTGGGACGCGGCGTGGATGGGACACCCCGCCTGCATTGCCCTAGCGGCAATGCAGGCGATGCAGCCACGCATCCAGATCGACGCCAGCGTGGCGCGTACTACGCAGGGGACATCACGCCGGCCACCGCAGGGACGCACAGGACATGCACAACCCGTCGGCGACTGCGCCCGTACTGCGGCCGCGCCGTCGCTCCTCTTACTCGGCCGGATCGCAGGGTGTCGGTGCGGCCACCGAATCCCGCTTGACCAGCAGGTGCGCGACCACATGATCGACCATCTTCGCCGTGCGCTCCTTGGCACGTATCGTCTTCAACAGGATGTCCAGCGCGGCATCGGCCATGGCGGCGATGGGTTGCTGCACGGTGGTGAGTTCGGGCCATACCGCCGTGGCGGCAGAGGTGTCGTCGAAGCCCACTACCGACAGGTCGCGCGGCACATCCAGCCCACGGCGGTGCGCGACCGAAATGGCCGCGGCTGCCATGTCGTCGTTGCTGGCGAAGATGGCACTGGGGCGGCGTTTGCGCGCCAGCAGTTTTTCGGCGGCGACCAGGCCGGATTTGTAGGTGTAGTCGCCCGGCTGCACCAGATGCCGATCCAGGCGCAAACCGGCATCGGACAACGCGGCCTGAAACCCTTCGAAGCGTCGCGTACTGGCCGACAGGTTCGGGTGCCCGGCGATATAGCCGATGCGCGTGTGCCCCTGTGCGATGAGATGCTCGGTGATCTCCTTGGCGGCGGCAAATTCGTCGATCCGCACGCAGGCCACATCGGGGCTGAAGTGATTGGAGGCGATCGCCACCACCGGCACCTTGGCGCGCACCAGCTCCAGCACCGCGGCCCTGGACTCGCACAACGGCGGCGGCAGGATCACGCCGGCCACGCCCTTGGCAAGCTTGCGTGCGGCACGGCGCTCGGCATCGGCATCCAGGTCGTCCCAGCAGTCGATCACCAGCTGGATCGAGGTCCGCGAGGCCACGCGCAACACACCCAGCAACAGCTCGCGCAAATACGCGCCGCTGGGATCGCTGTAGATCAACGCGATGCGGGTGCTCTGGGCAGCGGCCAGCGCACTGGCAGCGAGATTGGGCGTGTAACCGAGCTTGTCGACCGCGCGCATCACCCGCTCGCGGGTGGCATCGCGGACACTGCCGTTGTTGTTGACCACACGCGAGACCGTCATCGGCGACACCTTCGCCAGCGCCGCCACCTCGTCGATGGTGGTCGCGCGACTGGTGCGGCGGACCGACTTCCTGATCTTCTCCAAGCGTGGCCTCTTCAGGTGACTGCGACAGCGGGCGGATGCTCGCGTGCTGCTGCCGGTACACGCGCGGCAGCCCGACGTGGCGCGATGCAAGCCATGGTACCGGGAAGCAGACAGAGCGGCGAGATGCACCCACGTGCCTGCAGCCCGCAGGAGCGCGCCGCATGAGCGCATGCCGGATGGGCCGCACGCGCGCGAGCGGGCGTGCGCTGGCGCTGCTTTGGCTGGTACTGCTGGGTGCCGTATTGGTACCGGTCGCCCCCGTGCATGCCGAAGATGGCTACGAGTTATGGTTGCGCTACCACACCCTGGGCAATGCCGCGCAGCTGCGCCAGCACGCAAGCGCCCTGGTGGTGGCCGGTGATTCGCCTACGCTGCGGGCCGCGCGGGAAGAGCTGCAACGCGGTGTACAGGGGCTACTGGGCACCGCGCTGCCCACCACCGCGACCGTCACCGCCGATGGCAGCATCCTGCTGGGCGCCGCGACCGCCCCGCAGCTGGCGGCATTGAAGCTGAAAACCAATGGCCTGGGCCGCGAGGGCTATCTGATCCGCACGGTCAGCGTCGATGGGCGTCGCACCACGGCCATCGTGGGCGGCAGCGATGTCGGCGCGTTATATGGCGCGTTTCACTTCCTGCGCCTGCTGCAGACCGGCCAACCGCTCACTGCGCTGGATGTGCGCGAGGCGCCGCGCCTGCAGCTGCGCATGCTCAATCATTGGGACAATCTCGATGGCGTGGTGGAGCGTGGCTATGCCGGCGCCTCGTTGTGGAACTGGCAAACCTTGCCCGGCTATCTGGACCCGCGTTACACCGACTATGCGCGCGCCAATGCCTCGTTGGGTATCAATGGAACCGTGCTCAACAATGTCAACGCAAAGGCGTGGAGTCTCACGCCGCAGTACCTGGACAAGGCCGCGGCACTGGCGCAGGTGTTTCGTCCCTATGGCATTCGGGTGTTTCTCAGTGCGCGCTTCAGTGCGCCGATCGAGATCGGTGGTCTGAAAACTGCCGACCCACTGGACCCGCAAGTGCAGCGCTGGTGGCGCAACAAGGCCGACGAGATCTATGCGCGCATCCCGGATTTTGGCGGGTTTCTGGTCAAGGCCAATTCCGAAGGCCAGCCCGGCCCGCAGGATTACGGACGTAGCCATGCCGATGGCGCAAACCTGCTGGCCGACGCGCTGGCACCGCATGGCGGGGTGGTGATGTGGCGGGCCTTCGTCTATTCGCATGAGCAGCCGGACGACCGCGCCAAACAGGCGTACAGCGAATTCGTGCCGCTGGATGGCGCCTTCCGCGACAACGTGATCGTGCAGGTGAAAAACGGCGCCATCGATTTCCAGCCACGCGAGCCGTTTCACCCGTTGTTCGGTGCGATGCGCAAGACGCCATTGATGCCGGAGTTTCAGATCACCAAGGAATACCTGGGCTTTTCCACGCATCTGGCCTATCTGGGCCCGCTATTTTCCGAGACCTTGCAGGCCGACACCTATGCGCGCGGCAAGGGCTCGACCGTTGCAAAGACCGTGGATGGCAGCTTGTTCGCCGATAGCAAACGCACACGGCTGACCGGCATCGCCGGCGTGGCCAATATCGGTGCCGACCGCAACTGGAGCGGCTCGATCTTCGATCAGGCCAACTGGTACGCATACGGGCGGTTGGCGTGGGACCCGCAGCTGTCGCCGCAGGCCATTGCGCAGGAATGGGCGCGCATGACGTTTTCCAACGATCCGGCCGTGGTCGAACCGGTGGTCGGCATGATGCTGCGTTCGCGCGAGGCGGTGGTGGACTACATGACCCCGCTCGGGCTGCATCACCTGATGGGGCGCGGCCACCATTACGGCCCGGCACCGTGGGATGCCGGCAGCGAGCGTCCGGATTGGGACCCGGTGTATTACCACCGCGCCGACCGCAACGGGATTGGCTTCGATCGCAGCGCCAGCGGCAGCAATGCCGTTGCGCAATATGCGCCGCCAGTCGCACGCGTGTTCGGCGATGTGCAGCGCGTGCCCGAGGCCTTGCTGCTGTGGTTCCATCATGTGCCGTGGGATCACCGCATGGCCTCCGGCAGACCGCTGTGGGACGAGCTGGTCTGGCGTTACGACCACGGTGTGAGTGAGGTGGCTGCGATGCGCACGACCTGGCAAGGCCTCGCCGGCAAGATCGATGCGCCGCGCCACCAGCAAGTGGACGCTTTCTTGGCGATCCAGCAGCGTGAGGCGCAGTGGTGGCGCGATGCGAGCATCGCCTATTTCCAGAGTGTGTCCGGGCGCCCGCTGCCTGCCGGCGTGGCGCCGCCAGCGCACCCGTTGCCGTATTACCAGGCACTGACATTTCCGTACGCACCGGGGAATCCGAAGTGAGCGCATGTCGGCTGAACATGTTGGTCGCCGCGTTATCGGCGTTGCTGCTGCCGCAGCTGGCAAGCGCTGCAGATGCATCGCTGCTGCATCCCGTGTTCCAGGACCATGCGGTGCTGCAGCGCGATGCGCCGATCCGCGTGTGGGGCGATGCGGCGCCGGGCGCACGTGTCACCGTGCAACTGGAGGCGCAACAGGTGCAGGCACGCGCGGACCGGCAAGGGCATTGGCAGGCACGCCTGCCCGCGCATGCGGCCGGCGGCCCGTATCGCCTGACGGCCAGCACTGCCGACGGTGCGATGCAGCAGATCGATGATGTACTGATCGGCGATGTGTGGCTGTGTTCGGGGCAGTCGAACATGGAGCTGCAGGTGCACCGCACGCTGGATGCACGCAGCGAGATTGCCGACGCCGACCACCCCAGCATCCGCATGTTCAAGGTGCCCGCGCAATCCAGCCCAACCCCGCAACGCGGCTTCGGTGGCGTTGCAACGTGGCAGCGCACCACGCCGGAGACGGTGAAGGAGTTTTCTGCCGCGTGCTACTACTTCGCGCGTGAGTTGCAGAAGACCGTGGACGTGCCGATGGGCTTGATCAATGCCTCATGGGGCGGCTCGCAACTGCAGGCCTGGATCGGCGACGCGCCGCTGCGTGCGGCCGGCGACGATGGCCCTGCGCTGGACGTGCTGGCGCATTACGCAACCGACCCGGTGGCGGCCGCACCGCAATGGGCCGCCCTGTGGGAAGCCTGGTGGCATGCGCATGGCGAAGGCGAACCGTGGCAGCCGGATGCGCCCGGCGACTGGCAGGGCGCACCGCCGGCACTGGGCGCATGGGACGACTGGGGTGTGCCGCAGCTGGTCGGCTTCAACGGCATGGTGTGGTACCGCACCAGCATCGAACTGACACCGGCACAGGCCGCGCAGGACGCGACGTTGTTGCTGGGGCCGGTGGACGAACTGGACCAGACTTGGGTCAACGGGCGCGGCGTGGGCAGCAGCTACGGTGCGGACCAGCCGCGTCGCTACCCGCTGCCGCGCGGACGGCTGCATGCCGGGCGCAACAGCATCGTGCTCAATGTGCTCAACACCTATCGACGCGGCGGCTTGTTGGGCGATGCGCAATCGCGCGCACTGCAGTTTGCCGATGGCAGCACAGTGGCGCTGGACGCGCCCTGGCAATACCGCATCGTGCCGCAGGCAGTGGGCTCGCCACCGCGGGCGCCGTGGTCGTCGGCGGCCGGGCTCACCACCTTGTACAACGGCATGATCGCGCCACTGGGGCAGCTGGGCCTGCGCGGGGTGCTGTGGTACCAGGGCGAATCCAATGCCGGCGATGCGGCGCATTACCCGGCCTTGCTCAACGCATGGCAGCGCGATTGGCGACAGCGTTTCGGTGCGCAGTTGCCGCTGCTGGTGGTGCAGCTGGCCAATTACGGCACCCCGCCCACCCAACCGGCCGAAAGCGGTTGGGCGCAATTGCGCGAGGCGCAGCGGCGCTTCGTTGCCGACGATGCACACGCCGGGTTGGCAGTGGCGATCGATATCGGCGACCGCTACGACATCCATCCGGCCAACAAGCAGGAGCTGGGCCGGCGCCTGGCGCGTGCAGCGCGGCATGTGGTGTATGGCGAGGCGATTGCGCCGTCCGGCCCGGTGCCGCGCAGCCTGCAGCGCGAGCGCGACAGCGTGCGCATCCGCTTCGATGACGTGGACACCACCTTGCTGAGCTATGGCAACGACGCACCGATCGGCTTCGAGCTGTGCGGCGAGGCGTCCGGCACTTGCCGCTATGCCAGCGCCACACTGCAGGGCCACGATGTCAGCGTGCGCATCCCTTCCGGCATGAGCGCAACGCGCGTGCGCTACTGCTGGGCCGACAGCCCGGTGTGCACGCTGTACGACCGCAGCGGCCTGCCGGCCGGCCCGTTCGAACGTCCCATTACCGCCACCCCTTCCCCCTGAGCGAGATCACGATGTCACAGACTCCCGACTCCCCTGCACCGCTGCAAGGTTCTGCCCGCGACCGCGAGATCGTCGAGGCGCGCGTCATCGTCACCTGCCCGGGCCGCAATTTCGTCACCTTGAAGATCCGCACGCGCTCCGGCATCACCGGGCTGGGCGATGCCACGCTCAACGGGCGCGAATTGGCAGTGGCGGCGTACCTGCAGGAACACCTGGTGCCCAACCTGATCGGCCGCGATGCCGGGCGCATCGAGGACATCTGGCAGTTCTTCTACCGCGGTGCGTACTGGCGGCGCGGGCCTGTGACGATGAGCGCGATTGCCGCAGTCGATGTCGCGTTGTGGGACATCCTGGGCAAGATGGCCGGCATGCCGCTGTATCAACTGCTCGGCGGGCGCTCGCGCGAAGGCGCGCTGGTGTACGGCCACGCCAACGGCCGCGATATCGCCGAAACCAGCGATGAAGTGGGCCGCTTCCGCGAGATGGGCTTCATCGCCATCCGCGCGCAATGCGGCGTGCCGGGCATCAAGAAGACCTACGGTATTTCAGTCGGCGGCAAGCCCTACGAGCCGGCCGAAAGCGAACTGCCCACCGAAACCGTGTGGTCCACGCCGCGCTATCTGGGCGTGGTGCCCAAGTTGTTCGAACAATTGCGCAGCGACCACGGCGACGAGATCGAGCTGCTGCACGATGCGCACCACCGGCTCACCCCGATCGAAGCCGCGCGCCTGGGCCGCGACCTGGAGCCATACCGGTTGTTCTGGCTGGAAGACGCCACCCCGGCGGAAAACCAGCGGGCGTTCGAGATCATTCGCCAGCACACAGTGACACCGCTGGCAGTAGGCGAGGTGTTCAACTCGATCTGGGACTGCAAGCACCTGATCGAGCAGCAGCTGATCGACTACATCCGTACCACCATTGTGCATGCCGGCGGCATCACCCACGTACGCCGGCTGGCCGATTTCGCCGCGCTGCACCAGGTGCGCACCGGCTTTCACGGCGCCACCGATCTGTCGCCGGTGTGCATGGGCGCAGCGTTGCACTTCGACACCTGGGTGCCCAACTTCGGCATCCAGGAATACATGTTCCATTCCGACGAAGCCAACGCGGTGTTCCCGCATGACTATGAATTCCGCGACGGGCGCCTGCATTGCGGCGAAACTCCTGGGCATGGCGTGGACATCGATGAAGACCTGGCCGCGAAGTATCCGTACGTGCCCAAGCAGTTGCCTATCGCACGCCTGGAAGACGGCGCGATGTGGGACTGGTGATGCGCCTGCTGCCGGCAGCGCTGGCCCTGCTGATGGCCGCGCCTGCGTCTGCTGCGGTGCAGGCACCGGCAATGACAGCGGCGCCCACCGGCGTGGATGTCGCCTTCGATTGGTTCGACTACCGCGGCGACGATGCGGTGTTCGCAACTCCGCTGCCGGCCGGCCACTACCGCAACCCGATCCTGGCCGGCTTCTACCCGGACCCCAGCATCACCCGCGTGGGCGAGCGCTATTACCTGGTCAATTCCACGTTTGCGTACTTCCCGGCGATTCCGGTGTTCGAGAGCACCGATCTTGTGCACTGGACGCAGATCGGCAATGTGGTCGAGCGCCGCGAGCAACTCGATTACGACGGGCTGGGCGTGTCGCGCGGCATGTTCGCCGCCAGCATCCGCTATCACGCCGGGCGCTTTTACGTGGTGGGCACATCGGTCGATAGCGGGGGCAATTTCATCGCCAGTGCCAGCGACCCGGCGGGCCCGTGGTCGGCGCTGACCTGGCTGCCGGGTATCGACGGCATCGACCCCTCATTGTTTTTCGACACCGATGGCAGCGCCTACCTGCTCAACAATGGCCCACCGCAGGGCACGCCGTTGTACGAAGGCCATCGCGCGATCTGGATGCAGCGTTTCGACCTCGCCACCAGGCAACCGGTTGGCCCGCGCAAGGTGTTGCTCAATGGCGGCGTGGACCTGGCCAGCAAGCCGATCTGGATCGAGGGCCCGCACCTGTATCAACGCGACGGGTGGTACTACCTCTCCTGCGCCGAAGGCGGCACCGGGCCGCAGCATTCGCAGGTGGTCTTGCGTAGCCGCGACGTGTGGGGGCCGTATGCGCCCGCACCGAACAACCCCATCCTGACCCAACGCGATCTGCCGGCCGCGCGCGCGCACCCGATCAGCAATGCCGGCCACGTGGACCTGGTGGACACGCCCGATGGGCAGTGGTGGGCGGTGTTTCTCGCAAGCCGTCCGTATAGCGGCGACCGCTACAACACCGGGCGCGAAACGTTCTTGCTGCCGGTGCAGTGGCGCGATGGCTGGCCCTCCATCCTGCCGGCGGGCCAGCCGATTCCCTACATCGCCAAGGCGCCCAGCGGCGCAAGGTCGGCACGTGTCACGCAGGCGCCGTTGGCGGGCAACTTCACCTGGCATGACGGCTTCGACCACGCCACGCTGCAGCGCGAGTGGCTGAGCGTCCGCGTGCCCAAGAGCGAGGTGGCTGACCTGCGCACGCGTGCAGGCTGGCTGACGCTGCATGCCGGCACGCAGGGGCTGGACAGCGCCGGCACGCCGGCCTTCCTCGCACGCCGCCAGCAACACACGCGCTTTATGGCAAGCACGGCGCTGGATGTGCCCGCGCAGGCGGGCGTCAGTGCGGGGCTGGCCGCGTTTCAGAATTCCAATGCGTGGTATGCACTCGGCGTCCGTCGCGATGGCGATGCGCTGCAGGTGTTCCTGGAC
The DNA here is from genome assembly GCF_041477645.2 of Xanthomonas sp. NCPPB 1325. NCBI lineage: Bacteria > Pseudomonadati > Pseudomonadota > Gammaproteobacteria > Lysobacterales > Lysobacteraceae > Xanthomonas > Xanthomonas sp. NCPPB 1325. Next base: position 4,735,227 of record NZ_CM192985.1, read on the forward strand.
GAGCGCGATGGCGCCACCACCACCACGCTTGCACAGACCCGCATTCCGGCAACCGCACAGCTGCGCCTGCAGATCAGCGGCGATGGCGGCGCGTACAGCTTCGCCTTCGACGCCGATGGCCGCGGCTGGCAATCGCTCCGCCGCAACGACGATGCCGGCTTTCTCAGTACCGAACAGGCCGGCGGCTTCGTCGGCAGCATGATCGGGCCGTTCGCCCAATCGCACCCCGACCGCCAACAGGACTGACCATGCCCTCCTACCCGCCCGCCCGTTTCCGCTCGCTCGCACACGGCGTCCTGCTCGTACTGGCGTGCGCCGCAGGCGCTGCCCATGCAGCCACACCGCCGCCGTATCTGGACACGCAACGCAGCTTCGACGCGCGCGCCGCCGATCTGGTGGCGCGCATGACGCTGGAAGAAAAAGCCGCGCAGATGCAGAACGCTGCGCCCGCCATCCCGCGTCTGCAGGTGCCGGCCTACGATTGGTGGAACGAGGCGCTGCATGGCGTGGCGCGCGCCGGCGGTGCCACGGTGTTTCCGCAGGCGATCGGGCTGGCGGCCACCTTCGACACACCGTTGATGGCCGAGGTGGCCACGGCCATCGGCGACGAAGCGCGCGCCAAGCACCACGCGTTCCTGGCGCGCGGCGAGCACAAGCGCTATCAGGGGCTCACGTTCTGGTCGCCGAACATCAACATCTTCCGCGACCCGCGCTGGGGCCGCGGGCAGGAAACCTACGGCGAAGACCCGTTTCTCACCGCACGCATGGGCGTGACCTTCGTGCAGGGCCTGCAAGCGCAGCAGGGGTCGTACCGCAAGCTCGATGCCACCGCCAAGCACTTCGCCGTACACAGCGGCCCGGAGGCCGACCGCCATCATTTCGATGTACACCCCAGCGAGCGCGATCTCTACGAGACCTATCTGCCGGCGTTTCAGGCCTTGGTGCAGGAAGGCCACGTGGCCGCAGTGATGGGCGCCTATAACCGCGTCAACGGCGAATCGGCCTCGGCCAGCACCCGGCTGGAAGGCATCTTGCGCCGCGATTGGGGTTTCGACGGGTACATCGTCAGCGACTGCGCCGCTATCCGCGACATCTGGCAGAACCACAAGATCGTGCCCACGCCCGAAGCAGCGGCCGCACTCGGCGTCAAACACGGCACCGACCTGGATTGCGGCGACACCTACGCCGCGTTGCCTGCGGCGGTGCGTGCCGGCTTGATCGACGAGGCCCGCATCGATACCTCGCTCAAGCGCCTGATGACCGCGCGCATGCGCTTGGGCATGTTCGACCCGCCGGCCAGCGTGCCGTGGGCGCAGATTCCCGCATCGGTGAATCAATCGCCGCAGCACGATAACCTGGCGCGCCGCACCGCACGCGAATCACTGGTGTTGCTGAAAAACGACGGCGTGTTGCCGCTCAAGCCCACGCTCAAGCGCATTGCCGTGGTCGGCCCCACCGCCGACGATCCGATGTCGCTGCTGGGTAACTACTACGGCACGCCCGCCGCGCCGGCCACCATCCTGCAAGGCATCCGCGATGCCGCACCGCAAGCCGATGTGGCCTATGCGCGCGGCAGCGACCTGGTGGAAGGGCGCGAAGACCCCAACGCTGCCGCACCGATCGAATCGCGCTATTTGCGCCCGGCGGCCGGCGCCACGCAGAACGGCCTGACCGGCGACTATTTCAATGGCCGCACGCTTGCCGGCCAGCCGGTGCTGACCCGCATCGACCCGCGCATCGCCTTCCGCTGGGACCGCAACGCGCCCACCGACGATGCAGTTGGCCGTGGCGAACTGCAGCCCGACCGCGCGCTCGGCAAGGACGATTTCAGCGTGCGTTGGCATGGCCAGTTGCTGCCGCCGGTCTCGGGCACGTACGAATTGCAGATGGCCGCCGACGATGGCGTGCGCCTGTACCTGGACGATAAGTTGCTCATTGATCAATGGAGCGATGCACCGCGCATGCGTGGCGGCACTGCCAGCGTGGCGCTGGAAGGCGGCAAAGCCTACGACCTGCGTGTGGAGTATTACGAAGCCACCCGCGATGCCGGGGTGCGCCTGGCCTGGCGCATGCCCGGCGCCAAACCGCCGCTGCAGGAAGCGGTGGACGCCGCCCGCAATGCCGAAGTAGTGGTGTTTGTCGGCGGCCTCACCGGCGATGTCGAGGGCGAAGAAATGGACGTCAATTATCCCGGCTTTGCCGGTGGCGACCGCACCGACACGCGCTTGCCCAAACCGCAGCGCGAGCTGCTGCAAGCACTGCAGGCCACCGGCACGCCGGTGGTGGCGGTGCTGACCACCGGCTCGGCGCTGGCCATCGACTGGGCACAGCAACACGTGCCCGCCATCCTGCTGGCCTGGTACCCGGGCCAGCGCGGCGGCAGTGCGGTGGGCGATGTGCTGTTCGGCCAGGCCAGTCCCGGTGGCCGTCTGCCGATCACCTTCTACAAGGAAGACGAGCGCCTGCCGGCCTTCGACGACTACGCCATGCGCGGGCGCACCTATCGCTACTTCGCCGGCGCACCGCTGTACCCGTTTGGGTATGGCTTGTCGTATACGCAGTTCGCTTATTCCACCGTGCAGGTTGATCGTAAAACCGTGGCCGCCGACGGCACACTCACTGCAACGGTCACGTTGAAGAACACCGGCCAACGCGCAGGCGACGAAGTGGTGCAGCTGTATCTGCAGCCGCTGAAGCCACAACGCGAACGCGCCATCAAGGAACTACGCGGCTTCCAACGCATCACCCTGCAGCCGGGCGAACAACGCGAGGTGCGCTTCACCATCAAGGCGCAGGACGCGCTGCGCATCTATGACGACCAGCGCAAGGCGTACGCCGTAGATCCGGGCGTCTATGAGGTGCAGATCGGCGCCTCCAGCAGCGACATCCGCAGCAAGCAACGCTTCACCGTCACCGACAAGTAATCGCGCCCCCAGAAGCCGCCGAGCAAAGCCCCTCTCCCTCCGGGAGAGGGGTTGGGGTGAGGGTAAGGCCACCAAGCAAACTTGCAGCACCCCACGATTAAAAGAAACCCCATGCCAATCCCCACGCTCTCCATCGCAGCGCTCGCTCACCTACCCACCCCCGTTCTCACCCCAAGCTACGACCTAAAACACGCGACCATCGGTATCGTGCATCTGGGCGCAGGCGCCTTCCATCGCGCGCACCAGGCCGTCTATATCGACGACCTACTCGCCGAAGACCCCACCTGGGCCATCTGCGCCGTCTCCTTGCATAGCCCGCACGTGCGCGATGCGCTGCGTCCCCAAGATGGGCTTTACACCCTGGCCTTGCTCGACGAACACCCGCAACGACGTGTCATCGGCGCCATCCGCGAAGTCCTCTGCGCCGCCGACGAACAACCTGCCGTGCTCGCACGCCTGGCCGACCCTGCCGTCCGCCTGGTCACGCTCACCGTCACCGAAAAAGGCTATTGCCTGGCCGGCGACACGCTCGACCTGACCCATCCCGACATCGTCCACGACATCGCCCACCCCGCAGCGCCCCGCAGCGCCATCGGCTATCTCGTCGCGGGGCTGCAGCAGCGTATGCGCAACGGCACCGCGCCATTCACTACGCTCAGCTGCGACAACCTGGCCGACAACGGCGTGCTGCTGCAGCGCGGCGTGGTGCGGCTCGCGGAACAGCATGACCGCGCGCTTGCGGCGTGGATCGCGCAACACGTTGCCTTCCCGCGCTCGATGGTGGACAGCATCACGCCCGCTACCGATGACGCGCTGCGCGCGCACGTGCAAGACCAGCTGGGTGTGCACGACGCCTGGCCGATCCAGCGCGAGCGTTATAGCCAATGGGTGATCGAAGATCGTTTCTGCAGCGGCCGCCCTGCATTCGAACGCGCAGGCGTCACCCTGAGCGAGGACATCGCCGGCTACGCGCGCGCCAAGCTGCGCCTGCTCAACGCACCGCATTCCGCGCTGGCGTATCTCGGCAGCCTGCTACACCTGGAGACGGTCGCCGACGCCATGCGTCACCCTGAACTTGCGGCCTTCGTCGAGACGCTGATGCGCCACGACATCGCCCCCACCCTGCAGCCCATGCCGGGCTTCGACCCACAGCACTACATCGACGCCATCCTGGCCCGCTTCCGCAACCCCGCCATCCGCCACCTGCTCGCCCAGATCGCCTGGGACGGCTCGCAGAAGATTCAGGTGCGGCTGCTGGGCACGATCGGCGATGCGCTGGCCGCCGGGCGCCCGATCGACCGCGTATGCCTGCCGGTCGCCGCCTGGTTGCATTTCGTGCGCAGGCAGGCATGCATTGGCGTGGCGCTGGTGGACCCCTTGAACGATGCCCTGGGCGCGCTTGGACGCGCAGCCACTGGCGATGCCGCCGCTGATGTCGCGCGTTTTCTCACGCTGGATGCGGTGTTTGGCACGCTGGCTGCAGATTCGCGCTTCGCCGATGCGCTGGCGAAAGCCTATCTCGCCTTGGGTGATGCCACACCGGGCCAAGTGGCGACCGTGCTTGCCTCGCTGGAGGCCGGTTGAGCGACGTTGCATCCTGGCAACGGTGGCTGATGTGTGTGCTGCGCACGACACATGCCGCGCCGCGCAGGAGCGGCCCACCTGCCATCGGTGCGCCTCTCCACCACGCGTAGAGACGCCCGATGGTTCCTGCGTGCCGCTGCGCGCTCGACGTGCGTGCTGCCGCAGACCTGGCTGACACAGCCCGACGATTGCGGCGCGTGTCAGCGACCGGCAATGACCTGCCCGATCCGCAGCAGGTTGCCGCTCTCGTCCACGATCGCAAATTCGCGCATGCCCCAGGGCTTGTCGGCAAGCGGGTCGATGCGCGGGATGCCTTGCGCCGGGAGCCCTGCCGCCTGCAGTGCGGCGTAGACCTCATCCACGTTGCCCACCCGCAGGTAACAGCCCGCATAGCACGTGGCCGGGTCGAGATCCGGATGCGCAAAGAAATGCAGCTCCACCGCGCCACGTCGCAAGATTGCATAGCCCGCATCATGCGGATGCGCATCGCCTTCGAAGCCCAGTCGGCGATAGAAGGTCAGGGTCTGCGCAATCGCGCGGCTGGGCAGGATCGGAATGGTCTGGTCGGCGGCGTTGGCCTGGGCATTCATCATCGACTCGTCGGTAGCGGGATCGGGGCACACGCCGCTACGGTACTCCTTGGACACACGAGCCGCTTGGATCCGTGTACATCGCAGACCTCAGCAGCCCGGGCAACGGCTTGCGCCCGATCACGCTGCGCGGCCGCCATGCAGCGCGGCGGGCTTGTTGAACAGACGGATCAACACCACGACGAGCAGAACCACAAAGCTGAACTCCCAGACGTAGAACGCGGCGCCCACGTGGTCGATCATGACCTGATGGCCCGCCTCGTTCTTGTCGAACCGGGTTGCGCGAAAGGTATCCAGTCCGATCATGCAGGCCGCCACCAACAGGGCCGCCGCCATCTTGTCCACCTTGAGGCCATAGCAGAGCCACGCCAGCCAATACAGCGGGTTACTCATCCAGGCGATGCACTGGCCGTCGACCACCTGCATCCAGCCGAGCAGCAGGATGACAAAGCCCCCCAGGTGTTCATCGCCGCCATGCAATGCAGGAAGGCAAAGCGCAACAACGTATAGCAGGGCCGACAACGCGAGCAGAAAACGCTTCACAAGCATCCTTGTTTGAGTCTGGCCTGTGTGCGCTCGCGCGTCTGTCACTTCAGACGGCGTCCGCAACAGCCACGGGTGTCCACTATAGACACTCGCTGCAGACTTTTGCGCGGTGCGCCGCTGCTCCTGACGGCATCAGCGGCAGATTGGGATGGCAGGGGCTTCGACCGGGCGCGTCGCCATGACATGCTTGAGCCCCAACCATCCATTCCCCAGAATCTGGCCTCGACATGGCAACTCCCAAGAAGCAGAACCTGCCGGAAAAGGTCTGCGTGCAATGCGGACGGCCGTTCTATTGGCGCAAGAAGTGGGAGAAGGTCTGGGACGAGGTGAAATATTGTTCGGATCGATGCCGCGGCGATCGCAAGCGGCAACGCACGTCGCCTTAGCTCGCCTGCCAGCATGCGTGCCTGGCCTGTACGGGACGGTCGACGCAGCGATGGCGCGCACCAAATCTCTGTAGCACTGCGCCGAAGCCCTCGCCGCATGCCGGACCAAGACTTGCTCCGTCTGCAAAATGCTTTCGCCGTGCACGATGCAGGTACGCCGCGTCAGCACTCCCAGCGCCGACGCGGCATGACCAGATGGCGGAGTGTGCCGCCTGCGGTTATTTCTTCGTCGCCGCCTTCTTCGCGGCGCCCGATGTGCCCGCACGCTTGGTGGTTCGCTTGCTGGCAACCGCCATGTTGTCCACCAGGTTGGGATAGGGCCGGCCCGCCGCCTTGGCACGCTTCCTGGCCTGGGACTTCTGTGCGGGAGACAGCGATGTGGACCGCGATGCGCTCTTGGGGTTGGGCGTTTTCCAGGGTGCAGACTTCTTGGCGGCGGCTTTTTTGACGGCCTTCGCGGACGTAGCACTCTTCCTGGCAGTGCTGCGTTGCGCCGACGTCTTCTTGGCCGCATGTGTTCCGGCCGACGTCTTCCTGGCCGTTGTCCTTGCCGTGGTCGTGGAAGCACGCTTGGTGCCGGGCGCGCCCCGCGAGGCCACCTTTTTTACGGCTGTCTTTCTTGCCGACACCTTCTTGGCGCCCGACTTCCTGGCCGGCTTGTTCGTTGCTGCCTTCTTCGTCGCTGCCTTCTTGGTTGCTGCCTTCTTCGTTGCTGGTTTCTTTGTGGCAGCTTTGCGCGCTGGCGTCTTTTTCGTCACCGACGACCTTGCGCCACGTGTCTTCGACGTCTTCTTGGCAGCCGTTTTCGAGGCGCCACCTGCACGTGTGGAGGCGCCGGCCTTCTTGCTCGCCCCTGCGTCCAGACCCTGGAGCAGACGTGCGGCCCAGCGCTGGCCTGCATCGCCGCCCCACAGCAGCCAGGCGATGTAGCCGGCCGAGGGCGCCTTGGCATCTGCCCAGCCTTTGCCGTTCTTGTCGACGCTGTGTCTGGCGAAGTAGGAATGCATGCGGCGAACGGTCTGTGCAGACAGCGACTTCTGCGCGGAGAGATCCCGCGCACGCGCCACGCCAATTGCGGTGCCGCCGCGCCCATGCTGCTCGCGCAGGCGCAGGCCGCGCGCAGCGGCAGCAGCCACTGCCTTGGGTGGAGCGGTTTGCAGAACCTGCTTTGCTTGAGTGATGGCCACACACATCTCCGGGTCGATTTACCGTAGTGTTCGCAAGCGCGGTTCTGCTGTACGTGAAGAGCTCGCAGGCACCGGTCCGCATGTGGCATGCGGGCGAACGGCTTGCGGCGCAGCGCATCGCCGGTCTTCCAGGTGGAACGCTGGACCAAGCCATGTTGCTGGACGAAGTGGAACAGCTGGGCTCCTGCATCGTGGAGGCTGGTCGCACATGCCGCGATGCGTGCAACTCGCCACGCACACACTGCTACCGGATCAGGCTGCTTGTGCAGCTGGATCGTGCGGCCGCTGTCGCTACACTGGTCTGCCATGGTCACTGGCAGAGCACTTCATGCGACTGTTGAACATCACGCTCCGCGCGGGGCTGCTCGCCGCGACCATTGGCTGCATGCCTGTGCTCGGCATCGCGGCCGAACACGCTACGCCTGCCAAGACCGCCGCGCCAACGCCGCAGTGGCACCCGGTCGCCACACATGGCAAACCGCATGCGCGCCACGAGAACAGCCTGGTCGCCATTGGTGAGCGGCTGTATCTGATCGGTGGACGCGACCAGCGCCCGCTGGAGATCTTCGATACCCGCACACGTCGCTGGTCGCAAGGCAGCGCACCGCCGCTGATGGTCAGTCACGCGCAGGCGGTGGTATCTGCAGGCAAGTTGTATTTCGTCGGCGGCTTCACCGGCGACTACCCGGAAGAAGCGTCGCTGACCCACCTGCTGATCTACGATCCGCAAACCGACACGTGGCAGACAGGTCCGGAAATCCCGCAGCATCGGCGTCGCGGCGCCGCAGGCGCGGTCGCGCATGCCGGCGTGCTGTACCTGGTCGGCGGCAATACGCGCGGGCACATGAGCGGCTACGTGCCGTGGCTGGATGCCTTCGATACCAGGACCCAGCAGTGGACACAGCTGGCCGACGCGCCGCGCGCGCGCGACCATTTCCATGCGGCCGTGATCGACGGAAAGCTATATGCCGCCGGTGGACGCAGGTCGGCCCACGAGAGTGGCAACACCCTGGCGCAGACGATTGCGGAAGTGGACATCTACGACATTCAACGCGGCACCTGGTCCGTTGCGCCGGCCGCGTTGCCAACGCAGCGGGCCGGCACCAGTGCCATTGCACGCAACGGCAGGCTGCTGATCATCGGCGGCGAGAGCCTGCGGCAGGTCAAGGCGCATGACGAGGTGGAAGCCTACGACCCGCAGCGCGCCGCCTGGACAACGCTGCCAGCGCTACCGCAGGGACGCCATGGCACGCAGGCCGCAGCCGTCGATGGCAGCCTGTATCTGGCTGCCGGCAGCGCCAACCGCGGCGGTGGCCCGGAGCTGGAGGATCTGCTGATGCTGGACGCGAAAACCGAGGCAGACTAACCATGGCATGCATGGGCGGCAAGGCGAGAGCACCAAGCAAATGCGCGCGCCTCGGTCGTGCGCAGGAGGAGCAGATGCTGGATGCGTTGAACCCATGACACCGCCGCCCATGTCTGCGGTGCTCTTGCTTGGGCTGATCGCGACGTTTGTTGGCTGGCTCTGTTGGCGCTATTTCTGGCGGCGCCATGCTCGTCCAGTGAGTGTATCGGCAGCGGTGTTTGCCGCGTTCATGGCGGTGCTCTTTGCATGCTTTCCAGGAGTACTGCTGATTCAGGCGCTGGCCACCGGCGAGGTTCAGTGCCTTGGCCGGCGCTGCGGTGAACTTCACTATGCGTTGCTGACCGAACCAGTGGGCTATTGGTTGCGGGTTGTGCTGCTTGCGCTGGCATGCGCGTTTGCGCTGTCGTCAACACCAGTCATTCGCCTGCATCAGCGCAAACGCTGACGTGTCAGTCGTGCCGCGTTGGAGCGACGCTCATTGCCAGCGCAGCCGGGGTCATGAGCGCTTTTGCGTGGCCCCCCTCGATGCGGACAGGCATCGCGTACCTGGCCGCCGCAGCGGTGCCTGTCAGTTGCTTTGACGCACGAACTGCAGCCCCAACGCCTTGACGCGCACGCGCGCCAACATCGCATGCGAGGTCATGTAGAGCGTGTGGCCGTCGTTGCCGAAGGCGCAGTTGGAGATGGCTTCGCCGGTCTCGATGCGCCCCAGGCGCTGGCCGGCCGGGTTGAATACGATGACTCCGCCCGGGCCGGTGGCGAACAGGTGGCCGTCGGCAGAGACCGCCATGCCGTCGGGCAGGCCAGGCGCGTCCTTGGCCACCAGATCCGAGGCATCGGCGAACACGCGCTTGCCGGTGACGGCGCCCTGGGTGTCGAGTGCATACGCCATCCAGATCGGTCGCTCCGGGTCGGAGTTGGATACGTACAAGGTGCGCTCATCGGGCGAAAGCGCGATGCCGTTGGGAAAGCTCAGGCTGTCGTCGAGCAGATGCACGCTGCCGTCGGTGTCCAGCCGGTAGACGCCGTTGAAGCGCAGCTGCTTGACCGACGAGTTGTTCAGATCCTTCAGGCCATACGGCGGATCGGTGAAGAACACCACCCCGTCGCTGCGACGCACCACATCGTTGGGACTGTTGAAGCGCTTGCCCTCGAAGCCGGTGGCCAGCGGCGTCTTCTTGCGCGTGACCGGGTCGAGCCGGGCCACGATGCGGGTGCCGGAATCGGCCAGCAACACGGTGCCGCTCGGCTCGGCGTAGAGCCCGTTGGCACCGGCCTCGCGCAGTGTGGCCTGCTCCGGGCCGGTATAGCCGGACGGCGACAGCAACACCGACAGGCCGGCCTGTTCGGACCAGCGATACAGCTTGTTTTCCGGCACGTCGGTAAACAGCAGGTAGCCTCCGTCGCGCACCCATGCCGGGCCTTCGGACCAGGTGAACCCCTCGGTGAGCTTTTCGATACGCGCATCGCTGGCAACCACATCGGCGAAGCTGCGGTCGAAGGTGTCCACATGCCCGATGGCCGGGAAGCGCGGCGGCGGCGGATCCTTCCTGGCGCAGGCGGCGACGATCGCCAGCAACGGAACAGCCAACAACAGATAGGGCGGCAAGCGCATCGGAGGGTCCGGACAATCAGGTGGGTCCATCATGCCATCAAGCGCGTGCAAGGTCCCTGCGCGCGCTGGCAGACGCGACTAGGGAGCGGCGGAGGCCGGCACTGCCAGCACCGCCTCCAGTGCCGGTTTGGGCTGGTGGTTGCGGTCGAACAGCAATGGGTAATTGGTGCGGCCAGGCACGGGGTAATCGTTCTTCCACGACATGCCGTCGCTCACGCCCCAGACGCTGACGCGGGCGAGCTTGTCGCGCTTGCGCCAGAACAGCGCGAACAGTTCGGCGTAACGATCGCGCAACTGCGCCTGCACCTGCGGCGGCAGGCCATCGCGGTAGGGGTCAAGGAAGCGCTTGAACTCTGGCAACTGGAACTGCGCGTGCGCAAGCCCGGTGCCGATGACCTGGCCTTCGCGGGTGAGCGGCAGCACGTCCACGTCGAGCTCGGTGATCATGACCTTGATGCCGAGCGCGGCGTAGGCGTCGATGGCGTCCTCGATATCACGCAGGCTGGGGTAATTGAGCCCCCAATGCCCCTGCATGCCGACGCCATCGATACGGATGCCGGCCTGCTGCAGCATCTTGACCATGCGCACGATGCCCTCGCGCTTGGCCGGCCGCCAGGCATTGAAGTCGTTGTAGTAGAGCTCCGCATCCGGTGCGTAACGCTGCGCGAAGGCGAAGGCATTGCGCACCGCCGTGTCGCCGTCGCCAACGCGCTGCACCCAGTTGGTCGAACGGTAGCTGCCGTCTTCGTCGATGATTTCGTTGACCACATCCCAGGCCTGCACCTTGCCGACATAACGGCCTGCCACCTGCTCGATATGTGCGCGCATGCGCTCGATCTGCGCGGCCGGGGTGTTTGCCGCGCCGCGGGTTCCCACAAAAAACCAGGCCGGGGTCTGGTTGTGCCAGACCAGCGTGTGGCCGACCACGAACAACCCGTTGCGTTGCGCATAGTCCACAAACGCATCGGCGGCGGTGAAGTCGAGTTCGCCGCGACGCGGCGCAACGACCTCGGCCTTCATCACGTTTTCCGGCGTCACCGCGTTGAAATGGCATGTCACCAACGCCGCGGAGGCGGCGTCCTTGCCGGACACGATGTCGGCATTGACGGCCGTGCCAAGCAGAAAGCCGTCGGCATACGCCAGCTTGAGCGAGGTGCCGGGCGTGTCGCAGCGCGCCAATGCCGGTGCGGCGACGAGAATGGCAGCGGTGGCGAGTGCGCGACGCAACAGGGTGATCAGGTATGGCATGGCATTGTGCCTGGTTGGAGTTCCATTGAGGTGCTGCAGCGGTTGCCTCACAGGCTCGGCCTCACTGCACGACGATCTGCGCTTGCGCGGCATCCAGACGCTCCGATTCCACGTGCAGCGTGATCGTGCCGCGCCCGCCCGGCGTGGCGCGCACGATCGCCAGGCATAGCCCGTTGAAAGCGTTGCGTTGCGCTGAGGCAAACGACTCCAGATTGGTTGCATCGCCATTGTCGGTGGCCACCAGTTCGCCCGGGCCCTCGATGCGAAACCGCAGGCGGTCGCCGGCGGTGGGCGCCGGCCGCCCGTCGCGGTCCAGCAAGCGCACGGTGACAAAGCTCAGGTCCCGGCCATCACCGTCGATGCGGTTGCGGTCCGGGCTCACCTGCATGCGCGCCGCCGGCCCGGCCGTCAGCACGCGATCGTCGGCCCAAGGCTTGCCGTGCTTGTAGGCCTGCACGCGCAATTCGCCAGGCTGGTACACCACCTCGTCCCAACGCAACCGGTACTGCAGTGCGCCCTTGCGCTTGCGCCCCTGCGAGATGCCGTTGACGAACAGCTCGGCCTCGTCGCCGGAGGTGAACACATGCACCGGTGTGACGTGGCCTTCGCGCCCGGGCCAGGTCCAGTGCGGCAGCAGATGCGCCATCGGCACCTCCGGGCGCCAGCGCGCCTGGTATAGCCAGTAGCGGTCCTTCGGAAAGCCGGCCAGATCGAAAATGCCGGAGTACGCGCTGCGCGAGCTGTAGTACGGCGTGGGCTCGCCCAGGTAGTCGAAGCCGGTCCAGACGAATTCGCCGGCGACATAAGGGTGCGTGTCCAGCGCGGCAAACACCTTGTCGGCGCTGGAACCGAAGTCCACCGCATGCAGCTCGTACGCGCTGACCTGATGCACGGCCGAATCGCCACCGCGCCCATCGCGCACCGGTGCGCTGCTGTCCGGCGTGACCGGGAACAGGTACACGCCGCGGCTGCTCAGCGCCGAGGCGGTCTCGCTGCTGAGGATGGCCTTGTGCGGAAACCGCGCATGAAACGCCGGATACTGCGGCGGCTTGCGAATGCGCTCGGTGCCTTCGAACTCGGGCGCATCACGAATGCCTTCGCCCTGGTAGTTGAGGCTGATGACATCCAGCGCCGCCGGTAGCGGCATTTCGGGCGAGGCGTAGTTCATCGCCACCGTGGCCGGGCGCGTGGGGTCTTCCTCATGCACGATGGCGTGCAGCGTGCGCGCAATCGCTGCGCCCTGCTGGCCGGTGTATTGCTCGCCGACCTCGTTGCCCACGCTCCACAGCATCACCGACGGATGGTTGCGGTCGCGCCGCAGCATCGCGCGCAGATCCGGCTCGTGCCATTGCGGAAAGACCAGATGGAAATCCAGCGGGGTCTTCTTCATTTCCCAGCTGTCGAACACTTCATCCACCACCAGCAGGCCCATGCGGTCGGTGAGCTCCAGCAGCTCCGGCGCGGGCGGGTTGTGGCTCATGCGGATGGCATTAGCGCCCATCTGCTGCAGCAACTGCAGTTGGCGCTCGGCGGCGCGCACGTTGAATGCCGCACCGAGTGCGCCGAGATCATGGTGATTGTTCACGCCGCGGATGGGCACCTGTTCGCCATTGACCAGGAGTCCCTTGTCGGCATCGAAGACGATGGCGCGGATGCCGAAAGGTGTCTCGTAGCGATCCACCAGCTGCCCGTTCTGGCGCACCTCGGTCACTGCCACATAGCGATGCGGCTGCTGGGTGGGCGGTGGGCCCCATAGGCGTGGCGCATCGATGTGCGTGGTGCCCTGCACCCGTGCGTGACCGCCGGCAGGCACCGCCACCGGCAGCGCCGCGATGTGCGCCACCGCCTCGCCGGTGCGTGAGCCGCTGGCTGCGTCGAGCACGTAGATCGCGGTGCTGACCTGCGCCTGCGCGGTGGTGGGTGCGGCGTTGTCCAGCGTCACCGCCAGTTGCACCTGTGCTGCAGCGGCCGACACCTGCGGCGTGGTCAGCTGCGTGCCCCAGTGCGCGATATGCAGCGGCGCGGTCCTGGTCAGCCACACATTGCGATACAGCCCGCCACCGGGATACCAGCGCGCCGATTCGGGCGGGTTGTCCAGCCGGATCGCCAGCTGGTTGCGGCCGCCAGCGACCAGGCAAGGCGTCAGATCCACCCGCCAGGAGCTGTAGCCATACGGCCAGCCGCCCACCAGCTGGCCATTGCACCAGACCGTGGCGTACGCCATCGCGCCATCGAGGTCGAGAAGCAGCGAGCGGCCGCGGTCGCTGGCCGGAATATCCAGCGTCTTGCGATACCAGCCGATGCCCCAGCTCGGCAACCGCCCCATGCCGCCGTACGGACCATCGACCAGAAACGGCCCGGCAATCGCCCAATCGTGCGGCAGGTCCACCAGCTGCCATGCACTGTCGTCGAACTGCGCTTGCACATAGGCCACGTTGCTGCCCGGATGGCCGGGCGGGCGTTGGTGGCGTTGTGCCGGGTCGGCGATCAGCGCATTGGCGGTCGGCAGGATCCATGGCCTGAGCACATCCTTGGCGGTGGATTGCAGCGGCTGCGCCTGATCCGGGCGCGCATCGGCCACCTTGCCGTCGTCGCTGCCGGTGACCTGGGGGCGGGCCGCATAATCGAGCACCACCGGGTTGCCTGGCGGGTCGCCACGCTGAAATCGCCATTGCGCATTGAGCGACACCCGCTCGCGCGGGGCGCCGGTCTGCGCGAGTGCGTCGAGCGCGGGCAGTGCCAGGCAGACACAGGCGAGCACGCGTCCTGTCATGCACGCCCACCTGGCCGCGATGCGCCGCGCTGCTGCAGGTGCAGGGTGTGCCACTGTCATGACGCCGGCGGCTGCCGTTGCGCGCCACTGCGTGCCGCAGCGCGCGCCGGTGCCGCTGCAATGCGCTTGCAGCCGCACGCGCACCGGCCACGCAGCGGCTGCCTCACAGCTTGTACGCCTGCTTGGGCAGCCGATACGCAAGATCCATCGCCACCTCCATCGCCTCGTCTTCCTCCAGCCGATGCTCGGCCACCAGCTTGGCCAGAAACGCACTGTCCACGCGCCGTGCCACATCGTGGCGCGCGGGTATCGACAAAAAGGCGCGGGTGTCGTCGTTGAAGCCCACGGTATTGTAGAACCCGGCACTGGGCAGGGTCTGCTCGCGAAAGCGCCACATGCCCTCCGGCGCGTCATGGAACCACCATGCCGGGCCGAGCAGCAGCGATGGGTAATGGCCGGCCAGCGGCGCCAGCTCCCGGCTGTAGCTGGTTTCGTCCAGCGTGAACACGATCAGGCGCAGACGCGGGTCGTTGCCGTAGCGATCCAGCAGCGGCTTGAGCGCATGCACGTAGTCGGTGCGCATCGGGATGTCGGCACCCTTGTCGCGCCCGTAAGTGTCGAACAACTGCCGGTTGTGATTGCGAAAACAGCCCGGGTGCAGCTGCATCACCAAGCCATCGTCCAGGCTCATCGCCGCCATCTCGGTCAGCACCTGAGCGCGGAACAACTCGGCCTCCACCGGCGTGGCTGCACCGCGCACCACCGTGTCGAATAGCCGCTGCGCCTCGGCAGGCGACAGATCTGCGGTGGCGGCGCTGGGGTGCCCGTGGTCGGTCGAGGTGGCACCGTGTGCGGCGAAGAACGCACGCCGTTGCCGGTGCGCACGCAGATAGCCGGGCCAGCTCAGCACGTCCTCGCCGGTGAGCGCGCCGAACAGCTGCAATGCACCGGCAAATTGTTCGTGTTCCGGGTCCACCACCGGGTCGGGGCGATACGCAGTCACCACCCGTCCCTGCCAGCCGCTGGCGGCAATGGCCGCATGGTGCTGCAGTGAATCCAGCGGCGATTCGGTGGTGGCGATCACCTCGATGTTGAAGCGCGTAAACAGCGCGCGTGGAAGAAAGCCCGGCGTCTGCAGCGCAGCGGTGATGTGGTCGTAGTAATGATCGGCGGTGCCGGCATCCAGCCGGATGCGCAGGTCGAAGACCTCATGGAACACATGATTGAGCCACAACGCCGATGGAGTGCCGCGCAGCAGCGCGTAGTGCTCGGCAAACACGCGCCACGCCGCGCGCGGATCCACCGGCGCGCGTGTGCCGTCGGCACGCGGAATGCCCAGCGTATCCAGGCGGATGCCCTGGCTGTACAGCATGCGGAACACGTAGTGGTCCGGCACCAACAGCAACTCGGTGGCGTTGGCGAACGGCGCATTGCCGGCGAACCACGCCGGGTCGGTGTGGCCGTGCGGGCTGATGATCGGCAGGTTGGCGATCTGCGCGTACAGCCTGCGCGCGATCGCCCGCGTGCCGGGGTCCGCCGGCAACAGGCGGTCGTCATGCAATGCGAGGGGCAAGGAAGCAGACATGGATCAGGACACCAGACAGAATGGAAAACATGCAAGGCAACCGGCGCAGCGCATCATGGCGCCGGCGTACCGGGATGGGCGGCCACGTAATCACGCAGCCAGGTCATGGCCGGCCGCTCGCTGCCGTCGCCGCGCACCAGATACGCGGCCTCCTTGTCCCGCCACAGCCCGGGCCGAAACCCCCACAGCGTGATGCCGCGCACCGCCGGGTGCTCCCAAAATGTCGGGAACACGCGCTGGTAATCGGCCAGCTGCTGCGCATCGGTGGGACCGTCCAGATCGAACTCGGTGATATAGATCGGTAGGCCGGTGGCGGCCAGCGCATCGAGATTGGCGCGGTGCACCGACATCGCCACGTTGGGCGTGGTCTCGAACGCGTGCTCCTGGATGCCGATCGCATCCACCAGGCGCTCGCGCTGCAGCAGCTGCACGATGTGCAGGTACTTCTGCGTGGCCTGCGCGCTGTTGGTGATGCTGTAGTCATTGATCATCAGCTTGGTCTGCGGAAAGTGCTGGCGCGCAAGCCGGAACGACTGCAGCACCCATTCCCAGCCGCTGGCACCATCCCCGCCCAGTGCCTGCAGGTAGTTGCCGCCGCCGGTATCGGCCTTGCTTGGCGGGTCGTTGAGCGGCTCATTGACCACTTCCAGCAGATCGATCTCCGGGTAGCGCTGCGCCACGGCGGCAAACCACTGCTCGATCTCGCGCCGCTGTTCGGCCGGGCGCAGGGTCTTGATCCATTCCGGCTGCTGGTTGCCCCACACCATCACATGCATCTGGAACGGCAGGCCGTTGGCCTTTGCGAACCGGTACGCGGTGTCCAGTGCACTCCAGTCCATCTGGTCGCGCACCGCTTCCACTGTGCCCCATTTACCGCCGTTCTCCGGAGTGAGCTTGTTCCAGTACTGTGCAAACCCCGCAGCCTGTTGCGGGCCATAGGCGCTGCCCAGAAACTTGGATGCACCGGCCGCCAACGGCGCGGCCTGCGCGCTCGGTGCGAGGCTTGCCGCCAACAACAGGGCCAGGGTGAACGGGCGCAGATGCATGATGATTCCTCAGGACGAAGAAGGCGTTGCAGTGGTCGCCGGCAGCTGCGCCGGGTCCAGTCGCGGTACCAGAGAGTGCACCACTGCCAGCGCCAGCAGATAGGCCGACCCTGCCATCAGGAACACCGGCACATAACTTCCGGTCGCCTGTAGCAAAAAGCCGATGAAGGTGGCAATGAGCATGCCGCCCACCGCGCCGGCAAACCCGCCGATGCCCACCACGGTGGCCACCGCATGCCGCGGAAACATGTCCGAGGGCAGCGTGAACAGATTGGCCGACCAGCCCTGGTGCGCAGCGGTTGCCAGGCCGATCAGCGCCACCGCCAGCCACAGGTTGTCGGCACGTGCGGCAAACACGATCGGCACCACTGACACCGCGCAGATCAGCATGGCGGTCTTGCGCGCGCGATTGACGCTCCAGCCGCGCGCGATGAAGCGCCCGGCCACCCAGCCGCCGGCGATGCTGCCGATATCGGCCAGCACGAAGATCACGATCAATGGCGCGCCCAGTTGCAGCAGGCTCAAACCATATTCGGCATGCAGGAACTTGGGCAACCAGAACAGGAAGAACCACCAGATCGGGTCGGTGATGAACTTGCCCAGCACGAACGCCCAGGCCTGGCGATGCCGCAGCACCTGCAACCACGACAGCCGTGCCTGCACCGGCTCGTAGATATCGCTGCGGATATGCGCCAACTCCGCTGGCGACAGGCCGGGCTGCTGTTCGGGCGGGTGATAGGTGAGCCACCACACCACCAGCCAGGTGGCGCTCAACACGCCGGTGAACAGGAACGCCGCCTGCCAGCCCCACGCGGTGGCGACCACCGGCACCAGCAATGGCGCAACGATGGCACCGATGTTGGAGCCGGAATTGAAGATGCCGGTGGCCAGCGCGCGTTCGCGCCGGGGGAACCATTCGGCCACCGTCTTGAGCGCAGCAGGAAAATTGCCCGACTCCCCCAACCCCAGGAAAAACCGCGCAATCGCAAAGCCCACCACGCTGGTCGCCAATGCATGGCCCATTGCCGCCAGGCTCCACACCCCGATCGCCAATGCATACCCGAGCCGCGTGCCGAAACGGTCGATCACCGCGCCGCTGCACAACAGCCCCAACGCATAGGCAGCCTGGAACGCGGTGACGATGTAGCCGTACTGGATTTCGTTCCAGCCGATCTGGGTCTGCAAGAATGGCGCCAGCACGCCCAGCACCTGGCGATCCACATAGTTGATGGTGGTGGCCGCCAGCAGCAAGGCGCACACGCGCCAGCGCACCCGGCCCAGCCGTGCCGACGCAGTGACAGGCGCAACGGTGGGCAGCTCGCTCATGCGTGTGGCCTGCACCACCGCAGCCGATCGCCTGCGGCCTGCACAGGGTGCAGGGCGTTGTGCATGCGTAAGCCAGCCAGCTGCCAGCCGGGCGCATCGCTGCCGCGTTCTTCGGTTCGATTCATCGGCCACTGCACCTGCACGAAGGTGGCCTTGCGCCACGGGTGATAGCGCTACCATTACCACGGCATTGCGATAAATCCATCGCGCAGTGCAGCACTGCGCCACCGTATGCATGCGCCTGGGCGCTGGCCTTCGTGCTCGCGCGGGCTGCTTGCGGCCATGCCCCCGCAACTATGCTGCCCTGCAGCGTGATGTTCTGAATTTGGTAGCGCTAACATCCAGCGTCACTGATCGCCCGTCTCCCCACCGCACCATCGCCGCGCCGATTCCAGGCAGCGGCACTCCCTGCGCCGGGGCGATGCGTGGGACATCTGCTCACCTGTTAGGGAAGGGATTACGGTGAAGAACAGCTACGCACATACCGCGTTGTCCTGCGCGTTGGGGTCCATCCTGCTGGGCATGACCAGCGCTGCCGCCTGGGCACAATCCACCGATGCGACCGCCGCGTCACCGCCGCCGGACCCGGCAGGCAGCAACGACGCGGTGACCCAGCTCGATACCGTCACCGTCTCCGGCTACCGACGCAGCATCCAGTTTTCCACCGACGCCAAGCGCGACTCGGTCGGCTTCGCCGATACCGTATTTGCCGAAGACATCGGCAAGTTTCCGGACATGAACATCGCCGAGTCGCTCAACCGTATTCCTGGTGTGCAGCTGGCGCGTGACGTCAACGGCGAAGGCCTCAACATCGCCATCCGCGGCCTGGGCACCAGCTTCACCAAGACCACGCTCAACGGCTCCAGCATCGCCACCGCCTCGATCGGCCTGAACGCGCAGAACCAGAATCGCGAAGTCGATCTGAACCTGTTTCCCACCGAATTCTTCACCCAGCTCACGGTGAGCAAGACGCCCACCGCGAGCATGCTCGAAGGCGGCGTCTCCGGTGTGGTGGACATGCGCAGCGCGCGCCCGTTCGATCGCCCCGGTGTGCACTTCACCTATCAGGCGCAGGCCGACTGGAACAGCACCAGCGAGAAGACCACCCCGCGTGGTGCCTTCATGGGCAGCTGGACCAACGAGGCAGGCACGCTCGGCGCATTGTTCGGGGTGGCCTCGGTGCGCAGCAAGCTCGGCGTGCGCGGCTTCGAGAGCGTGGGCTGGACCAACCCCGGCCTGACCTACACCCAGTGCGGCCTCACCCCGCCGGCGGGCACGCCGGCCACCAATCAACCGGCCGCCTGCAACGTCAACGGCGGCGGCAACTGGCGCATTCCAGACCGCGTGCCGGCCACTGCCGGCAGCGGCCTCACCACCGGCGAAACCATCGATGCGGCGTGGCTGCTGGCACGCAACCCGGGCCTGAGCATCGACCAGATCAGCGATGCCTTGATTCCGCGGTTGGGCCGCCAGGTCTACATGGATGGCGATCGCGACCGCGATGCCTCGGTGATGTCGCTGGAATGGCGCCCTTCCGACAGCCTGCATTTCTATCTGGACACGCTGTATTCCGAAGCCAAGCGCACCACCGAGCGGATCAGCATGAATCTGATCGGCCGCAACGGCAACATGATCCCGCTGGGCATGCAGCTGGACCAGAACAACGTGGTCACCAGCGCCACGTTTGCCAATGCGCAGTACTTTCTGGAAGCACGCCCGTATCGCGAGAACGTCAAGTTCTGGAGCGTCAATCCCGGCGCAGAGCTGCTGTTCGGTGCCGGGCAGGACATCAAGCTCAACGTGCAGGCCAACGCCACGCGCAGCTGGCTGGACCGCGAATCGCCCAGCATTCTGGTGACTTCGCCGTTCACCACCGTGGACTATCGCAACCAGGGCGGCGACCGCCCCTCGATCAGCAGCCCGCTGGATCTCAACGACCCCAACCTGGGCTGGGGCTGGAGCGGTGGCCGGGTCAATATCCAGAACGAAAAACGCGTGACCGAAACGCGTGGCGCACGCGCCGACCTGCAGTTCGGCGAAGACAAGCGCAACATCAAGATCGGCGCCGCCTACGACCAGGCCGAGCGCACCATTCGCGGCTTCGACAACAGCGTGGCCTGGGAACAGGTGGTGTGCCGCGGCGGCGGTGGCAACGTCTGCAATGGCGGGCCTGGCTCGGCGGTGCCGAGTTCGGTGCTGGCCACGTACCTGACGCCCGGCCCGGACGGTTTCATCACCGCCGACTTCGACCGTTTCCTGCGCGACACCAACTACTACCCGCTGCGCGATTCCGCACCGGAAACCAACTCCGCCAACACCGGTGCCTCGGCCGGCGGCATCCGCGAGAAGAACCTGGGGTTCTACATCGAGACCAACGCCGAGACCGAGGTGTGGAACCGCACCCTGCGCATCAACGCCGGCGTGCGTTATGTCACCACCGACCAGACCATCACCGGCCCGGTCACCATCAACGGCATCCGCCGCATCCAGGTGCTGGATTCGGACTACAAGGAAACCCTGCCTTCGTTCAACGCGGCCTGGGATGTGGCCGACAACGTGGTGCTGCGCCTGTCCAGCTCGCGCACGCTCACCCGCCCGGACCCGAGCGCGATGTTGCCCAACACCAACTTCAGCGACCCCTCCGCACAGACCGCAACGCAGGGCAATCCAAACCTGGCGCCGTACCTGTCCACCAACGTGGATTTCGGCGGCGAGTGGTACACCGGCGGCGAGGGCTATGTGGGCCTCACGCTGTTCAACAAGCGCATCAGCGGCTTCACCGTCAATGGCGTGCGGCGCATTCCGTTCAACGACCTGGGCGTGCCGTACGAGAGCCTGCTGCCGATCCAGCAGGCCGGCCTGGACCAGCGCGGTGGCCCGAACGCCGCCACGGTGGACGTGCAGACCCAGGTCAATGCCGAGGGCGTGCTCAATATCCGCGGCACCGAGGCGATCTGGGTGCAGCCGCTGGACAAGCTGGTCGATGGCATGGGCTTCAGCGTCAACTACACCCATGTCACCCAATCCTCCGAAGGCGAAGGCATCCCCGCCGTTGCCGTCGGCGTGGCGCCGAACCTGTGGAACGGCACCGTGTACTGGGAAAAGAACGCGGCCTCGGTACGCCTGTCCTACACCTGGAACGACGACATGGTGATCTCCGGCGCCAACCAGAACGGCATCCCCTACGCACGCCTCAACGCCGATGCACGCGGCCAGCTGGATCTGTCGGCCAGCTATGCGCTGGACTGGCTGCCATCCAAGCCGCAGATCACCCTCAACGTCACCAACATCACCGACGAGCCGCTGCGCACCACCTACGCCTGGCCCAACGCAACCTACGATCTGTACGAGCCCGGGCGCACGGTGATGCTCGGCATCCGCGGTACGTTCTGAGCGTGCGCCTCGCCATGACGACGCGGGTGCCGGGCCGGTGCGGCCGCTCCACCGCACGCGCGCGGTCTTGCCGCAGGCTCTGCGCAGTGCGCGCCGTCGCCCCCTCCCTGGCGACGGCGCGCACGGTTTTGCTGGACACTTCAGCCGCCATGCCTGCTGCCGCGATCCGGCTGGATTGCGGCCGGCGGTATGGCGCGCGCCGCGGCGTTTTCCGCAGCACTCTTCGAGCCCGCCCCACCTCATGAACGATCGGTCACAGCAGCTCTCCGTGCGCGAAAAGATCGGCTACAGCCTGGGCGACCTGGCGGCCAATCTAATCTTCCAGACGCTGGTCACCTTCCTGGCGTTCTTCTACACCGATGTGTTCCGCATCCCGGCAAGCGCGGCGGCCACGTTGATCTTCGTGGTCGGCCTGCTCGGCGCGTTCGTGTTCACGCCCATCATCGGCATCCTGGCCGATCGCACCCGGACCCGCTGGGGTAAGTTCCGCCCGTGGATCCTGTGGACGGCACTGCCCTTCGGCGCATTGTCGCTGGCGGCGTTCAACACGCCCGACCTCGGCGAGCACGGCAAAGTCACCTACGCCTTCGCCACCTACACCTTGCTGATGCTGGTCTACGTGGCCAACAACCTGCCCTATTCGGCGTTGAGCGGCGTGCTCACCGGCAGCATGGAGCAGCGCAACAGCCTGTCTGCGTATCGTTTTCTGGCGGTGACCTTTGCGCAGTTCATCATCCAGGTGCTGCTGCTGCCGCTGGTGCTGATCCTGGGCAATGGCGACAAGGCGCAAGGCTTTCGCAACACCATGGCGCTGTTCGCCGCGGTCGGCACGCTGTGCTTTCTGATCACCTTTTTCACCACGCGCGAGCGCGTGCTGCCGATCACCGAACACCGCAGCAGCGTGCGCCAGGACCTGACCGACCTGGTCCGCAACAAACCCTGGCTGGTGATGCTGGCACTCACCATCCTGGTGTTCATCAATCTCGCCATGAAGGGCGGGATGTACATCTACTACTTCAAGTACTACCTCGACGCCGGTGCGCTGACCCACTTTCTCGACGCCGCCGGCTTCAACCGCTTCATCGCTGCCATCAACAGTGTGCTGACCGGTGCCGGCATGAGCGCATTGCAATGGCCGCAGGACGCACCGACCTCGGCCTTCAGCGTGTTCAGTGCGGGCGGCATCCTGGCGATGATCGTGGGCATCGGCTTTTCCAAGCGCCTGGCGGATCGCTGCGGCAAGCGCAACGTCTTCGGCGGCGCGCTGCTGATTTCCACGCTGTTTTTGCTGGCGTTCTACGTGTATCCGCCGGATGCGATTGGCTGGGTATTCGCCTCCTACGTGCTGCACGGATTTTTCTACGGCATCACCATCCCGCTGCTGTGGGCGATGATCGCCGACGTGGCCGACTACTCGGAGTGGAAGAACCACCGCCGCGCCACCGCGATCATCTTTTCGGCAATGTTGTGCGGCCTGAAGATCGGCCTGAGCGTGGGCGGCGCATTGGTCGCCGGCATCCTGGCGTTTTACGGCTATGACGCAGCACTGCCCCAGCAAAGCGCGGCGGTCGCCGACGGCATCCGTCTGGCCATCAGCGTGTATGCCTCCCTCCCGTTCCTGCTCGGCACTGCGCTGCTGGCGCTGTACGAAATCGACAAACCGCTGGAAACCCGCATCGAACACGAGCTGGGCGTGCGCCGCCAGGCCGCTCCATCCGCTTCGCCATGATTTCTCTCTCCCACCTCATGCACAGGTACGCGCATGTCCGATGAACTGGAAGCCGCTGCACTGCAGGCGCTGACGCGCACCGCCATTTCCGCACCGCTGGTCACCCACCTCTACACTGCCGACCCGTCCGCGCATGTGTTCGACGGCGCGTTGTATATCTATCCCTCGCACGACATCGATGCCGGCGTGGCCTTCAGCGACGACGGCTCGCATTTCGACATGGCGGACTACCACGTGCTGCGCATGGCGCACCCGGGTGCAGCGGTGGAAGACCTCGGGCAAGTGCTGCACGTGCGCGATGTGCCCTGGGCGCAGCGGCAGATGTGGGCACCGGATGCGGCACAACGCAACGGCAAGACCTATCTGTACTTTCCCGCAAAACGCGCCGATGGCATGTTCCAGATCGGCGTGGCGGTGGGCGATCGCCCCGAAGGCCCGTTCGTCGCCGAGCCGCAGCCCATCGCCGGGACGTACTCGATCGACCCGGCCGTGCTTGCCGCCGACGACGGCGCGCATTACCTCTACTTCGGCGGCATCTGGGGCGGCCAACTGCAGCACTACCGCAACAACGCTTACGCAGATACGCATCAGGAACCGGTGGGCGACGCGCCCGCACTCGGCCCACGCGTGGCGCGCCTGCACGAGCACATGACCGAACTGGCCGAACCCAGCCGCGAAGTCGTCATCCTCGACGAACACGGCACCCCACTGCGCGCAGACGACCACGCCCGCCGTTTCTTCGAAGGCCCCTGGGTCCACCAACACGCCGGCCGGTACTACCTGTCGTATTCCACCGGCGACACCCACCAGATTTGCTACGCCACCAGCGACTCACCCTACGGCCCGTTTATCTATCGAGGCGTGCTGCTCGCACCGGTGGTCGGCTGGACCACGCATCACTCCATCTGTGCCTTTGACGGCCAGTGGTATCTGTTCTATCACGACGCCAGCCTGTCGCAGGGCCAGACGCATCTGCGCAGCATCAAGATGACCCCGCTGCAGCACGACGCCGATGGCAAGATCGCCACGATTTATCCGTATGGCGCCGATGCGGTGTCGCCTTGGTGAGGCGCCCTTGGGCAACCGCCTGCCGGGTTGCATCAAGCCCGTCATCGCTCGACCGCTGGCATTGAACGACACGTCCTGTCACCGCTGCCGTTTCAAGGCACCTCGTGATCTCACTGCGACTCACTAGACCTAGCGCAAACGGCTCGTTGAGCGAGCATTGCGTGGCATGCGCAACGCGTGCCTCTGGCGCTTCAACGCTGCCGTGATGTAGCGAGCGCGACCGCCATGTTGCTGCCAACGACTGCATATTGCGCCGAAGCCGGTACTGCAGCGCATGAGGCTGCATCCGGACGCATCGCAACTACGTAGGTGCATGCATCTGCCCTTGAGTTGGAGATTGCCATGCGAGGTCGTTCGATGCTGTTGTTGCTGACGCTCGCGATCTGGGGGAGTGCAAGCGGGCGCGAGCCGCGTCCCGCCCTGCCCCGCGCGGACAGCGTCGACGTGCCACGCTTCATGGGCGACTGGTATGTGATCGCACACATCCCCACCCGGCCGGAGCGCAAGGCCTATGACGCGGTGGAGCGCTATGCGCTGCGGCCGGATGGACGCATCCAGACCACCTTTACCTTCCGCAAGGGCAGCTTCCAGGCGCCGCTCAAGTCCATGCATCCGGTCGGCCAGGTGGCAAAGGACGGCAATGGCGCGCTGTGGAGCATGCAGTTCCTCTGGCCGTTCAAGGCCGAGTACGTGATCGCTTGGCGCGATGCCGAGTACACGCAGACCATCGTGGCGCGCAGCAAGCGCGACTACGTCTGGTACATGGCGCGTACCCCGCAGGTTTCAGAGGCCCACTATCAGCAGGCCGTTCAACGTATTGCCGCAATGGGCTACGACGTCTCGCAGCTGCGCCGTGTGCCGCAGTCGCAGCGATGATCCGGTAAGACACCAATACGGTAAACGGCTGCGACGCGAGTTCAGCGATGCACTGGCTGCATCGCCGGCTCTCGCACACTGACTGCGTCAAACGTCCTTGTCACTTACGGAAATCTCCCAGCCGTCATTCAAACCACCCAACGGCTTGGCCTCCGTTGCCAACTCTTCCTCAAATGCACAAATCGCCTTGTACGTCGGCACCATGGTCGGATACACGGTCACATCCATCGGAAACGCCGTGTTTTCCGGGTAATGGCAACAACGCACCTTCTGCTCGAAGCGCAGCAACGTCACCGAAAATTCCAGCGCAGATTCCTTGCTCGGGAACACCACGGAAAACGCAATCTCGCGTGGCTTGGAAAGATCCACGCCCTGCTGGGCAATGTGCCAAAGGGTCTCGCCGTTATCATCTTTGGGATAAAGTTCTGGATTTCGTTGCATGGGGCTTTGTTCTTTGCGGGTGGTTGGTCGAGTAAAATCTTAGCACCAGCTGATGTGTCAAGCGCCAATAACTGTAAGCCTAAATCAAAAAGCTAACAACTTATAAATTTGTCTTCTGATTATAACTACCACTCGCTAGCCAAGTCATTCTTCCCAAGTAAATTACTGACCAATGAGGTGGTAAATATTCGCGAGGCAAATTATTGCTCACCAATTGCCAGTAATTTAAGCCTGCACATTGACCTTTCAAGGCATCAGTAGCCCGGCGCGCCACTAGCGTTTAAACTCCACAAGCAGTATTACCAAACGGCGGCTATTTGCCCCCTTTACTTTGGCACTTATCGCTATCTCCGCTCCCACGTGGAGATGAAGGCAGCAACTGCATCAGGAATTTCTGCAACTCATAACGTAAAAAAACACTTAGCCTCAGCTCAGCAAATTGTCTGAGGACGGGTAAAGCGTAAAGTCCGAATGATCTCAGCGACGCTACAAAATATTTCTATCGGCGATCTCATTTTCATGGACATGAGGCAAGATATTATTGCCACCCATGTGAACTGAGTGGCTAATGACCGCCCAACTTAATAGTAGACGGGCGAAACAACTATCCCACCTCTGTTTATTCACCATCCCAGCGATGACTTATTGAATAGAATTGCGAGCGCAGCCCACCTTAAAATCTAGGCTGGACTTTTCTTTCGCCACGCCGCTTTATTTCCTTTAAGCTCAGGAATCATTTCGATCACGCCAGCATCTCTGAGCTTGTAGAATTCTGATTTTACTGCGTTTTCGCTTTTTATACCGGTAATATCTCTAGCCTGCTTATTGGTTATTAAATCATGCTTCCCAAGGAACTCCATAATGGCTTCCTGAGGCGTAGCTAATGGCGCATGAGGAATTATCACTCGAACATAATTTCCTTCATCCACAATTTCAGGACTTCTCAGTCGCCAATCTTTCATGCGTTGAAATGCGGTATTTAATCCCTCGCCAATGTCCTTGTTTGGTGGATTTTTGTATTTAGATAATATTCCGACTATGCGTGGATTTCTCGCATAACGCACATCAAGAATATTTTCTCGAGTTACAAAACCAGGAAGTCTTCCGGGGCTGAGCACTTCAATCCTGTTGTCAAAAATTAGAATCTGGACATCATCAGACACCGAGTAATCTCGATGGATTATTGCATTGACAACGATTTCCCAAAGGGTTTCTGGCGGATAAGCCATTGACTTTGGCCCATCAGTCGTCCACACATTGATCGAAGACATAATTGCAGTTGTTCTTTCAACAGCTTTATGTATCAGATCATAAAGGGGGCCCTCTATACTTTCAATCGGCCCCAAATTATCTCTTTCTGGGTCATCCTCTTTTGTTTCGTATCGAATTATACGAACAGAGCATTTTTTCGGCATTACCGCTGCAGGCTCGGAGGAAAAGAGCAATAAGCCCGCGACCTTTGGTTTGAAATTTTTTCTATCAAGCAAGTTTCGATTGATAGCCAAGTCTAAAGGGTCTGTTCCTAAAGAGTAATCTTCCAAGAATCTGGAAATAGCTAGGGAGTCAACTACATCCTCGGCTATTGCACTTTCGACAATGTAATCTTCGTATGACGAGGCCCCTTTCGCAAAGGAAAGAGCTGTGATACGTGACGGATCTTTAACTGGAAGCGACTGGGCTCCTTTTCGTTCATATACAGTACTATCTGACGCTCTATGAACAGCTTGGCTCTTCTCAACTTGTATCTGTAAAACGTACCCTCTAGATTCCGTCCACTTTAAGAATGAAATTTCCATGGGCAAAGAGGGTTGAATATCAACAAGCGCCTGTATTAATTGATTATATTCCTCTAAATTTTTAGCGCCCTGCCATCTTTTTGAAACATCAGGCTGATCAGAATCATCGCCAATTCCAACATGAATGTCACCTCCATCTGTGTTTGCAAATGCGACAGCTATTTTTTGCAATTTTGCTCCGCTAATTGCCGCAGCCTTTCTGTCATAGAAGTGATCTTCTGCTTTTGAAGAGATGCGCAATACATCTGATTCTGAGACTGTAATTACCTGCATCTTAAATTCTCCCAGATATATTTGGCTTTAGCCTGCATTGCACGCGCATGGAATGTTGTGTGAAAATTTAAATGTTTAATTCAATGTTAGTAACTCATGGCACCCAGATCAGGTTCATCAACTGTGGATCTGCGGTCACCTTGACCAGCTTGCCGCTGGGGCCGAACTGCACCTGGTACTCGGAGAAGCTGTCGCGCCAGTAGCGCCACAGCGAGGCTTCCAGGTTGGGGTTTTCGCTACTGATCGGGTAGCCGACCGCCATCAGCACCTGCTCGCGGGTCATGCCGCCGGTGAGCTTGCCGTCCACGATGGCCTGGCGGATCTTGGGCGGGAAGCTGGCGAGCTTGAGCTTGGGGTCGGCGGTGACGACGTAGCGGGCGGCGAAGGTGGTGTTGTCCAGGTCGCGGCTGTAATCGTTGCCGATGGACTGCTTTTCGCCGGCGATCTTGAGGTTGACGCGGTTACGGCCGAAGCCGGTGACGCTGACCGGGGTGCCGACCGGGAGCATGCGTTTGCCGTCTTCGGCGTAGTTGCTGTCGCTGATCCAGCTGCCGTCGGTGCGCAGGTTGCAGCACAAAAAGCCGTCGTACTTGGCGACATCGGCGGCGCTGGCCAGGTTGGCGGCGGTGAGCAGGCCCAGGGCCAGCAGGGACGAATACAGACGCATCGTAAGACTCCTTTCTCGACGGCCGTAGCCGCGCGGCAATGATGGAATGAGGTGCGCCGCCGTTTCCCCGAGGGCGCGCGGGCATTGTCGCAGCCTGCAGCCGCTTGGCAAGCGCGGGTGACGCGCGTCGCCGCAGGTTGTGTATGCTCGGGGCGTGGACACCCTCTTACCCGCCGAGATCGTCGAGCAGATCGCCGAGTTGCGACGCGCCCACCGCGCGTTGGACGAGGAGATCCAGCGCATGCCTGCAAATCTGGAAGACGAGCTGCAGATGAAGCGGTTGAAGAAGCGCAAGCTGCAGATCAAGGACTGCATCATCCGGCTGGAAATGGAGCTGGTGCCCGACGAGCCGGCATAAGGCCGCCTTGCGCTTGGGTCTGGTTGCTTGCATGCGTGCGCTTGGCGGGGTGACCGCCTGACCCCGTGTGGGACACCCGACTGAACTGCGGTATGCAGGCGTGCGTCGTCGGCAGGGTAACGGCATGGACCCAATGGGGGCGCTGCCTTGCGGCTGTGGCGCGCTGATTGGCGCCTGGCAGGTTGGTTGGCGCCTGGCGATGCACGACCTGCGTTTGTTTGGGCGACGCCGCTTTCCCCCATCCGCCCTTCGGGCACCTTCCCCCGCAAGCGGGAGAAGGGAGAACCAGTGGACTACCGTGTGCGGCTGCTCAGCCGGCGCGCAACCGAATCTTGCCGCCGCCGCCTTGGTTGGCGCCTGGCGATGCACGACGTGCGTTTGGGCGACGCCGCTTTCCCCCATCCGCCCTT
Source organism: Xanthomonas sp. NCPPB 1325 (assembly GCF_041477645.2). Lineage (NCBI taxonomy): Bacteria > Pseudomonadati > Pseudomonadota > Gammaproteobacteria > Lysobacterales > Lysobacteraceae > Xanthomonas > Xanthomonas sp. NCPPB 1325. Next base: position 4,764,414 of record NZ_CM192985.1, read on the forward strand.
CGGGCACCTTCCCCGGCAGGTGGGAGAAGGGAGGACCATTGGACTATCGTGTGCGGCAGCTCAGCCGGCGCGCAACAGGATCTTGCCGCCGCCGCCTTGGTTGGCGCCTGGCGATGCACGGCGTGCGTCTGTGTGGGCGACGCCGCGTTCCCCCATCCGCCCTTCGGGCACCTTCCCCCGCAGGCGGGAGAAGGGAGGACCACTGGACTACCGTGTGCGGATGCTCGGCCGGCGCGCAACCGGATCTTGCCGCCGCGCCTTGGTTGGCGCCTGGCGATGCACGACTTGCGTCTGTGTGGGCAACGCCGCGTTCCCCCATCCGCCCTTCGGGCACCTTCCCCCGCAGGCGGGAGAAGGGAGGACTATTGGACTACCGTGTGCGGCTGCTCAGCCGGCGCGCAACCGGATCTTGCTGCGGCGCCTTGGTTGGTGCCTGGCGATGCACGGCGCGCGTCTGTTTGGGCGACGCCGCTTTCCCCCATCCGCCCTTCGGGCACCTTCCCCCGCAAGCGGGAGAAGGGAGAACCAGTGGACTACCGTGTGCGGCTGCTCAGCCGGCGCGCATCAGGATCTTGCCGCCGCGTCCCGGCTCGGCGCTGGCGGCGGCTGCCTTGGCCGCATCGGCCAGGTCGAACACGGCCTCCACCGGCAGTGCCAGCGTACCGTCGACAGCGGCCTTGAGCAGTTCGCCGATCATGCGGCGCTTGTCTTCGGGTTTGGTGGCCTGCATGACCTTGCTGCCCCAGAAGCCGCGGACCGTGGCCTGCTTGAAGATGACATCGCCGCTGGAAATCTGCAGCGGTTCGCCGGTCATCGAGCCGAAGGAAATCAGCTCGCCGCCTTCGGCCAGCAGGCCCATCAGCTCGCCTGCCGCCTTGCCGGCGACCGAGTCGATGGCGCGCACGATGGGCGCGCCGCCGGCCAGCGCGCGAACGGTGTCTTGCCAACCGTCCTGCGCAGTCGACACCGCGTTCCCGATGCCCAGCGCCTTCAGCTCGTCCACGCCGGCGTCGCGACGCACCAGATTGATCACGTTGATGCCGCGCGCCGCAGCAAGCATGGCGACCGTCTTGCCGACCGCGCCGTTGGCGGTGTTCTGCACGATCCAGTCGCCTTTTTCGACCTGCAAAAACTCGATCAACATCAACGCGCTCAGCGGCATGGCGATCAGCTGGCTACCACGGTCGTCGTCAAGTGCGTCGGGCAGCGGGACAACGCCGCTTGCATCGGCCAGAAAGAACTCCGCCCAGCTTTCGTGCACGCCGGCCGCGACCACGCGCTGGCCAACCTGCAGGCCGTCGACGCCTTCACCGAGTGCGTCGATCACGCCGGCCGCTTCGCTGCCGCCGATCGCCGGGAGTTCGGGCTTGTAGCCGTAGTTGCCGCGCACCGTCCACAGGTCGTGATTGTGGATCGGCGAACGCCGCATGGCGATGCGGACCTGGCCCTTGCCAGGCTGCGGTGTGGGGCGTTCTGCGAGTTCAAGCACCTCGGCCGGGTCGCCGAACTGGGTGTGGATGGCTGCGCGCATGAAAGTCTCCTGCCGGGCACGCCCATCAGTGCAACGCGCCCGATCGCTATGAAAGGTAGCGCGATGCTAGCGGCACGGCTGCAAGAGGGGGATGAAGCGGGCAGAACTGTTGCGTGAAGTTGGTGAGACTTGCGCAGCGCGCCGGCGGTGGATCTGGTTGAGGGCGGAGCTGGGCCATTTGCTTGCTGACCGGCCCTCATCCGCCCTTCGGGCACCTTCTCCCGGAGGGAGAAGGGAGCGTCGTCGGCGTCGGGCAGCGCCGCGTTACTCAGCCGGTGGCAGCGCCACATCCGGCTTGACCGCTTCGGGGCTGACCCGCTCGATGGTGTGGCGCAGCTCGCGGCCCAGGATGAACTTGGCGTCCTTGGCCCAGGCATCCAGGCGCTCGTCGAACACCAGCTTGCTGTTCTCGTCCGGCCACACCAGGCGCAGCTCGCGCAGTTTCTGGATGAAGCTGCGGAACAGGGTCTTGTCGAAGAATTCCGGCGCGGCCGGTGCGTACAACAGGCTCAGGCGCTGCGCGGCCTGTTGGCACAGACTTTCCAGTTCACCGGCACCGAGCACGCCGGGGCCGTTCTTCACCAGCACCGAGATGGCGATGTAATAGCGCTCGAAGGCCTGTTGCAGCGAATGACCGATCGCACGCAGACGGAACACTTCGTCGGTCTGCCCGGTGTTGCGCGCCAGGATGCCGCCGTCGTCGTCGGTGACGTTGAGCAGCAGGCCTTCGCGCACGAACATGTCGATGGTCTGTTCGATGCGCTCGGCAAAGCGGTCTTCGCTCCACGGCAGGAACAACTCGGCCTGCAGGAACGGGTACACCGTGCGGCCCAGGCGCAACAGACCGGCGCGGCTCATGCGGCGGTTGTTCTGGAAGCAGCATGCCACCCACGAGGACGCGGTGAACAGGTGCAGCACGTTGTTGCGGAAGTAGCTCAGCAACACCGCGGTATCGCCGCTGACGCTGAGCACGTCGCCCAGTGGGTGCGACACACGCGTGAGCACGTTGATCTCTTCGGCGTGGGTGATGATGCGCGCCGGCGTATGCGGGGTGACGGTGACGCGGTCCGAGTACGGCATTTCGGCCAGCAGCTTCTTGCACAACTCGATCTGCGCGATCAGGTCGGCCTCGCCCATCGCATGCTTGGGCGTGGACAGCAGCGCCAGCGCCAGCAGGTTGATCGGGTTGACGTCGGCGGCGCAGTTGATGCGGGTCTGGATCTGGGTGGACAGCGTGTCCACCGCCGGTGCCAGCCAGGTGGGTTTTTCGTCTTCCGGCAGCGGCTGGCCGTCCCAATCGGGCGCGTGCTTGGCCAGCACGTCATTGAGCGCGATCGGCTCGCCGAAGTTCACCACCACCTGGCCGTAGTTCTGCTTGAGCACCTTGGGGATGGACCACAGCAGGCCCCAGATGGATTCCTTCTCCTTGGGCCGGCCGGTGAGCTCGTCGAGGTAGCTGTTGCCTTCCATCAGCTTCTCGTAGCCGATATACACCGGCTGGAACAGCACCGGCTTGCGCGGCTGGCGCAGATAGGCGCGCAGGGTCATGGCGATCATGCCGCCCTTGGGCTGCAGCAACCGCCCGGTGCGCGAGCGCCCGCCTTCGACGAAGTATTCGATCGAATAGCCGCCAGCCACCAGCTGCGCGACGTATTCGCTGAGCACTGCCGAATACAGCGCGTTGCCCTTGATCGAGCGGCGGATGAAGAACGCGCCGCCCTTGCGCAGCAGCGTGCCGACCACCGGCAGGTTGAGGTTGATGCCGGCCACGATGTGCGGCGGCACGATGCCGCGTTCGTACAGCAGGTAGCTCAGCAGCAGGTAATCCATGTGGCTGCGGTGGCTGGGCACGTAGACCACTTCATGCCCGGGCGCGGCCTGCTTGAGCTTGTCCAGGTGATGCACCAGCACGCCGGCGTAGATGCGGTTCCACACATGGGTGAGCAGGAAGCTGGCCGAACGCACCACCGGGCTGGAATAGTCGGCGGCGATTTCCCAGGCATAGGCATGCGCCTTGCGCCAGGCATCGACCGGCTTGGAGTTGTCGCGCTTGGCCTGGGTGGCGATGGCCTCGCGCACCGAATCGGCGGCCAGCACCTGGTCCACCAGCAGGCGGCGGGTGGACAGGTCCGGCCCGATCACCGCCTCGCGGATGCGCCGGAAGTGCGTGCGCAATACGCGCTGCAACTTGCGCAAGGTGCGCTCGGGCGGCAGCCCTTCGGCCATGGTCTGGCGCAGCGAGATCGGCGGGGCGAAGCGCACGATGGTGGTACGGCCGTTGAGCAGCACCGACAGCAGGCGGCGGAAGCGGCCGACCAGCGCCCAGTTTTCCGAAAACAGCACCGCGAACCAGCCGCTCTGCTTGTCCGGCGCGCGGCCGACGAAGATCGACACCGGCACCAGGTGCACGTCCAGGTCGGCGCGCACGCGGTGCGCCTGCAGCAACTTGGCCAGCGAATCGGAATGGGTCTTGCCGCCGCGCTGCTCGGGAATCAGCGAATTGCTGCTGCTGCGGCGCGACAGGGCCAGATACGCGCGCTTGCGCTCCAGCGGGTCGCCCGGCAGCGGCACCAGTGGCGACGGCAGGCCGACTTCGCGGCAGGCCTTGTCCAGGATCAGCGCGTTGGACAGGCCGTAGTCTTCCAGCACGTACACCACCGGGCGGCCATCGTCGTAGCGGCCGGGTTGATCCGGCTCGATGGTCAGGCTCAGCCAGGGGTCGGCCAGCCGGCCGAGCAGGCGCGCCCACCACGGGCGCTTGGCGCTACGGGCAGCGGCAACGCCGGGCGCGATCGCCGGCGCGACCTCCGCAGGCAGCGGCGCGGCAACCGGCAACGCCGCCGCCTGGGCAGCGGGGTCGGCGGCAGCGTTGGAGGGAGCGGGCTGGCCGTCAGGAAACGGCAGGGGATTCTGTTCTGGCATCACGGGCATTATCGCCCAGCCGGGCGTTGCCCGGTGTCGGCGGGCGTGGCGGGCGGGACCGCCGGAGTATCGGACGCCGGCGCGGCGCCCGGCAAGGCCGGTGCCGGTGCCGGTGCCGGTGCCGGCGCGGCACTGAGTACGGCCTGCACCTCGTCCTGGGTCTGCTGCTGGTACCAATGGCCATCGCGCTTGATCAGCGCAACGCTCAGATCGATGTCGTGGGCGGCCAGCGGATAGCGCAGCCGGACCTGGGCGGTGTCGGCGTCCTGCTTGATCAAGCCGGTGCGCAGTGCGTCCAGGCTGCTGTCGATCGACAGGCCGTAACGCTCCAGCACCTTCTTGCAGGTTTCCCAAAACGGCCCGAGCCGGCGCAGGCTTTCTTCCATGCCCAGCTGCTGCAGGTCGGCGTCGGAGGTAATGCCGGTGGCACGCGCGGCGGTCACCAGATCGGCGATGCTGGCCTTGGCACGCGGGCGGTCGGCCAGCGGCGCGGTGGCGGCCCAGGCGCTGAGCGCATCGACCAGCTGCACATAGTGGGCACGCTGCTCGGGCTGGTAGTCGTTGCGACTGCGCAGGTACTGAACGCCGAACTGGCCCAGCGATTGCGCGGCCTGGGCAATGCCCCGCGACTGCCCGGCCAGCTGCGCATCGAAGGCCTGCTGCAGGCGGCGCTCGGCATCCGGGGCCGACAGCGACCCCAGCAAGGCGCCCACCTCGTTGGGCAGCGGCAGCTCGGTCAACGGCCACCGGCTGGCACCGCTGCGCCAGGCCGCTTCGAGTTGCGTGTACTGCGTGGGGGTAACCCGGATGCGCGCATAGGCAACCAGGTCGTTACGCCGCAGCGGCACGGTCATCGACTGCATTGCAGCGGCCGGCTCGGCCTTGGCGCCGGGCAACGGCGCGGCAGTGTCGGTGCGCTGGCAGCCGGCCACGCACAGCGCCGCAAACAGCCCCCACGCGATGAACTGGAACCGGCCGGCGCGGACGGTAGATGGCGACATGCGCACGCTGTTCCCCTGATCGATCGGCGCATCTTGCTGTCTGAATGCACCGGCGGCAAGGCGCGCTTCACACCGTGCGCCACGGTATGGGCCAAAGATGTTACGTTTTCGTCGCTACCCCGGCGTTGTCAGTCGGTGTCTGCCGTTGACGCGCGTTGTCTCGCCGGACAAATTTGTCCACTCACCAGGTCGCAGCCCTTGTCCCAGCGATGTTTGGCCCGATGCTGCATCGCATCATGTAAGCGCTTGCAGATCCTGCTAGCGTGCGCGCCATCTCGCTTCGAGGTCGCCATCGGATGGGGCCGATGACCTTCATGTGCCTGTGCGACACGAACGTTCTGCGCCCGCAGGCCGTGCGCCCTGCCCGGGCGCGTGGTCGCCACTGCCTTGTTTTGGAGAAAGCGCCATGAGTCGGCCACGTTCGGAAGGCGGCAGCGTCACCATCAAGGATGTCGCGCGCCAGGCGCAGGTGTCGGTGGCCACGGTGTCGCGCACCATGAATGGGCACCAGCACGTGGCCGAGTCGGTGCGCGAGCGCGTGCTGCAGGTGGCGCGTGCGCTCAATTACATCCCGCACCACGCTGCGCGCAGCCTCAGCAGCCGGCGCACCCACACCATCGGGGTGGTGCTGCCGGACCTGCACGGCGAATTCTTTTCCGAATTGATCCGTGGCATCGACCAGGTGGCGCGCGACCAGGGGTATCACCTGTTGGTGTCCAGCTCGCACGGCGACCCGCAGGCGCAGCGGCGGGCGCTGGAGCGCCTGCCCGGGCGCGTGGACGGGGTGGTGGTGATGTCGCCCTCGCTGGGCGACACCGGCGTGCACGAGGACGCGCTGCCCGGCGGGCTGCCGGCGGTGCTGCTCAACTGCGCCGGCAGCGCCAGCCAGCGGCCGGTGCTCAATGTGGACAACTACGGCGGCGCGCGGGTGATGACGCGGCATCTGCGCGACAGCGGCCACCGCCGCATCGCCTTCATCGCCGGGCCGGCCGACAACTTCGATGCGCACGAGCGTCTGCGCGGCTACCGCGACGAGCTGGCGCTGGATGCGGACGCGCAGCCGTGGGTGTTGCCGGGCAACTTCGATGAGGAGTCCGGCTACCGCGCCGGCCAGGCGCTGGCGCAGGACGCGCGCCCGGATGCGGTGTTCGCCGCCAACGACATGATGGCGCTGGGCTGCCTGTTCGCGCTGGGCCATGCCGGGCTGAAGGTGCCGCAGGACATCGCGCTGGCCGGGTTCGACGATGTGCCGATGGCGCGCTACGTGTTGCCGGCGCTGACCACCATGCGGGTGGACATCGCCGGCCTGGGTGCGCGTGCCTTGCGCCTGCTGCTGGGCCAGCAGTTGGTGGATGCGCCCGCGCCGCCTGCCGACGCCGCACCGCCGGCGTTTTCGGAAATGGTGCCGGAGCTGATCGTGCGCGCGTCCAGCGCCGCGCGCGGCTCGCCCGGCGGCTGATCCGGCACTCCATCGCACCTTCACGAAATCTTTGCGCTTTCTTATGCTTTTTATAACGCCTGCCCGTTGCCTGCCGCTGTTCTGCCGTCGTTGAAACAACGCATCATCCGCGCCACGCCGACCATCTCCGCCGGTACGCGCCTGACCCCTGGGAGGGGGACGTCATGAAGACCTACCGTACCGTTTCCACCCTGCCGGCGCGCAGCCTGCTGTGCTGCGCCCTGGCCGCTTCGTTGCTGGCCGCCGCTCCGGCCATGGCCCAGTCCAGCAATGCCACGTTGCGCGGGCAGGTGGCCGCGTCGCAGGCCGGCACCACCGTGACCGCCACCAATGTCACCAGCGGCGCGGTGCGACGGGTGACCACGGGTGCGGACGGCAGCTATGCGTTGGTCGGCCTGCCGCCGGGCACCTACAAGGTCGATGCCGGTCCCGGCACCGAGCAGACGGTGACCCTGTCGGTGGCCTCGTCGGTCAGCCTGAACCTGGGTAGCGGCGGTGAGGCGGCCGCACCGGCCGCCGATGGCACGGCCACCACCCTGGACACGGTCAAGGTCACCGCCACCACGCTGCAGGAGGTCAAGACCTCCGAAGTCGGCACCACCATCTCGCTCAAGCAGATCAACACGGTGCCGCAGCTGACGCGCAACTTCCTGGAGTTTGCCGACACCGTCCCGGGCATGCAGTTCGAGACCGACTCCAACGGCAACAGCCGGGTGCGCGGCGGCGCGCAGGCCAGTTCGGCGGTCAATGTGTACATCGACGGCGTGGGCCAGAAGAGCTATCTGTTCGGCGGCGTCTCCGGCCAGCAGCAGAGCGCGGGCAACCCGTTCCCGCAGCTTGCGATCGGCGAGTACAAGGTCATCACCTCCAACTACAAGGCCGAGTTCGACCAGGTGGGGTCGGCGGCGATCGTGGCGTCCACCAGGTCCGGTGGCAACGAATTCCATGGCGAGATCTTCGGGCGCACCACCAATACCGATTTCCGCGCGCGCCAGGCCGACGAACGCGCCGGCGCGCCCAATGCCGACGGCAACAAGCGCCAGACGCACCAGGACGAATACGGCGCGGCGTTCAGCGGGCCGATCGTCAAGGACAAGGCGCACTTCTTCGTCAGCTACGAAGGCAAGGGCTTTGAGGTGTCGGCCAACCCGGTCGCGGTGCCGGACCGTTTCAGCGCACTGAGCGACGATCTGCCGGCCGGCGTGCAGAGCCGCCTGGGCTCGGTCACCCGTCCGTTCAAGGAAGACCTGTACTTCGGCAAGATCGATTGGGACATCGGCGACAACGACCGCCTGGAGCTCACCGCCAAGGTCCGCGACGAAGAAAGCCGCGATAGCGTGGGCGACCAGAACACCGCCATCGCCGCCAAGATCAACCTCAATTCCGAAGAGCGCTACGACCTGCGTTGGCAGCACTTCGGCGAGCGCTACATCAACGAGGCACGGCTGTCGTACGAAGACGTGCTGTTCAACCCCACCGCCTACACCATCGGCAGCCAGACCGTGTACACCCGCGGCATCGCCGAAGACGACGTACTGCTCAACGACGACGCCACCAGTGGCCTGGCGATCCAGCGCAAGGGGCAGAAGGGCCCCAGCTTCCAGAACGACCTGACCTTCAACAACATCGAGTGGCATGGCAACCACGTCATCAAGATGGGCGTGAAGTACAAGGAAGTGGAGCTGACCCAGAGCGAGAACTCTGCGGCCAATCCGTCGTTCTACTACGCGGTGAACGATGGCGCGGGGACCGCGCCCATTCCGTACCAAGTCCGCTTCAATCTGCCGTTTGCCGGCGCCGCGCCGTCGGTGACCACCACCAGCAAGCAGCTGGGCCTGTACATCCAGGACGATTGGGACGTCAACGACAAGCTGCAGTTGAATCTGGGCGTGCGCTGGGATGGCGAAAAGATTCCGTCTTACCTGGACAACGTGACCCCGCCGGAAGTGATCGCCGCCTTGAACGGCCCCGGCACCGACCCGGCGGTCAGCGCCACCTATGCCGAGCAGCTGGCCAAGGGCGGCGTCGATATCAACGACTACATCAGCAACGGCCGCAATCGCAAACAGGACAACAACAACTTTGCACCGCGGCTGGGGTTCTCCTATGACTTCCGCGGCGACGAATCGCTGGTGCTGTTCGGCGGTGCCGGGCGCAGCTACGACCGCAATCTGTTCGACATCATGGGCCTGGAACAGGTCAAGTCGGCGCTGTCGCAGTACACCATCCGCTTTGTCGAATCCTCCGGCTGCACGCCGGCGCCGGGCACCTGCACCAACTTCAATCCGGCCTTTGTCAGCAACCCGGACAGCCTGGGCGGCCTGGTCAATGCGCGCGTGCGCAATGGCGAGATCGACCTGCTCAACAACGATCTGAAGACGCCGTATTCGGACCAGTATTCCATCGGCCTGCGCACGCGCGTGGGCGAGTGGAGCAACTCGGGCACGGTGTCGTATATCCACAGCAAGGACGGTTTGATCCTGACCCTGGGCAACCGCTATCCCAATGGCGATTTCTTCCAGAATGGCGGACAGCCGTGGACCCAGTCACCGGCGGGGTTCGGCAACCTGATCATCGGCAACAATGGTGTGGAGACCAAGACCGCGCAGTTGCTGTTGTCCACCGACAAGGCCTACACCAAGGAAAGCGGCTGGGGCCTGACTGCGGCGTACACGTTCTCGCGCGCACGCGGCAATCGCGGCAACGACGAGCAGTACGGATTCGATGCGGCCACCATCGCCAGCTATCCGTTCCTGGACCTGAACTCGGTGCCGCGCCATCGCCTGGTGGTCACCGGCATCTACGACCTGTTCTGGGGCATCAGCGCCTCGGCCAAGCTGACCCTGGCCACGGTGCCGCCGCGTAACGAAGCGGTCTCCTTCGATCAATACGGTGGCCCGCCGTCGGACAATATCCGCATCGTCTCGGTGGATGCGCCGGGCGGCAAGTTCCTGGCCGGTGGCGACATCTTCGGCACGCGGCAGCTGGATCTGTCGCTGTCCAAGGACATGCACGTCACCGATGCGCTCACCGTGCAGGTGCGCGGCGATCTGATCAATGCGCTGAACTTCCGCAACTACGATCAGTACGCCATCGACTGGGGCAACGGCGGGGTGTTCAATCCGCGCGCCAGCATCAACCAGTACGGCGCGCTGTCCACGCCGCCGCGCACGCTGTTCCTGAGCGCGCGCATCATCTGGTAATTCGATAAACGCCAGCTCGGCCCGCCGCGCCAGCAACCGGCGAGCGCCCGTGCTGGCAACCCGAATGGACGCACGCCGGCGCATCGCCAGCGTGTGCATTGCCCGTTGAACGCCGATGCGCTGCATCGGCCACGCGCCGCCATTGTTTTACCCGTCTCGACCCGTGCCTGAAGGAGCAGCCGCCCGTCACCGCAGACTTTTGTCGTTCTTGCAGCCCTTGCGGCTGTTGTTGCCTGCCGTTCCGTGTTTCACCCCAAAAGCACCAACCCAACGCGCCAGTCACTCCACTGCGTCGCACTTTACCCCTGGGAGGGGGAAAGTCATGAAGACCCACCGTACCGTCTCCACCCTGCCGGCGCGCAGCCTGTTGTGCTGCGCCCTGGCCGCTTCGTTGTTCGCCACCACCCCGGCCATGGCCCAGTCCAGCAACGCCACCTTGCGCGGCCAGGTCGCCTCCGCGCAGAGCGGCAGCGAAGTGGTCGTCACCAATGTCGCCACCGGCTCGGTGCGACGCGCACCGGTCAATGCGAACGGCAACTACACCATCGTCGGGCTGCAGCCGGGCACCTACAAAGTCGAATCCAACGGCATCAGCCGCACGGTGACCTTGTCGGTGGCCTCCAGTGCCACGGTGGATCTTGGCAATGACGCGCCCGCCGCGCCGGCAGGCAATGCGACCACGCTGGACACGGTCACGGTCAGCGCGCCGATGATTCGCGATGTCAAAACATCCGAGGTAGGTAACACCATTTCCGCGCGGCAGATCCAGCAGCTGCCGCAGGCCACGCGCAACTTCCTGGAGTTTGCCGACACTGTGCCGGGCATGGTGTTTCAGGTCGACGGCAACGGCAACACCAAGCTGCGCGGCGGTGCATCCAACGCCAGCGCCGGCAATCTGTACATCGATGGCGTCGGCCAGAAGAGCTACGTGCGCAGCGGCGGCGTTGCCGGCCAGAGCGACACCCAGGGCAACCCGTTCCCGCAGCTCGCCATCGGCGAGTACAAGGTGATCACCTCCAATTACAAGGCCGAGTACGGCCAGATCAGTGGCGCGGCGATCACCGCGGCCACCAAGTCCGGCACCAACGAGCTGCACGGCGAGGTGTTCTACCGCTACACCGATCAGGACCTGCGCGACAAGCGGCCCGACGAGGAAGAAAACGGCAAGATCGATTCGCAGACCAAGGAATACGGCTTCGCGTTGGGCGGGCCGATCATCCAGGACCGCATGCATTTCTTCGTCGCCTACGAAGGCAAGGAAAACGTGGCGCCCAAGAGCGTGCAGCCGAGCGCCGAGGCAGCCGCCTTCGTCAACCAGCTGCCGTCCAACCTGGCCAGCCAGTACGGCCCGGCCAACATGCCGTTCGAAGAAGACCTGTTCTTCGGCAAGATCGATTTCGAGCCCACCGACCGCGATCGCATCGAGCTGAGCACGATTTATCGCGACGAAACCCAGACCGCGAATGTCGGCGGCACCAACACGCTGGCGCAGGCCACCGACAAGATCAACAAGGACAAGCGCACCAACCTGCGTTGGCAGCACAGCGCCGACAACTGGTTCAACGAGGTCATCGTCGGCACCGAGAACTCGGAGAACAACCCGACCCCGCGCACGCTGGGCAACGGCATCGTCTACACGTACTTCCAGCCACGCGCCGGCTCGGCCGATATCGATGAGCGCACCTTCCTGACCACCGGCTCGGCGGGCGGTCTCAATGCGCAGCGCAAGAGTCAGAAGGGCTGGTTCATCCAGAACGATCTGACCTTCACCAGCTTCCAGTGGCATGGCGAACACACCATCAAGATGGGTGTGAACTACAAGGACGTCGAGCTGACCTCGCAGGATGCGGCGGCGGTGAATCCGCAATTCAGCTATCGGGTCAACGGTGGCAGCGTGGAAGCGACGCCGTACCGCGTGGATTTCGTTGCGCCGTACAACACGCCCGGCCAGCGCGCCACGGTGGTGTCGCCGTCCAAGCAGTACGGCATCTACCTGCAGGACGATTGGGCCGCCACCGACAAGCTGATGATCAACATCGGCGTGCGCTACGACTACGAAGACACACCGGCATACACCGACTTCGTTACCTCGCAAGCCTTCGTCGATGCGCTGTATGCCAACGATCCGGACAACCCCGGCCAGCCGTGGGCCAACCGCCTGCTGCCCAGCGGCATCAACGTGGCCGATTACATCAGCACCGGCAACAACCGCAAGAACTTCAAGGACGCCTGGGCGCCGCGCTTCGGCTTCTCGTATGACTTCTTCGGTGACGAAGCCGCCATCCTGCACGGTGGTGCGGCGCGTTCGTACGACCGCAACCTGTTCGAGCAGCTGGCGCTGGAAACCAGCAAGGCGGCGTTGTCGCCGGTGGCGGTGTATTTCGAAAATCCCGCGACCCAACAGTGCTATCGCGCCGACCGTCCCTGCATTGCGTTCGACCCGCGCTATCTCAACGGTATCGATCAGCTCAACACCATTCCTGACGTCAGCGGCAGCGCCGAGCTGTTCATGTTCAACAACAAGCTCAAGACGCCCTACAGCGACCAGTACAGCATCGGTATCACCAACCAGGTGGGCGAGTGGCTGACCGATGTCACCTTCCAGCGCATCCTGAGCTACGACGGCTTTGCGATGGGCTTGATCAACCGCTATCCGGACGGTTCGTACTTCCAGAATGGCAATGTGCCGTGGGGCGAGCCGGTGCCGGGTTACCAGAACACCATCCTGGGTACCAATGGTCTGGAACAGCGCAACAGCCAGGTCCTGCTGTCGGCCGACAAGCCCTACACCAAGGAATCCGGTTGGGGCCTGACGCTGTCGTACACCCACACCAGCGCGCGCCAGAACCGCAACATCGATGAGCCATACGGCTTCGACAAGGCAACCATCCGCGGCTATCCGTTCGTCAAGTCCGACGCGGTTGCCGCGCATCGCTTCGTGGCCTCCGGCTCGATCGATATCCCGTGGGGGGTGACATTGGGCGCAAAGTTGGTGCTGGCAACGCCCGAGCCGATCAACACGATTGCCTGCTTCGGCTTCACCGATCCCGATGGGGCGACCTGCCAGCAGGTGGGTGTCACGCCTCCGGGCAGCGGCAAGTTTTTGGTCGGTGGCGATATCTGGGGCTACCGCACGGTGGACTTCCAGGCCACCAAGGAGTTCACCGTGGTTGGCGACTTCAAGATGTCGGCACGCGTGAACCTACTCAACGCATTCAACTTCAAGAACTACAGTGCGTACGCCTATAACGGCTTCGGCAGCAATGGGCAGTTCGATCCGGACATCGCGATCAATACCAGCGGCGAGATCAACTACGTGCCGCGTAGCGTGGTGCTGGAACTCGGCGCCAAGTTCTGAGTGATCGTCATCGCCACACGCGTGCGGCTGCGCGTGTGGTCCTTCGCGACGGGGCCAACTGGCCCCGTTCGTGTGTCCGTCCCTAATGCTCAGGAAGTGCAGACATGCTCCCCGCTCCACTTCGCAACATCGTCATTGTTGGCGGCGGCACCGCCGGCTGGATGGCCGCTGCCGCCTTAGCGCGCGTGCTTGGCCCCACCTTCAACGTGCAGCTGATCGAATCCGAACAGCTCGGCACCGTCGGTGTGGGCGAAGCCACCGTGCCGCATATCAAAGCCTTCAACAATCTGCTCGGCATCGACGAGGCCGAGTTCGTGCGCCAAACCCAGGGCAGCTTCAAGCTCGGCATCGAGTTCGTCGACTGGCAGCGCCCCGGCACCTCTTACATCCACGGCTTCGGCAGCCAGATCGGACACCCGCTCGGGCTGCTGCCGTTCCACCAGTACTGGATCAAGCAGCACGCGCGCGGCAAGGCGCAGCCGCTGGGCGCCTATACGCTCAACACCGTGGCCGCGGTGCGCGGCAAGTTCATGACCTCGGCCGGCGATGTGCCGGCCACCTCGCCGCTGGCCAATATCGCCTACGCGTATCACTTCGATGCCGCGCTGTACGCGCGCTTCCTGCGCGGGTTTGCCGAGGCACGCGGCGTCACGCGCATCGAAGGCATGGTGGAGCAGGTGCAGCTGCATCCGGAATCGGGCAACGTGGTGGCGCTGCACCTGGCGTCGGGCCAGGTAATCGCCGGCGACCTGTTTATCGATTGCTCGGGCTTTCGCGGGCTATTGATCGAAGACGCGCTGCACACCGGCTATCACGACTTCACCCACTGGCTCCCCTGCGATCGCGCGCTCGCGGTGCCCTGCGAAAAGGTCGGCCCGCCCACGCCGTATACGCGCTGCACCGCGCGCGCGGCCGGTTGGCAATGGCGCATTCCGCTGCAGCACCGCACCGGCAATGGCTATGTGTACTGCAGCGCGCACATCAGCGACGACGAAGCCGCCGCCACCTTGCTGGCCAATCTGGATGGCAAGCCGCTGGCCGACCCACGCCCGCTGCGCTTTACCACCGGCCGGCGCAAGCAGTGCTGGAACCGCAACGTGGTCGCGTTGGGCCTGGCCAGCGGTTTTCTGGAGCCGCTGGAATCGACCAGCATCCATCTCATCCAGTCCGGCATTTCCAAGTTGCTGGAGCTGTTTCCGCGCGAAGGCATCAGCCCGGTGCTGGTGCAGCGCTACAACGACCGGCTGGCATTCGAGTTCGACCGCATCCGCGATTTCCTGTTGCTGCACTACCACGCCACCGAGCGCGACGACAGCGCGTTCTGGCGGCGTTGCCGCCAGATGCCGATCACCCCGGAGCTTCAGGCCACGCTGGACCTGTTCCGCGACAGCGGGCGGTTCTATCGCAATGCCGAGGAGATGTTCGCCGAGATCAGCTGGGTGCAGGTGATGGTGGGCCAGGGCATCGTGCCGACCGGCTATCACCCACTGGTGGACCAGGTGCCCGACCGCGATGCCGAAGGCTTCCTGGCCAGTGTGGCGCAGACCATCGCGCACTGCGTGGACGTGATGCCGACCCACCAGCAATTCATCGACCGCTTCTGCAAGGCGCCCGCGACACGCTGAGCGGAGCCCAGGCGACGATGGCGGGGCAGGCACTCCTGCGGCGAGCAGGCGGGAGACCACCAGGCAGAGGCGGCGACGCTGCGCTTGCCGGGCAATCCAGCGGGCAAAAAAAAGGATCGGGCACAAGGCCCGATCCCCTCGAAAACCGGGACAAGCCCGGTGGACAATGAGTGGCACAGCTTCCGACTGACATCGGACGAGGGGCATCGTACGCAGGCTTTAACGTTAAAGCAACACTTTAATAATAACTGTGTAACTTATTGATTAGTCTGAAACAGCAACCGCTGTGGTCTCGTGAAACAAGGTCGGGAAGTTGCGTGCGAACTCTTCGCTGCACTGCGCAACATAGTTAGCACCCACTTGCTTCACCTTGGCGTAGTCCGCCGCTTGCCAGTCGGCCAGTGATGACTCAATCGGTGCGGGATTGCAGCGTTGCGTGACCGTTGCCTGGCGCTGACCATCGCTGTCCGGAGCGCGCGCTTCCATATCCAATGAAAAGTGCAATTGGTAGGGCGTCTGCGAATCCGACAGCGAGGTATAGATCAACGCCCATGTGGCGGGACGGATCACAAACCGCGCAGGCGGCGTAGCCGCAGGATGCGCCAGCGCATAACTGCGCAATTGTTCCTCCAGCGCGTGCGGGAGTTCCTTGATGGAAGGGTCTACCAGATCCTCATTCGGGTCACCGAGCAGATCCTCTTTTTTGAATGCCGTGATGTTTCCGCCGGTGCTCATCGCCCCGAAGATTCCCTGCATGACCTTCAGGCTGGTTGCTTTGGCAGTGTGCGAGCGATGCACGACACGCAACCCGGTGGTCTTGCGATAGATGTCTTTCGACGCGACCACAGTCAGTGGTGGCTGGATCGGCTCGGCGACGATCGCTTTGGGTTTGGGAGCCGTTGCGCAGGCGCTGAGCAGTGCGGCAGCCAGGCCGATGAAGATCAAGCGGGCATGTGTCATGGCACTCATTCCTTGGAGGTAGTGGGGCAGCTGGGTAACGCAGCGGCAATGGCGCGGCGTTCGGTCGTGCCGTCGTTACGCTTGGTCAGTGCGTACACATCGAGCCGACAGCGGCCCGCACCGAAATCCAGATGTGCTTCGTAATCGACGCCCGATTCCGGCACGAAACTCCGCGTAGTTGCGCAGGTCGGCCCGTGACCGATCGGGGCATTGCAGACCATCCGATAGCCTGGAGGCGCTTTGGGGCACGTTGGACTGGCCACAGCGCCGGCACTGAACCCGACCACCATCGGTTCACCCGCCCGCACAGCCAACTCCAAGGGATGTTTGGGTGTATCGCTCAAGCGCGGCATGCCCAGATCCTGTCCACCAAACACGAGCGCGCGAGCAGCCCTGCCGAATCCCGGCACGTTGGCGCGGTCGCACGTGGTCCCTGGGTAGATGACGGTATTACCGTCATCGCCGACGATGCGCAGGCGCGTTCGTTGTCCGTCGGTAGGTTCGTTGTAGCGAAACAATTCGGGCACGTTGGCGACGAGAGAACAAGCGCCAAGACCAGTACAAAGCAGCACCGCAACTAGCGGCCGAAAGAATCTACGCATGACGCTGTTATCCGAAACCGGTGTCCCGCATCGGCAACGACCGGCAACGCAAGGCGCTGCGGTGGTACCGTCCCTGGCTGATATGGCGCAAATATCGCGCGCATGAGCATCCTTGCAGACGATGGTCACCGTCTAGGCCGCCTGCCAATGAAGAATCACGCTTTCACGCAACCCTCACCAGCAGGCAAAGCCCTACCCCGCGTAGGTGATTCCCTCACCTGACTTGACTAGCCGATTACGATGACAGCCCTGCGTCGTCGCAGGAACCCAAAGTGGCCTACTCGTGATGCTGCGCCCATGCAGCACGAATCTCGGCCTGGATCGCAGCCGCCGCCGCGGCCGGATCGGCCGCCAGGCGGATCGGGCGGCCGACGACGATCGCGTCGGCGCCGTCGGTAAAGGCCTCGGCCACGCCCACGGTACGTTGCTGGTCATCGCCAACCGGGCCGCCGGGGCGGATGCCGGGGCAGACGATCGAGAATGCCGGGCCGGTGGCGCGCCGGATCGGGCCGGCTTCCTGGCCAGAGGCAATGACCCCATCGATGCCGGCGGCCTGTGCGGCCAGCGCGCGCTCCACCACCACCTCCACCGGTTCGCGGTCGATGCCCATCGCCGCCAGGTCCGGGCGGCCCATCGAGGTCAGCACGGTCACCGCCAGCAGGCGCATGTCGCCCTGGTTGGCTTCGGCGGCGGCCTGCAGCATGCCGGCATGCCAGCCGTGCACGGTGCAATAGCTCACCGGCCACTGCGCCAGGCGGCGGATGGTGCCGGCCACGGTGGCGGGGATGTCGAAGAACTTCAGGTCCACGAACACCCGCTTGTTGCGCGTGGCCAGCGCATCCAGCACATGGAAGTACTCGCCCGACGCCAGCAGCTCCATGCCGATCTTGTAGAAAGACACCGACTCGCCCAGGCGGTCCACCCAGGCGATCGCCTCGTCATGGCCGGGGACGTCCAGCGCAAAGATCAGCCGCTCGTGCGCGGCCAGGGCTAACGGGGGACGGTTCATCGGGCGGTCTCCAATGCGGCGCGCTTGGCGTCGTGGCGTGCTTTCCAGGGTTGCGCATAATCGTTGTTGAACTGCGCCGGCTCCCAGCCGCCGTAGCTGGGGTTGGGCAGCATCCACCAGCGCTCGCCGAACCAGTCGTGATACTGCTGCAGCAGCGCGCCACGCGCCTGCCCGGTGTTGGCGCTGACCTGCACGAAGTCGCCCAGCTGGTCACCGAACTGCATCAGCACGCGGTACGTCTGCCCGGCCAGCTGGCGGCGGCAATTCTTCTCGCTGCCGTTCTGCTCGCACCCGGGCACCACCGTGCCCAGGCCCAGGAACACGCTGTCGTCGGCCACCGGCAACCCCACGCTGCGCAGATTGGCCAGCGTGGCGTCCTTCAGGTGCACGGCGCGGTTGGAAATGTAGATCAGGGTGACGCCGCGGGCGTTGGCGGCCTTGGCGAAATCCACCACCCCCGGGATCGCGGTGGCCTTCTTCTCGGCCACCCACTGGTCCCAACTGAGCTCGTCGTATTCCTTGCCGTCGCGCAGCAGGCGTGCCTGGTAGGGCGAGTTATCCAGCACGGTCTCGTCCACATCCAGCACCACCGCCGGCTTCAGGCCGGTGGCCGCGTTGGCGCGCTCTTCCGGGACTAGCGCGTCCCAGTTGGGCTGTTTGAGCGCGGTGTCGAGCTTGTCGGCGGCAGCGCGATAGGTCTGCTCGGCCACGGCGCGGTATTCCTCCGAGCGCTGCATCCACAGCACCGCGTTGAGGTTGTCGTCGCCGGCCGGCGCGGTGGTGGCCGACGTTGCGGCCTTGGTGACCGCGGCGCTGGCATCGGCATGGGCGGTTGCGGCGGCCTTCGCAGGCTGGGCCGGTTGCGTGTCGCCGGGCTTGCAGGCGCTCAGGGCCAGCGCGGTGCAGGCGAGCAGGGACAACGGTGCGTAAAGCGAGGGGCGCATGGCATCCACCAGAACAGGAACGGCAATGAAGAGCGCAATTTTAGCGGGTTCGCGCCAGTCCGCTCGCGGTTGCCGCTGCCAGGAGGCGAGCCGTGCGCGCCACCCGTGCGACGCGGCTTGTAGGGCAGCCTGGCCGAACAGGGTTTCGGCACGATGCGGATGCGGACCTGCACCTGTTCCTGCAGGCGCAGGCGTGTTTCGCCGCACGACGCAGACCGGCGCCATCCGGAGTTAGCTGCCGCCGCCGCGCGTGTTCGCCGCATCGAAAGAACGCTGGCAGCAGATCGGCATATCCTTGTGCGCTGATTGCCCCGGAGTCACCGATGACCGAACTCTCGTCCCCGCCCGTTCTCGACACCGCCCAGGCCCGCGTGCTCGGCTGTCTGATCGAAAAGGAAGCGACCACCCCGGATGCGTATCCGCTCACCGTCAACGCCGCCCAGGTCGCCGCCAACCAGAAGACCTCGCGCGAGCCGGTATTGAACCTGCAGACCGGCGTGGTGCACCACGCGCTGCGCCAGCTGGAAACCCTGGGCCTGGTGCGCCAGCAGTTCTCTTCGCGTGCCGAGCGCTACGAACACCGTCTGGGCAATGTGCTGGACCTGACCCGTCAGCAGGTGGCCCTGATCGGCCTGCTGCTGTTGCGCGGCCCACAGACGCTGGGCGAGCTGTTTGCGCGCAGCGAGCGGCTGGCGCGTTTCAACGATGCCGACGACGTGCGCCATCACCTGGACCGCTTGATCCAGCGCGGCCTGGCGGCGCAACTGCCCCGCGCCAGCGGCCAGCGCGAAGACCGCTACGCGCATCTGCTCAGCGGCGAGCTGGATATCGACGCCTTGCAGGCCGCCGCGGCGCGTGCCGCACCGAACACACGCAGCGGCGGCGGCACCAGCGAACTGGACGCGCGCGTGCAGACCCTGGAAACCACGGTCGCCGAGCTGCAGGAGGCGCTGGCCGCAGTGCAGGCGCGGCTGGACGCGGCCGGCGCCTGATCCGACGGTCGGCAGCCGACAGCTGCGATATCAGCGCTGTGGCCGGTCTGCAGCGCTGCTGCCTCTCGCCTTGGGGTTGAGGCCAAGAACGGCTACAAGGGCGGACTTGCAGCGTGTCCCGCAAGGGTGGGCGGGCAAGGGCTCCGCAGCCGAACCTGAGATCGACTGCTCTGCATTGGACCGCATGAACTCGTCTATCAGACGCCATCACGCTTGCATCAGCGAATGAGCCGATATCGCCTGGGCGCTCAGCCGGACCTACCGGCAGGCGCAAGATCGATTGCGTAATACAGCACTGCAGGGGTGTCGGGACTCAATACCCGCAGGCCCTCGCGTTGCAAGCCCAATGCCTCCAGCGCGCGGATCGACGCGGCGTTGTCCGGCGACACGATTGCGCACAGCTGCATCAGTCCCAACACGTCGCGCGCATGCTCGAGCACCGCCCGCCCGGCCTCGGTCACATAGCCCTTGCCGCGGTGCGCGGGCAACAGCGCAAAACCGAGATGCGGCACCGGCAAGGGATCGCGGCACAACAGGCCCAACGTGCCGATAAACGCGGCATCCTCACGCGTTTCCATTGCCCAGTGCGCGAACCCATACCGCGCGTGGTGCGCTTGCGCCCATTCGCACAGATGCGCTCGCGCCTGCTCGCGGGTGCGGATGCCACGGTCGTTGATGCCGGCGATAAATCCGGGGTCGTTGACCAGCGCCAACATCGCATCGGCGTCGCGCTCGGGATCGAGCAGACGCAAGCGCAGACGCGGGGTTTCGATCACGACGGTCACGGCGCACTCCGGCATCGGGGGAAACCAGACTGCCGTGCGGCCGCGTCACTGGCAAGCGATGCAATGCGTGCTGCGGGTTGCGGTGCAACCGCGCACCACGCGTCAGTCGAACAAGGCCTGGATCGCGGCCAACCCCGCGCTGGCGCGCTCCTTCTTGCGCTCGGCATCGGCCACCGGGTCGGCACCGTCGCGCTGCAATTCCTCGGCCGGAATCTCGTCGAAGAACCGGCTCGGCTTGAGCCGCACATGCTCGCCGAACTTGCGCGTCAATTTGCTGTGGCTCATCCACAACTGTTCCTTGGCGCGGGTGATACCCACATACAGCAAGCGGCGTTCTTCCTGCAGATTGCCTTCTTCCAGGCTCACTTCGTGCGGCAGCACACCGTCCTCGCAGCCGACGATGAACACGTAGCGGAACTCCAGCCCCTTGGACGCATGCATGGTCATCATGCGTACCTGGTTGCCCCCATCGTCCTTGTCGTTGCGCGACAGCAGCGCCAGCTGCGCGGCCAGATCGCTGGCACTCGCACCGCGAGGACCACCTTCGAACCACTCGGCCAGCTCGTCCAGATTGCGCTTGCGCCGCTGGAAGCCGGTCTCGTCCTTGGACTGGTTGCGCAGATCGTTGAGCAGGCCAGACTTGTCGGCCAGCATGCGTACCAGTTCCCCCGCTGGCAGCCTGGTCGAATGCTCGCGCATCTCACGCAGGATGTCGGTGAACGCACTCAGGCCGTTGGCCGCACGCGGCGGCAGATGCTGCAGCGCACCCATCGACTCGGCCGCGCGCGACATCGGCACCGACTTGCCGCTGGCCAGTTCCGCCAGGCGCGCCAGCGAGGTGGCACCCACTTCGCGCTTGGGCGATTGCACCGCACGCAAAAACGCCGCGTCATCGTCGGGGTTGACGATCAGGCGCAGCCACGACAGCAGGTCCTTGACCTCCTGTCGCTCCAGAAATGCGGTCCCGCCCGTCAGGTGGTACGGCACGCGCAGCAGCTGCAAGGCTTTTTCCAGCGGCCGCGATTGGAAATTGCCACGGAACAGGATGCAGAAATCACTCCACGGCACCTGCTTGGCCGTGCCCAGGAACGAAATCTCGGCCGCGACCTTTTCCGCTTCGTGCTCGCTGTCGCGGCACTCCCACACGCGGATGCGCTCGCCGTCGGCCTGGTCGCTCCACAATGTCTTCAAGTGCTCGTGCGGGTTATGCGCGATCAACGCATTGGCCGCGCGCAGCACGCGGTTGGAACAACGGTAGTTCTGCTCCAGCTTGATGATTTCCAGCGCCGGATAATCGCGCGCCATCTGCTGCAGGTTTTCCGGGTTGGCGCCGCGCCAGGCGTAGATGCTCTGGTCGTCGTCGCCCACGCAGGTGAAGTTGCCGCGCGGGCCGGCCAGCATCTTGAGCAGCCGGTACTGGGCATCGTTGGTGTCCTGGCATTCGTCCACCAGCAGGTAGCCGATGCGCTCGCGCCAGCCCAGCACGATTTGTTCGTTGGCTTCCAGGATCTGCACCGGCAGGCGGATCAGGTCATCGAAATCCACCGCATTGAAAGTAGTCAGCCGCGCCTGGTAGCGCTCATACAAGCTGGCGGCTTCTTTCTCGCGGTTGCTGCGTGCCGCCGCCATCGCCTGTTCCGGCGACAGGCCGGCATTCTTGGCGCGCGAGATCAGGTTCTTGGCATCTTCGATCGCATCGGGCTTGGCGCCATGCATCAGGTCCTTGATCTGGGCGGCGGCATCGTCCGAATCAAAGATCGAAAAGCCGCGCTTCAACCCGGCCGCCGCATGCTCGATCTGCAGGAACTTCAGCCCCAGCGCATGGAAGGTACAGATGGTCAGCCCATCGGCGCCATCGCCGCGGATGCGCTTGGCCACACGCTCGCGCATTTCCTTGGCCGACTTGTTGGTGAAGGTGATCGCCGCGATACGCTTGGCCGGATAGCGGCCGGTGGCGATCAGGTGGGCGATCTTCTCCACGATCACGCGCGTCTTGCCGCTGCCGGCACCGGCCAGCACCAACAAGGGACCTTCGCAGTGCAGCACTGCAGCGCTTTGCGGGGGGTTGAGACCGTGCATAGGAGCTTCCGACAGAGCGCGCCATTGTACCGGGGCGGCCTGCCGCTGGCCGGCGCGACGGGTTCATCTGGTCAGGCAGGCGCGTGCTCGCGCTGCGCCAGCGATGCAGACCGCGCAGCGCGGCGTTGAAGCTGGGCAGCGCTCAGGCCCCGGCATGGCCATCTGGCAGCACGCGCCCCGCAATCAGCCGCCCGGCCCGGTAAAATCGACCGATGGCCAAGCTCTACTTCTACTATTCGGCGATGAATGCCGGCAAGACCACCACCTTGCTGCAGTCGGCGCACAACTACCGCGAGCGCGGCATGCGCACGCTGATCCTCACCCCCAAGCTCGACCACCGCGCCGGCAGCGGCGTGGTCGCCTCGCGGATCGGCCTGCGCGCGGACGGGCGCCCGTTCGATCGCGATACCGAACTGCAGCAACTGGTGGAACGCGATATCGCCAGCCAGGGCGCGCTGCATTGCGTGCTGGTCGATGAGGCGCAGTTCCTCAGCCGGGCACAGGTCTGGCAGCTGAGCGAAGTGGTCGACCGCCTGCGCATCCCGGTGCTGTGCTACGGCCTGCGTACCGACTTTCGCGGCGAGCTGTTCGAAGGCAGCCAGTTCCTGCTGGCCTGGGCCGATGAGTTGGAAGAGATCAAGACCATCTGCCATAGCGGCAGCAAGGCCACCATGACCGTGCGCGTGGATGCGCAAGGGCACGCGGTGCAGGATGGCCCGCAGGTGGAGATCGGCGGCAACGAGCGCTATGTGTCGGTCAGCCGCGCCGAGTTCAAGAAGATCATGCGCGGCGAAGGCCGCATCGACCCGCTGCAGATCGCCCTTCCTCTGCCGTCTACGCAGACGTAGGCGAGGGCTGACCTCGACGCTTCGGCCGTCCTTCGCAGGATCGACGCCGGAGTGGCAACAGCGATCGATTCCAGCGCGTGCAACGCCCCCACTGTGCCGCCCACGTAATCAGCCCGGCGCCGCCGCTGCTGGCCCGCAGGTTGCTCGCCAAGTTTCCACCGGTGGATGTGTGCCCGGTCGACACCATCCGTCCTGGTCGACCTATACGTTCCCTTTGCACCGCTAGAGCTGTTCGGGCATGGGGCCGTTGCGGCATCGTCCACGCCCGCCAACAGGCGTATTGTTGGGCGCGTGACGCCGCACCGTTGCGTACAACCAGGCCCATCCGCAGTCCTGTAGACTGCGCTCCATCCACTGTCGGGAGGCACCCATGGATTCGCTTCCTGCCGAGTTACGCGCCGATATCGCGCGGGTGGGCCGGCTATCGTCGGTTCCCGATGTCCTGAGCATCCTGACGCGACTGACCGGCATGGGGTTTGCTGCCGTGGCGCGGGTGACCGAAGCGCGCTGGATCACCTGCCAGGTGCGCGACGACCTGTCCTTCGGCCTGCTGCCCGGCGACGAGCTGCCGCTGGCGACCACCTTCTGCGACAGCGTGCGGGTCAAGGGCAATGCCGTGTGGTTCGGGCATGCCTCGGACGACCCGGTCTACCGCGACCACCCGTCGCCGCGCCTGTATGGCTTTGAAAGCTATGTCTCGGTGCCGATCCGCTTCGACGATGGCAGCGTGTTCGGCACCTTGTGTGCACTGGATCCGCTGCCACGCGCGATGGACCAGCAACTGGTCGAGAAGGTCGAATTGCTCGCGCAACTGCTGGCCGCGCAGATCCAGGCCGAACAGCGCGCCGAAGAAAGCGCACAGGAATCGCGCCGCGCACGCAGCGAACTGGGCCGCGCCGGCGCCTCGGCACGATTGCGCGAAGAGTTCATCGGCATTCTCGGCCACGACCTGCGCAACCCGCTGCAATCCATGCACGCGGTGGTGGACATGCTGTCCATCGACCAGCTCAGCCAGCGCCAGGGCGGGGCCATCCGCTCGATGCAGCGCAGCCTGCAGCGCATGGAAGAACTGATCGATTTCGCCTGTGATTTTGCCCGCGGCATCGAACGCGACTGGCTGCAGCTGGACTACGGCAACGGCAGCGACCTGCTCGACGCACTGTCGCAGGTCGTGGACGAAACCCGCGCCGCGTATCCCAACCAGGTGCTGTCCACGCATGTGGCGATCGACGAGCCGGTGCATGGCGATGCGGTGCGCCTGGCGCAGATGTTCGGCAGCATGATGATCAACGCGGTGGTGCAAGGTCAGCAGAGTTCGCTGATCAAGGCGGTCGCCGTCACCGAGCAGGGCCGGCTCCGCATCGAGGTCTGCAACCTCGATGGCATCGACCCGCGCCGGCTGGATGTCCTGCATGCCTCCACCCATGTGCACAGCGCCGGCCGGCCAGCGCCGGAAGTGGACCTGGGCCTGCATATGGCCGCGCAGATTGCGCAGGCGCATCAGGGCGAGCTGCGCATCACCAGCGGCAAGAACGGCACCTGCTTCCGCGTGGAGCTGTCCTGCGCCCGCCCACGCGCACGCATGCAGCTGGTCAAGGAATGACGTCGGCCTGAGCTTGCCGGCCGACAACTGCGCTTGCTCGCAGCGTGATCCAACCCGCGTGCGGAGCAACCCAGCTCGCTCATCTGCCAATCGCCAGCCGCGCCCAGCAGCGGTAGGCGCATGACCGGTGCCGCATGCACGCGATGCGTGCCACGTATGTAGGCGCAGGTGCGTCGCCGATGGCTGCGCCCGGCAACCGGTGCATACCTGTTCGGGCGAGCTGTCATGGTCACGGCGCGGCTGACCGCTCCCGTAAAGGTGCGGGCCTGCGCAGCCCGAGGATCAGCGACGACATGCCGGCAGCGGCACCCCGCCAGCCAGGCAGGCCGTGCATGCCGGCCCTGGCAGCGCCGGCATGCACGGCGCGTTGCACACGCTCAGTAGAGCTTGCGCTCGCTCGCCGGCGGCGGCGTCCATTGGTAAAGCCAGGTTTCGGTGAGCGGCTTGCCGTTGGCGCGCAGATACAGGCGGATATCGATCTGCTGGGTACCTTCGTCCGGCGGCACCAGATCGAACATCGCCCGATAGCCCTTGAGCTCATGCAGCGGCCGCGCCGACACGATCTCGGTGGTGCCGCGCGACACCTGGATCACCGCCTCGACCTTGGTCTTGGCGTCCTTGACCAGGCCAGGTAACTCGCCACCGGCGAAGTCCACCGCAAACCGCCACGAGAAATGACCGCGCTTCTGCCCGACGATGCCACCCAGACCGGTACGCGTCGCCACGCAGTGCGCCAACGGCGAACTGGCCGGCGGCTGCGCGCCCCAATACAGGCGGTAGCCCATCAACAGTTCCTGCCCCGGCTGCGGCTTGGCCTGAGGGTTCCAGAACGCCACGATATTGTCGAAGGTCTCATCCACGGTCGGGATCTCGACCAGTTGCACCGAGCCCTTGCCCCAACCGCTCTTGGGCTCCACCCACAGACACGGGCGCTTCTCGTAAAACACCCCGTCGTCCTGGTAATGGTCGAAATTGCGGTCGCGCTGCAGCAGCCCGAACCCGCGCGGGTTCTCGTCGACAAACATGTTGAAGCGCAGCTGCGGCGGGTTGCACAACGGGCGCCAGATCCATTCGCCGCCACCGGTCCACATCGCCAGGCCATCGGTATCGTGGATTTCCGGGCGCCAGTCCCAGTCCATGCGGTTATCGTTTTCGCCAACCTGGTACATGCTGGTGCACGGGCCGATCCCCAGCCGCTCGATCGCCTTGCGCGGGTACAGCGCACTGTCGATGTCCATCACCAGCACCTCGCCATTGGTGATGGCAAAGCGGTAGGCACCGGCGACGCTGGGCGAATCCAGCAGGCCGTAGACCACCACGGTGTTCGAATCGTCGGCGGGCTGCTCGAGGTAGTAGGCAATGAAGTCCGGAAACTCCTCCGGGCCACCGGTACCGGTGTCGATGGCCAACCCGCGCGCCGACTGCCCGTACTGGCCTTCCTTGCCCACCGCGCGGAAATAGCTCGCACCCAGAAACGCCGAAAAATCGCGGTCGGTGTCCTTGCGGGTATTGAGCCGGAAGCCGGCAAAACCCAGATCCTTGGGCAATTGCTTGCCGCCTAGCCCGCTGCTGCCGTAATCGAACGCAGCCGGGTCATAGGCCAACTGCTGCGCCTTGCCATCGACGATGTCATAGATGTGCACCGGGGTGTGGAAGTACAACCCCAGGTGGAAGAACTTCGCCTGGAACTTGCCGTTGCCATCGGCCCATAGCGCATGGTCCTGACGGTAGCGGATCGACTGGTACTGATCCCAGTTCAATGCTTCCAGTGGGCCTGGCAGGATCTGCTTGTGACTCTTGTACGGCGCGGCGGCCAGCGCACGTGCCTGCCCCTTGAGCCAGGCATAGTCGAACGGCTGCGCCTGACCCAACCGACGCAACCCCACGGCCTTGGCAGCCAATGCCCACTGCGGCACTGCCGGTAAACCGAGCGCAGCCAGGGCGGCAGCAGCATTCTTCAGGAAATGGCGTCGTTGCATGCGCATCGATCTGATCAGGGAATGGGCGACATCATAGCCACAGCCTGAGGTGGACGCGCATACCGGACTCAACGCGCTGCGGCTTCCGCTACACAGGCGTGTTCCAGCGCCAGTTCCTTCGCCTTGCCGCACAGGAACTGTCGCTGTGCCTGCTCCTCGTCCGGCCCGGTGTATTGCAGCAAGGTCCACTGCTCCATGGCCTGCATTTGCGCGCCCGGCGCCAGCTGGCGGTAAGGCGCATGCACTTCCATTTCCAGCAGGCCATCTGCCGCACGCCGGGCTGGCGCATCCATGTACAACTCCACCTGCCCCTGCTCGGGATGGATGGCAGCCAGTGGCTCATGCGCAAAGCGAATGACCAGCACCTGCGCACCGGCAAAACCCGCCATCCAGCCTGCCGATGGCTGCAGCAGCAGCTTGCCACGCTGGATCAGCCCGTCTTCGCGCGCGTCCGCGCGCAGAGCAAGAAGGCCGGCGCGGTGCCGGTAGGCCGGCGGTACGGTACCCGCCTCACTCGGCGGCTGCACGCGGATATCGGCAGCCGCTGCCACCGGCACGAACACACGGGTGCTTGCTGCAACGCGCGTGTTGAACCATAGATCCCAGGCAACCGCCTGCTTGCGGATATTGCGTGCAGCAGCATGCACCTCAACCGTGTCCGCCCGTGTGCTGGACAGCGCGATGCGCTTGGTCAGCTGCACCCCCGTCACCGGACTGGGCACGCCTTCCAACGTCAGCTGGCCCGCATCACGCGCGGCCACACGCGTGGTGGCCAATGACAGATACGGATCAGGCGGCCATACCGCGGCCGCGGCCTTGCGCTCGGGGTTGACCTGCTGGTGCAGCCACCACTGGCTCTGCGGCCCCACCCATACATCGTGGCCAAGATACGGAACATCCCCCGACCGCGCCGACACTTCAGCCACGGGTGAGCGGTCCACGCCGCGACCGATCTTCAACACACTGGGCTGCCCGCGCAGCTGAAACGACAGGATGCGTCCGCCAAAGGACGGCGTTGCACTCAGCTGCACTACATCGTTGCTCAGCTGGATGCGCTGCGCGGCAGCTGCCTGTTCTTTTGCGGGCTCATCGGCATGTGCGCCACTGACGCACAGCACCGCCAACGCAGTGACAACAACCTGCGATAGGCGCAGAGACGGTGAGGTGGGCATGCAGCACTTCCAGATGCAGGACGCAGGGATTGTGGCGCGGTGTCACGCCGGAAACTAGCGGCACGGCGTTCGCCGCTGTGGAGCGGTGACGCAATGCTCTGTGACCAGCCGTTGAGTCCTCATGACATGGCGCCGCCGCTGTAGAAAGCCTGGACGGGCTGGAAGCGCACTTCCGTGACACGGTGCGCGGATTGGATACCGGCGCGCTGAAAAACTCCAGGCTTTCTCGCACGATTCGCGGTAACGGGCTTGCTTTAGTCGCCCGCAATACCCGCGCCTTGCTTATCGCTGACAGCTCCCACACCACACAGTGGCGCGTTGCCCGATGGTGGCATGTTTCAACGCACGCCCGCACTGCTTGCAGGGCTCGCCTTCGCGCCCGTACACCGTCAATTCCTGCTCGAAATAGCCGGGTGCACCATCGGGGCTGATAAAGTCCCGTAGCGTGGTCCCGCCGCGCTTGATCGCGTAGTCGAGAATCTCCTTTACGGCGGCAACCAGGCCGCGATACCGGTCAAGCGAGACCTTTCCGGCTTCACGCAATGGACTGATGCCTGCACGATGCAGGCTCTCGGCCGCATAAATATTGCCGACGCCAACCACTACCGCCTGATCCATCAAGAATGTCTTGACCGCCGCGCGGCGACCTCGCGAGAGCGCATAAAGATAATCGGCAGTAAATGCCTCCGATAATGGCTCGGGACCGAGTGCGGCAAGCAATTCATGCGTTTGTGCATCGGTTTGCCACAACAGACAACCAAACCGACGCGGGTCGTTGAAACGCAGGACGCGCCCATTCTGCAGGCTGATATCCACATGATCGTGCGCGCGCGGCGGGGTCTCCCCTGGCAACACACGCAGGCTCCCCGACATGCCAAGATGCAGCAACGCGCTGCCACCTGCATCGGTATCCACCAGCAGATATTTCGCACGTCGCCGTACCTGCGTGATGGTGGCTCCAGGCAACAGGCGCTCGATCTGCTCGGCAATCGGCCACCGCAAATCCGGACGGCGCAGGATCACGCCATGGATGCGTTGCCCAACCAGGTGTGGCGCAAGCCCACGCATGGTCGTTTCGACTTCGGGCAGCTCAGGCATCGAGGTTTCCAGATCAATCGGTTAGGCACCGGCAGACACCGATATGGAGGTCTACTGCCGAAAAGCAATCAAGTTCAAACAAGCGCTGCGTTGATCCAGGCGCGATTCCCAACGTCGCTTAGCGCCGCCTTTCAACATCAGCCGCTTTGGTGCCCGTGGAGGCGGCTGTCGCTGTTTCTTAGCGGATGTCGCGCACCGGACGAAGCATCTTAGAGGCGTATCAGCGTGCTGCAGTTGCCGCTGTCTGAGAGGCGGCTTGGCCGAAGAGGCAGCGTGCCGCCGTATGCGCGGAGGAGAAGATGCGCAGGCAATCAGGCATCCGTTGGACGCTGCGGCGTCGACTTGATGGCTCACATATCGCGCCTGCCGCAGCATGCTACAAACGGAGGCTATGCCCAACATCCGGGCAAAAAGAAACCCTCAGTCCTTGTGGACTGAGGGTTTCGGGTAAAGCCCCTGGCGATGACCTACTCTCGCATGGCTTGAGCCACACTACCATCGGCGCAGCTGCGTTTCACTTCCGAGTTCGGGATGGGATCGGGTGGTTCCACAGCGCTAATTTCACCAGGGAGACGGTTGGAGCGTCGCCAGTTGCTGCTTCCTCAAACGTCTGCACGGGTGTGCAAGCGTTAGCGTATGGAAGCACCTACGGCGCTCAGCCTCGCATAGTTAACTTGTGACGTAGCTTGCATTTGATGATCTACCAACGTTCGTTGGGACCAAGGCAACTTGAGGTTATATGGTCAAGCCGCACGGATCATTAGTATCAGTTAGCTCAATACATTGCTGTACTTACACACCTGACCTATCAACCACGTAGTCTACATGGTTCCTTTAGGGGGCTTGTGCCCCGGGAAGTCTCATCTTGAGGCGCGCTTCCCGCTTAGATGCTTTCAGCGGTTATCGCTTCCGAACATAGCTACCCGGCAATGCCACTGGCGTGACAACCGGAACACCAGAGGTTCGTCCACTCCGGTCCTCTCGTACTAGGAGCAGCCCCTCTCAAACTTCCAACGCCCATGGCAGATAGGGACCGAACTGTCTCACGACGTTCTGAACCCAGCTCGCGTACCACTTTAAATGGCGAACAGCCATACCCTTGGGACCGACTACAGCCCCAGGATGTGATGAGCCGACATCGAGGTGCCAAACACCGCCGTCGATATGAACTCTTGGGCGGTATCAGCCTGTTATCCCCGGAGTACCTTTTATCCGTTGAGCGATGGCCCTTCCATACAGAACCACCGGATCACTAAGACCTACTTTCGTACCTGCTTGATCCGTCGATCTTGCAGTCAAGCACGCTTATGCCTTTGCACACAGTGCGCGATGTCCGACCGCGCTGAGCGTACCTTCGTGCTCCTCCGTTACTCTTTAGGAGGAGACCGCCCCAGTCAAACTACCCACCATACACGGTCCCTGATCCGGATAACGGACCTAGGTTAGAACGTCAAGCACGACAGGGTGGTATTTCAAGGATGGCTCCACTGCAGCTAGCGCCACAGTTTCATAGCCTCCCACCTATCCTACACAGACGAACTCAACGTTCAGTGTAAAGCTATAGTAAAGGTTCACGGGGTCTTTCCGTCTTGCCACGGGAACGCTGCATCTTCACAGCGATTTCAATTTCACTGAGTCTCGGGTGGAGACAGCGCCGCTGTCGTTACGCCATTCGTGCAGGTCGGAACTTACCCGACAAGGAATTTCGCTACCTTAGGACCGTTATAGTTACGGCCGCCGTTTACTGGGGCTTCGATCAAGAGCTTCGCCTTGCGGCTGACCCCATCAATTAACCTTCCAGCACCGGGCAGGCGTCACACCCTATACGTCCACTTTCGTGTTTGCAGAGTGCTGTGTTTTTGATAAACAGTCGCAGCGGCCTGGTTTCTGCGACCCTCTTCAGCTATAGCTCGCATGAGCCACCAAAAAGGGTGCACCTTCTCCCGAAGTTACGGTGCCATGTTGCCTAGTTCCTTCACCCGAGTTCTCTCAAGCGCCTGAGAATTCTCATCCTACCCACCTGTGTCGGTTTACGGTACGGTCTTCGTGAGCTGAAGCTTAGGAGCTTTTCCTGGAAGCGTGGTATCAGTGACTTCGCCATAAAGGCTCGTCTCGGTGCTCGGTCTTAAAGAATCCCGGATTTGCCAAAGATTCAAACCTACCGCCTTTCCCCGGGACAACCAACGCCCGGTACACCTAACCTTCTCCGTCCCTCCATCGCACTCACGCGAGGTGCAGGAATATTAACCTGCTTCCCATCGACTACGGCTTTCGCCCTCGCCTTAGGGACCGACTAACCCTGCGTCGATTAACGTTGCGCAAGGAAACCTTGGGCTTTCGGCGTGCGGGCTTTTCACCCGCATTATCGTTACTCATGTCAGCATTCGCACTTCCGATACCTCCAGCAGACTTCTCAATCTGCCTTCGCAGGCTTACGGAACGCTCCTCTACCGCGCATAAAACAAGTTTTATGCACCCCAAGCTTCGGTTCACTGCTTAGCCCCGTTAAATCTTCCGCGCAGACCGACTCGACCAGTGAGCTATTACGCTTTCTTTAAAGGGTGGCTGCTTCTAAGCCAACCTCCTGGCTGTCTATGCCTTTCCACATCGTTTTCCACTTAGCAGTGAATTTGGGACCTTAGCTGTGGGTCTGGGTTGTTTCCCTTTTCACGACGGACGTTAGCACCCGCCGTGTGTCTCCCGGATAGTACGTACTGGTATTCGGAGTTTGCAATGGTTTGGTAAGTCGCGATGACCCCCTAGCCATAACAGTGCTCTACCCCCAGTAGTATTCGTCCGAGGCGCTACCTAAATAGCTTTCGAGGAGAACCAGCTATCTCCGGGTTCGATTAGCTTTTCACTCCTAATCACAGCTCATCCCCGTCTTTTGCAACAGACGTGGGTTCGGGCCTCCAGTACCTGTTACGGCACCTTCACCCTGGCCATGACTAGATCACCCGGTTTCGGGTCTACTGCCCGCGACTATGCGCCCTTATCAGACTCGGTTTCCCTTCGCCTCCCCTATACGGTTAAGCTTGCCACGAACAGTAAGTCGCTGACCCATTATACAAAAGGTACGCAGTCACTCTTGCGAGCTCCTACTGCTTGTACGCACACGGTTTCAGGATCTATTTCACTCCCCTCTCCGGGGTTCTTTTCGCCTTTCCCTCACGGTACTGGTTCACTATCGGTCGGTCAGGAGTATTTAGCCTTGGAGGATGGTCCCCCCATATTCAGACAGGGTTTCACGTGCCCCGCCCTACTCGTCTTCACTGGAGTGGCCCTTTTAAATACAGGGCTATCACCTTCTATGGCCAATCTTTCCAGATTGTTTTTCTAAAGCCATTCCAGCTTAAGGGCTGTTCCCCGTTCGCTCGTCACTACTCAGGGAATCTCGGTTGATTTCTTTTCCTCCGGTTACTTAGATATTTCAGTTCACCGGGTTCGCTTCCAGCAGCTATGAATTCACTGCAGGATACTGCCGAAGCAGTGGGTTTCCCCATTCGGATATTGCCGGATCAAAGCTTGTTGCCAGCTCCCCGACACTTTTCGCAGGCTACCACGTCCTTCATCGCCTCTGACCGCCTAGGCATCCACCGTGTGCGCTTATTCGCTTGACCATATAACCCCAAGTTGCCTCGGAGTTACATGTACGTGTTGTGTGGGGTACAAAGCCACCAACGCGAACATACGACTCAATTATTTAGGGACTCGAAGTCCCCGCCTTAGCCTCAACGACACGTTTAGATAGATATCTCAAACGCTCGCTACGTCACAAGTTATAAAAGAACATGTATCAGCCTCAACGCTGATCCATATAAATTCTTAAGTGTGCACTACATTCAGAGTGGTGGGTCTGGGTAGACTCGAACTACCGACCTCACCCTTATCAGGGGTGCGCTCTAACCACCTGAGCT
>NZ_CM192985.1:4800000-4910357 GCF_041477645.2 Xanthomonas sp. NCPPB 1325
ATTGCCGCTGGATTTGTCACCGTGTTGGTGGGGTTTGCCAGCTCTGCGGTGATCGTGTTCGAGGCGGCGCGGCATCTGGGGGCCGACCAGGCGCAGATCGCATCGTGGATGTGGGCCCTCGGGATCGGCATGGGCGTGACCTGCATCGGTTTGTCGCTGCGGTATCGGGTGCCGGTGGTGACGGCGTGGTCCACGCCCGGCGCGGCGATGCTGATCGGCAGCGCGGCGGGTGTGCCGTTGCGCGAGGCGATCGGCGCCTTCGTGGTGGCAGCGGTCTTGGGAGTGGTGGCCGGGTTCTCAGGGATGTTCGAGCGTGCGATCAAGCGCATTCCCATCGCGTTGGCGTCGGGCATGCTGGCCGGGGTGCTGCTGCGCTTTGGCCTGGATCTATTCGTGGCCATGCAGCACCAACTGGTGCTGGCGCTGGCGATGCTGGCGACCTATCTGGTGGGACGGCGCTGGTTCGCGCGCTATGCCGTGATTGCGACCTTGCTGGTCGGCGTCGGCATTGCCGCCGGCGGTGGGTTGCTGCACCTCGAAGCGGTGCAGCTGGAACTGGCAAGGCCGGTATTGGTGGTGCCGTCGCTGTCCTGGGCGGCGCTGTTCGGGCTGGCGATCCCGTTGTGGGTGGTCACCATGGCCTCGCAGAACGTGCCCGGGGTGGCGGTGATCCGGGCGTCTGGCTACACGGTGCCGATCTCGCCAACGATCGGCTGGATCGGCGTGGTCAACAGCGTGCTGGCGCCGTTTGGTGGATATGCCTTGAATCTTGCGGCGATCACTGCCGCGATCTGCATGGGCCGGGAGGCGCATGAGGACCCGGCCCGTCGTTACACCGCAGCGGTGAGTGCGGGCGTGTTCTATGTGGTGATCGGGTTGTTCGGGGCGACCGTGGCCGCCGTGCTTGCGGCCTTTCCGCGCGAGCTGGTGATGGCCATCGCCGGGATCGCGCTGTTGGGCACGATCGGCAACAGCCTGGCGGCGGCGCTGCGCGAAGACAGCGAGCGCGAGGCGGCGTTGATCACGTTTCTGGTGACCGCCTCCGGGCTGACCCTGGGCGGGATCGGTGCTTCGTTCTGGGGACTGGTGGCCGGCACGGTCACCTTGCTGTTGCTGCGACCGCGACGTTAGCGGTAACCGACGCGGTTTGTATCTGCGCCTTGATGGGGCGGCGAGCCTTGGCTGGATGTGCGGATGCCCATGTCGCGCCTTGTACGGTCACGCGCTGCGGCCGCCCGCGGAGACTGCCGTGCATATCACGCGCTGCGTGTCGTAGTGTCAGGCGCTCTTGGTGCCGCGCTTCCGCGGCTAGCCAGGCGCGGTGCGACGACAAGGATGGCGCCAGCCGCCGCCGGTGGGGTGAACCGCGTCGGACCCGAGGTGCCCGCGCGACACTGCGATATCAGGCCGCAGCGTCGGCGTGGCCGCGCCAGGTGGCGGCGCTTATTCGGGGTCGCGCAGCTGCAGCAGCCAGTGCGCCGTCACGCCGCTGGGGCTGGGCAGCGGTTCGAGGTGGAACTGGCGATACACCGGCGAGCCGTCCAGGGCGCGTAGCGGCAAGGTGACGTAGGCGGCGCGTCCCAGGCGCAGGGCGTCTTCGAGCAACTCGACCTTGGAGCGGGCGGCATCGTCGGCGACCAGGGCGAGCATGTCGCGGCCGATCAGGTCGGCCACCTCGGCCTGGCTGAGTTCGGCGAATGCCGGGTTGACGAAGATCAGCCGGTGCGCGGCAGCGCTGGCGCCCCGTTCGATGATGGCCACGCCGTCGCGCAGCCGCGACAGCGAGGCTTCGAGCAAGGTGAAATCCTGCTGGAAGCGCTTGCGTTCCATCAGCTCGATCAACACGCGCAGGCTACGCGCAGACTCCAGATGCAGCGGCGACCAACGCCGCGCGCGGCCGCGCACGGTCTGCTGCCAGAGATCGAAGCTCTTACGCGGCGACAAGCGCGAGTTGGGGATGTCCTGCAGCTTGGCCAGCTGCGGGTTGCCTGCCCACTTGACCTGTTGCACCTGCTCGCGCCGGGTCCACAGCAGGGCGCTGCGCGATTGCGGCATCAGCGGCACGAAGATGAAGCCGGCGGCCAGCGGAGCCAGGTCGGCCAGCTCCGGAAAGACCTCGCCGATGGCATCCACATGCAGGGCGCCGACGGCGTCCTCGCGCAGGGCGTCGTGGTGCTCGGATTCGAGATGGTCGCGGATGCGCCGCAACGCCGCCGCGTCCGGGGTACTGCCGTGACGGCTGATGTCTTCACCGTGGAAGACCGCCACGCCGTCGGCATCCACCACGTCCATCAGGTCCGGCGCCATGTCGGCGAGCATGTCCACGGTCAGGTGTTCGGCGTCGTTGAAGTCGGTGATCAGCTTTTCGCGGATGGTCAGCAACACCGATTCCAGCCGGGCACGCGCCACGGCCTGCAGCGCGCCGATGCGACCGGCCAGCGCGCGGGTCACCGCATCGGTGGCATCGCGCATGGTGTGGCTGGTGAAGTGCGGGCTGTAGTGATGGCAGGAAATCAGCCCCCACAACGCGTCGTTGACCACGATGGAGGACACCAGCGTGGCGCTGACGCCCATGTTGGCCAGATATTCCAGGTGCACCGGCGAAACGCTGCGCAGGCTGACATCGCTCAGGTCCACCGGTGTGCCCAGGCGTGGATGCAGGGTGGGCTGGATCGGCGACGGCTGGTAGCCGACATCGGCGATCTGGCGCACGCGGTTGCGCAGGTACAGCGCGCGCGCCTGCGCGGGGATGTCGCTGGCGGGGTAATGCAGGCCGAGATAGGCCTCCAGCTCGGGCTGGCGGGCCTCGGCGATGACATCGCCGTTCCACTCTTCGTCGAAGCGATAAATCATCACCCGGTCGAAGCCGATCATGTTGCGCAGGCCCTTGGCTGCGCGCACGGCCGCCTCGGCGATGCCCGGGTCGCGCTCGATGCTGCGCAACAGCGGCAAGGCCTCGCGCAGGGTGACGTCCATCAGGCGGGCGTCACGCGGCTCGATTTCGATCAACCACTGCTCCGGATACAGATGCCAGGCGGCCACCCAGGGGTGGTCGGGCGGCGCGCTGCGCTGCGGGAAGCGCACCTCGGCATGCAACAGGTGCTGCGGTTGGTCGTCCACCGCAGCCGGCAAGGTGTCGGGCAGCTCCAGCACCTGGGTGTAGGGCATGCCCAGCAAGGCGTCCATCGGCACGCCGAGCAACTCGGCGGCGGTGGTACTGGCCTGCACGATCCGACCGTCGGCAGGTTCGATCACCAGCAGCACGCCGTAGGGCTGGATCATGCCGGGAATGTGGATCGGCTCGCGCGCGCACTCGTCCATATCCAGGGGTTCGGTGTGCTGATTCACGGGCGCGGCTCCGCTGCGAGGCAGGTATGGAAATGAGCAAACATGGCATGCGCGCCATCGATGGCGGCCGCGTGGGTCTGCGGTGAATCCAGGCGTTGATCGAGCACGGCCTGAAACCGGCGCCAGGCGGCCGGGTCTTCGTCGGCCAGTTCGAAATACTGCAGCGCACTGGCCAGCGCGGGCTGGTGCCTGCGCAGGCCGCGGGCAATCACCCGGCCGCCCAGCTGGGCGCCCTCGATGACGTACAACATGCCCCAGCGCGCGGCGTCGGTGCGCACGTCAGGCAGCGCGAGCGGGGGATCCGGCGGTTGGTTCAGCGTGCGCAAGTCCGCGCGCAAGGCCGGCACGCGGCGGCGATAGTGCCAGCCACTGGCGACCAGCGTGCCCAGCCAGCCGCTCAACTGCTCTTCGAAACCCGCCAGCAAGGCATGGTGACGGCGCAGGATCTGCACGTACCCGGCGCGGTCGACCTGCCCCTGCCCCAGCGCCTGCATCAGCGGCACCGCTTCGACCCGGCGATGCGTGTCCTGGGTGGCGTGACGCAGCACGCGTGCGGCCGATGAGGGAACAGCCTGGGTGTCAGGACACATAAGCAATCGAGGCAGTGCCGCGGCACGGAGTGCACCAGCCTAGCAGCGCGCGCGCAAATCAGATAAAGCGGACACGAGCGCTAAATGAATCCGTTGGCATCACCCTTGCGCAGCAGCGGCAATTCCGCTGCCCCGCCCTGCACGCTTCCATGCCATCCACCACCCTGCAGCGAGCAACAGGCCGGCCAGCAGCCAGGGCGCGCCGGGCAGATGCAGCGGTGCGCCAGCACCGATGAACCAGGCAAACACATTGGCGAACAACAGCGGGCCCGCAATGCCGGCCAGGCTGACCAGGCCAGTCAAGGCGCCCTGCACACGCCCCTGCGCATCGGCGCCGACCTCGCGGGTGATCAAGGCTTGCGCGGCGGGTGCGGCAACTGCCCACAACGCGCTGATCGGGACGCCGATCAGGAACATCGCGCCGCTGTCGGCCAGCCCGTAGATGACGAAGCCGATCACCCCGCAGCCCAGCCCCAGCAGCAAGGCGCGGCGTTCGCCGAGCCAGCGCACCAGGCGGCCGACCAGCAACGCATTGACGATGATGCTGCACACGCCAACCCCGGCCAGCACCCAGCTCACTTCGCGCGGGCCCCAGCGATATTGGTAGCCGGCGAACAGCACGAAGATGCTGGGATAGACGTAATGCGCCAGGTTGGCCAGAAACACCACCGAGGCCAGGCCGAACACCTGCCGATAGCGGCGCAGCAGCTTGAGCGCGCCGAGCGGATTGGCGTGCGACCACTCCAGGCGCGCAGTGCGACGTTCGGCGGGCAGCGATTCGGGCAGCACGAACCAGCCGTACAGCACATTCAACAAGGCCAGCCCGGCGGCGAACCAGAATGGCCAGCGCAACCCGATGCTGCCCAGCCAGCCGCCGATCAAGGGGCCGGCGACAAAACCAATGCCGAACGCGGCGCCGAGCATGCCGAAGGCACCGGCGCGTTTGTCGGCAGGTGTGACGTCGGCGATGTAGGCGTTGGCGGTGGAAAAGCTGGCCGAGCACATGCCGGAGATCACCCGGGCCAGCAGCAGCATCGGCAAGCTGTGGGCGATGGCCATCAGGATGAAATCCAGCCCCAGCCCCAGGCAGGAGAGCAGGATCACCGGGCGGCGGCCGAAGCGGTCGGACAAGGCGCCTTGCAGCGGCGAGCAGACGAACTGGATGGCGGCGAACAGGAAGCCGAACCAGCCGATCCAGCCGGCGGCCACCACGTAGTCGCCGCCGGTGAAATGCCGCACCAGATCCGGCAGCACCGGGATGATCACACCGAACGACAGCACGTCGATCAGGACGGTGATGAAGATGAAGATCAGCGCGGCGCGGCGGCGCCCCGGAGCGGCAGCGGAATCGGCGGGGAGAGACATCGCGCGGCCCAGGGTGGCGAGGTGGGGAGTGTAGCTGCGGATGGCGCGCGGTGCCGGGGATAGCGGGGCTGCGTGATCCGGTACAGCCTGGCGAGTGGCGTTGATGGTGGGTTGGCTGGGGTGCCCTGCCCTCATCCGCCCTTCGGGCACCTTCTCCCGCTAGCGGGAGAAGGGAGTGTGCCGCCGTGCGGCCGGCGGTTAGTTGTTGGACGCTGAGGGGCTGGGGCTGGGGCTGGGGCTGAGAGGCTGGGGGCTGTGCGGCTGGCGGCGAGAGGGCGCGATGACGTCCGGGCCGGCGTTGGCTGCTTCCAGACACCTGTCTTCTCCCGCAGGCGGGAGAAGGGAGCGTGCCGCCAGGCGGCCGGTGGTTGGTTATTCGACGCTGATGGTCTGGGTCAGGGTGTGACTGGCGCCGGGGGCGAGTTCGATGACGTCGGGGCCGGCGTTGGCCGCTTCCAGGCAGACGTAGTCGCGCCAGCCCTCGCCCACGTCGGCCATCTTTTTGGCGGCCTCTTCGCCCGGGTTCCAGGCCACCAGCGAGCGGCTGCCTTCGGTGGCGATGACGATGCGGCGGGCGAGTACCGGGTCGGTGAGGGTGTAGCGGCCGCCGGCGTTGGTGTAGATGCGGTCGCTGCGGCCGGGGTCGCGCGGGTCGCGCAGGCTCCAGTCGCCTTGCTGGCGGTGGGCGGTGGCGTAGTTCTCGTACTTATCGAGGTAATCCAGCCCGTCCAGGCCCTGCACACTGACCTTGAGCGCATCGCCGACGCGGAAATAGTTGTGCAGCGCCTGGGTGAAACGCACCGCAGCGGCGCTGGTGTTTTCGGTGATCAGGCGTTGCTCCAGGGTGCGGCCGACGCGCAGTGTCATGCGCAGGCGCAGCGCCAGGTCGTCGAAGCGCGGCGGGGTGATCGTGAGCACCACGGTGCCGTCGTCCTCGCGGTGGCTCTCGGTGAGTCGCCACGCCACCGTGCGCACGAAGCCATGGGCAGGCACATCGCCGGTCTGGTCCTGGCGGCCGAAGTATGGCCAGCACACCGGCGCGCCGCCGCGGATCGGGGTGGGCGGTTGCTGGGCGCTGGGCGAGAGCCACATCACGTCCTGCCCGCCCTTGGGCACGAACGACAGCAGCTGGCCGCCGAACAGGCTGATGGCGGCGGTGGAGAACGGGGTGTCGATCAGCAACGACGGGAAACCTTGGAAATCGCTTGTGGTCAGGCCGGTGGTGTCGGACATGGGGGATGCCTTGTGGACGATGGGGGATTGGGCGAAGGCGGGGTACGCGGCCGGCAGCTTGAATGCGGTGGCGCGTATTGCGGCCATGCCGGTGAGCGCTGGGGCGGCACGCAGTGCGGTGAGGATGCGCTGGCCGGGGCGACCGTCGGCCGGTTGCAGGCCCAGGCGGGTCTGTTCGACCTGGATGGCGCGGCGGGTGGCGCTGCCGACCATGCCGTCGGCTTCGCCGATCTGGTGACCGCGGGCGAGCAGCAACTGCTGCAGCTCGCGCCGTTCCGGGCGGCCCAGGCCGGGGTCGTCGGTGGGCCAGGCGGCGACCAGGCCGGGGCCGCCGCGCAGGCGGTCGGCCAGCAGGGCGATCGACAGCGCGTAACTTTCCGCGGCGTTGTAGGCATAGATCGCGTCGTAATTGCGGAACACCAGGAACGCCGGGCCGGTGGCGCCGGCCGGCAACAGCACGGCGGCGGGAGTGTCTGCCGGTAGGCCGGCCGGTACGAGCGGTTTGCCATCGGTGCCGAGCAGGCCGGCGTTTTGCCAGGCTTGCAGCGGTTGGCGGCGGGTGCGGCCGGCCTTGCTGGCGTCGAAGCCGCGCGGCAGCGTGACTTCCAGGCCCCACGGGCGGGCCCGCTCCCAGCCGGCCTCGACCAGATAGTTGGCGGTGGAGGCCAGTGCATCGGGAATGCTGGCGACCAGATCGCGGCGGCCGTCGCCATCGCCATCCACCGCGATGCGGGCGTAGGTCGAGGGCATGAACTGGGTCTGCCCGAACGCGCCGGCCCAGGAGCCGGTGAGCCCATCGGCGGACAGATCGCCTTGCTGCAGCAGGCCGAGCAAGGCGAGGAATTCGCCACGGAAGAACGGTTGGCGGCGGCCTTCGCACGCCAGCGTGGCCAGCGACACCAGCAGCGGGCGCTTGCCGGTGACGCGGCCGTAGTCGCTTTCCACGCCCCACACCGCGACGATGGTAGCCGGGTCCACGCCGGTCTGTTCGGACAGGCGGGTCAGCAGCTCGTGGTGGGTGACCAGCATGGCCTGTCCGTCGGCGACGCGCTGGCTGTCTACCAGGCTGGCCAGGTAATCCCAGATCGGTGTGGTGAACTCCGGTTGCGCGTCCAGCAGCGGCAGCACGCTGGGATCGGGCGCCAGGCCAGTGGTGAAGCGCTGGAAGCTGGCGGCGTCCACGCCCTTGGCCGCGGCCTGGGTCTGCAGGCTGGCCAGGCAACGGTCGAAGGTTGGGTCGGCATAGGCAGCAAGCGGCAGCAGTCCCATAAATAACGGCAGTGCGCGCCGGGGCAGCGTCATGGCGCGGTGGCCAGCGGATGGGCAGACGTCATGCGGTGGAGGGCTCCTGCGCGGCTGGTCGAGCCACCGAGCATAGCCAACCTGACTGGTTGCGGGCGTGCAGGTGGTCGCGAGGGTATGCGTAGCGAGGTGGAGCCCGCTGCCGTCGAAGCCACCGGTGTTGCCGT
Source organism: Xanthomonas sp. NCPPB 1325 (assembly GCF_041477645.2). Taxonomy (NCBI): domain Bacteria; kingdom Pseudomonadati; phylum Pseudomonadota; class Gammaproteobacteria; order Lysobacterales; family Lysobacteraceae; genus Xanthomonas; species Xanthomonas sp. NCPPB 1325. The sequence goes on from NZ_CM192985.1 coordinate 4,808,006, forward strand.
CGGCCCGACGGGCCTAGCTGCCGTCGCCGGTGACCCCGGTCAGCAGCGACAGGGCCGGCGCCGATGCGGCGCCATCGGCCACCCGGCGCGTGCGGGCGCGGCGCGGGGCATCGTGGCGCGGGCCGAAGCGAATCAGTGCAGTGGCCACGCAGGCGGGCAGCACAACCGCGAACACGACCGCTGCCAGGAGCACCCATTGCCAGAGATTAAAGGTTGCCATGATCCGAGTCCCACCCCGCGGCGGAGTTCGCCAGCGCGGCAAGCTTCCGGGATCGGCTGCGAACGTGGCGTCGACAAACGGCGGGTCTGGATGCCGTTCGTCGGGCTGAACCGGGCTTCTGGGCAGCGCGTTGGGGTGCGGACGGGTCGGTTGGCTGCGCGGGTGTGCAGACGTGGTTGGGGTTGCGTGGGCTGCGGTAGCGACTGGCCCAGGTCGTGCTCAGCGCGCGTCGAGGTAGTACCAGTGGCCGGCTTCGCGCACGAAACGGCTGTGTTCGGTCATGCGCACCGCGCTGCCGCCACCGATGCGATAGCGCGCCAGAAAGATCACTTCGGCGGTGTCGGGGCCGGTCGCGAGGGCGCGCTGTACGGTCAGGCCGAGCCAGGTGGTGCGCCCGCCTTCGTCCAGCGACAGCTCCGGCGGGCGCGTGGACGGATGCCAGCTGGCCAGCAGGTAAGCGGTATCACGACGCACATAGGCGCTGTAGCGGGCGCGCATCAGGGTCTCGGCATCGGGCGCGGCGGCGCCGGCGTGGTAAGGGCCGCAGCACTGCGCGTAGTTGGCGGGGCGGCCGCAGGGACAGGGTTCGGTGGGTGTGGAGGTTGGCATGCGGGGATTGTGCGGGATGGGATTGGGGATGGGGGCGTTGTTTAGCAGCCTCTGATCGAACAACGAGGCTCCGCCCCGTACCCTCACCCCAACCCCTCTCCCGCGGGGAGAGGGGCTTTGGATGCCGTGATCTGATGTTGCACGGTCTCCATTGGCGTGTGCGTGGGTGACACGGGGCAGGCATCGGCTCGCTACTGCTGATGCTGATACTGCAACTCCCGACACGGCTACACCTGCCGCGATTCTGCGTAGCTTTTACTGCGGCACGCGACCTCGGTGCACTCGCTATGCTGTGGCCCCTCTTGTGCGGAGCGTGGCCTTGCTGGAATTGATTCCCACCGAATTGCCCTGGCTGCTGTGCATCGCATTCGTTGCCGGGCTGGTGGATGCGGCGGTGGGTGGCGGTGGGTTGATCCAGTTGCCGGGCCTGTTTGCGACGCTGCCGCAGCAGGCGCCATCGCTGATTCTGGGCACCAACAAGTTCAGCGCAATGTTCGGCACCGCGGCGTCGGCGTGGCGATACGCGCGCACTGTGCGCTTTCCGTGGCAGCCGGTGCTGTATGCAACGGTGGCGGCGTTTACGTTTTCGTTTCTGGGCGCGACCGCCGTCAGCCTGATGCCCAAGCAGGCGGTACGGCCGCTGATTCTGGTGCTGCTGATCGCGATGTTGATCTACACGCTGATCAAGAAGGACTTCGGCGCGCTGCATCGGCCACGCCGGATCGGCCGGCGCGAACTGACCACCGCATTGGCGATGGGCGCGGCGATCGGGTTCTACGATGGGTTCTTCGGCCCGGGCACGGGCAGCTTTCTGATCTTCCTGTTCATCCGCTTTTTCGGGCTGGATTTCCTGCGTGCTTCGGCGGCGGCCAAGGTGGTGAACCTGGCCACCAATCTGGCAGCGCTGTCGTTCTTTTTGCCCAGCGGGCAGGTGATGCTGGCCATCGGTATCCCGATGGCGGTAGCGAACGTGGCCGGTGCGGTGGCCGGCACGCGGATGGCGTTACGCGGTGGCACGCCGTTGATCCGCAAACTGTTCCTGGTGCTGGTGATCGTGCTGATCGGCAAGATGGGCTGGGATCTGCTGCACTGAGGACCGACGCGCTGCGGCTACAACCGGGTTGGCGCAGTCAGCGCAGCCTGCACGCGCGGCCAGGCGTAGCTCCAATCGATACGTTCCTGCTCCAGCCTGGGTGCGGCGCCGAAACGGCCATCGCGCAGGCCGGTATAGAGCGCCTGCTCATCGGCCGTCAGCGCGGCCAGGCGTTGCGCACGGTGCGGCCGTGGTTCGTGGCCCCACAGCGCGCGAGGCGTGGCGCGCAAGGTGGCTTCATCCATCAACACGGCACGGGTCTGCGGGGCATGCAGGCGAAGCCGATGCAGGATCGCCAGGCCATGGGTGTCGATGTCACCCCAATAGAACAATGGCATCGCGCGCAGCCAGCCGACGCTGCGCACATAATCGAGCGCGTAACCACGGGCCATCAGCACTGCGGTCCCTGGCAAAAATTCGCAGGCCAGGCCGGTTTCGAGATTTTCGACGATCAGCATGCGCGTGATCGGCAAGCGCAGCGCGGCCAGTTGATCGATCGGCACGGTCAGATCGTTCAAGCCGCCAACCTGGGCGCATAACGCAGGGTCGAGCAGGCGCAGGCGCACGCGGTCGGGCGCCTTGCGCAAGCCGGACAGGCTGTCGAAGCTACGCGGTTCGGTCAATCCGCGCAGTCCGGCCAGCCAGTCCGCGATGATGCCGCGATGGGCATGCACCCATTTGCTGTCGATGCCGGCGATCGGCAGCTGACGCAGGAACAGGCCGCTGTCGCGGTGACGGTGCAGCCAGTCGACGACATCGGCCATCCGCTCGATCTCGGTCTGCGCACCGTCGGCCAGCAGATCGAACTGGCGACGCAGACGCGCAGCCAGCCCGACCGCGTCCGGCCAACGCTGCAACAGGCTGGCGCAACGTGCACTGGCACGCTGCCAGCGCTCGTGTTCCTGCAGCGCGGCGGCGGCCTCGGCCGGGGTAGCGCACACCCAGGTCTGCGGCAACTGTTGCGGCCCCAATTGCGGCCAGGACACGTGCCGCATCTCCAAGCGCCCCGGCAGCCCGGCGCGCTGCCAGGCCCGCAACCATGCGCCGAAGGCATCGAACTGTGCGCTGGCCTGGGCCTGGGTGGGGGGATGCAGGGCGATCGGCCGCGGTGCCGCCGCGCCGATCAGCCAGTCGCCACGGTGGCGTTGCCATTGCCCGCGCAGGGCCTGCAGCGCGGCAGGCGGCAGCAGCATGCAGTGGGCGCGGGCCATCGGCTCAGTCCTGCCCGGTCACCGCATCGGTGTCAGCTGCGCCGCGACGGGTGCGCTCGGGCAACCTGAGCCGGCGCGACTGCTCGTCGTATTCGATCAGCAGCACGCCTGAATCGTGACGGCCGCTGATCTCCACGAAACAGGCGCCGCCAATGAAGGGCTCCAGCGTCATCACCGATTTCAACGGCGTGGCCACCACCATCTGAAAGCCGAAATTTTCGAAGATATTCATCGCCAATGCGGTGAATTCGTTATCCGCCTTGTCGAAGGCTTCGTCCAGCACCACGGCCGCGTAGCGCGGCAGTTCGCCGTCTTCGCCGCCGAGCTGGTAACGCAGCGCCGCCGCCAGGCAGGTGGTTGCCAGCTTCTGGCGCTGACCGCCGGACTTGCCGGCGCCGCTGCGGTAGATTTCCACCTGTTGCCGCGTGGCCGCGTCCAGTTCGACGCCGACGAATTCCACATGCAGGCGCACGTCCAGCACCAGCTCGCGCCAACGCTTGTCTTCGCCCTCCTGCGAGCCGAGTTTGCGCACCAGCTCGCGCAGCACGGAAAATTGCTGTTCGGCCACCTCGCGCTGTTCGGTCTGGTGGTGACCGAGCACATCGCGCAGGCGTTGATGGAATTCGATCACCTCCGGCAGGCGGCGGTCGCTCAATTCGATGGTCAGCAAGGTGCCGTGATTGAACGGCACCTGTTCCAGGCTGGCATTGACCTCGTCCAGGCGCTGAGCGATCGATTTGCGCGCCTCGGCGGTATGCCGTTGCAAGGCAAGCAGGTTGTTCTTGCTCTGGCTCTGCAGCAGATCGAAGAAACGTGCCTCATGCTGCGGCAGGCCATCGCGTTCCAGGCGCTGCAGGCGGGCGAGGAAATCGTCGGCGCTGCCGATGTTGACGGTGAAGTCGCCACTGTCTTCGGGCCATTGCTGGCAATAGCGGCGAAAGCAGCCGAGCAGCAGTTGCTCGAGGCGGGTGAGTTCGTCCTTGCTGAGCGCCAGCTGCGCATCCAGGCCGCGTTCGAGATGACGGAAGCGCTCCTGCAGCGTGTCCAGGCTCACCTCGCCGAGCGTCTGCAGGCGCTCGGCCAGACCCTGTTGTTGCAGGGGGGTGACGACACGGCTGTGCGCGTCGGCGCATTCGAGCTGCTGCTTTTCCAGCCGGCTGCGCTCGGCGCCCAGGGTGATGCGCTCCTTGCGTACGTCCTCATAGGTGCGCGTGGCCTGGGCGATGTCGGCACGGGTGCGATCGATCGCCTCGCCGAGCGCGCGCAGGTTGGCATCGCCTTCGCGCAGTTGCTGCAGCGTGTCGGCGATCTGGCTCAACCGCTGTAGCGAGGCGGCAACATCGATTTCTTCCCAGCTCAGATTGACCAGGGTGTTGTAGGCCAGGCGGCGCGTCCCGTCGCGCTCGCGCTGTGCGCGCAGATCGGCCACCTCGGCGTCGCAGGCGGCGATGCGTTGCGCCAGCTCCTGACCTTCGCGTTCGAACAGCGCCAGCTTGTCGCGGTTGTCGAAACCCAGCAACCAGCGGCGGCGATCGCCGACGGCATGACGGTCGTCCTTTTCGTAGCGCTCGCCCGGATGCTTGACCTGACCCTCGCGCGTGATGGCGCGCTCGGCGTGGCGCAAGGCCTTGGCGCTGTCGACGCAGTCGTAATCGAAGCGTTTGCCCAGCTCGCGGCGTAGCCAGCTGGCGAAGGCATGCTCGCGCAGTTGCAACTTGTGCAGCAGCGAGGCGGCGCCGGGTTCGCGCCCGCTCAGCGCCGACTCGTTGCCACGCACGCGGTAATACACCAGCCGCGTGCCCAGGTGGGTGCGGTTGACCCAATCGGCGACCTCGGCGTAATGGCGCTCGTCCACCAACAACGATTGCGCAAATCCATGCAGTACGCGTTCGATGGCGCCGCGCCAGGCCGCTGCGTCCTCGCGCACCTGGATCAGCTCGCCGACGAACGGCAGCGTCGCCTCGGGCACGCCGGTGTCGGCGCTCAGGCGCGCGCGCAGGCTCTGCATCGGGGCGGGGATATTGGAAGGATGGCGGGTGAGCGCCTCGATCTCGGCGCGCACCTCGACAAAGCGCTTGCTGTCGTCGTGCTTGGCGGCCATGCGTGCGCTGATCGCCTCGTCGCGTTCGGCGGCCAGACGCTGGCCGTCTTCCAGCGCCACGCGTGCCAGGGCGGTCTGTTCGGCAAAGCCATGCGCGCTGCTGGCCAGTGCCTGTTCCAGTGCGCGGCAGGCCTGCTCGGCCTGCGCACGCTTGGCGGCGCGGCGATCGCGCTCGGCCTGCAGCTGGGTCTGTTCGCGCTCCAGCGCATCGATGCGTTCGCCGCCCTGGGCGCGGCGCTGCGCCTCCAGGTCGTCCAGATGGCGGGTGTGGTTTTCCAGGGCCGCGCGGCGTTGGCCTTCTTCGCCGGCCAGTCCACGGTCCTGCACGTCCAGTTCCTGCAGGCGTGCATCCAGCAGTGCGAGACGGCGCTGTTCGCGATAGGCATCGATGCCGAGTTTGAGTTCTTCCAGTTCGCTGCGCTGGCGGCGTAGCTGCAGCAGCTCGGCATGGTGGGTGCGGGCAGGCAGCAGGGTCTCCACCTGCCGCCGCGCTGTCACTACCGCATGGTGGGCGCCGTCCAGTTCGGCGAAGTCGCCGACCAGGCGCTCGGCCGCATCGAAGGTCTTGGGTTCTTCGAGCATGAAGCCACGCAGAAACGCGTTGAGATCGCCCAGGTTCTTGGCCGACTGGGTCTTGTGCAGCAGCCGCAGCGCCATCTCGTTGTGGATGCCCAGCTGGTGGCGGAAGCGTTCGGCGTAGCCGGCGAAACTGTCGAAGTGATGCACGTCCTGCAGGCGCTGCTTGAGCTTGCGCCGATCCAGGTCGAAGCCGGCCAGGTCGCGGGCCACGTCGAAGGCGCGCTCGGCCACCATGTAGTGCTTTTGCACGTCAGCTGTGGCCGCACTGTTGCCGGCGATCCAGAACAACCGCACCAGGCTGACCACGCGGTCTTCGCCGTTGCGATATTCCAGCACCAGTGCGGTCCAGGTGGCGCCCTTGCGCAGGTATTGCGTGGCGATTTCGCCGGAGGCGCTGTCCTGCTGGTCGGCCCAGGCGCCGCGCACATACGACACCAGGTTGCGGTCGCGGCCGCTGCGCTCGGCCTCGCGCGCGGCGGCGTTGAAGTCGACGATGCTGGGCGGGGTGAGCAGTGCCGACATCGCGTCCAGCAAGGTGGATTTGCCCGAGCCGGAGCGGCCGACGAACAGAAAGCCGCGTTCGGCGATCGGCACTTCGGTCAGGCCGGAAAACGTGCCCCAGTTGTAGACCTGCAGACGCCGCATGCGAAATTGCTGCAGACGCGGGTCGGGCAGGTCGTTGCCGAACAGGCTGGAAGAGGCGGCGGAAGTCATCGGTTACTGTCCAGAATGTGCAGAAAAAAGCGCAGGCGGGTGCTGGAGCGACACGGCACCCGCTGCGCTAGGTACGCGCGGTCGGCGCGTCGGTGTCGTTGTCTGCCGGGCCTTCGCGCAGTTGGCGATAGACCTGCCCCAGCGCCGCGACATCTTCGGCCGAGAACAGCAGCTTGAGTGCGGGCGACACTTCATAGCGCGCCTCGTCGCCGCGCAACCGGGTGAGCACGTGGTTGTCCTTCATCTTCTGCACCGCCGTGGCCACCCGGCGCAGGAAGCCGGCGCGGTCGGTGGAGAGATTCTTTTCGTACACGGCCAATGCATCGCTCAGCTCTGCGTCTTCCACCACCGCCCGCACGCCACGCGCGTCGGCGTCGGCCAGTTGCTGACGCAGATGCAGCAGCAGCACCGAGTCGATGAAGGTCAGCGGCGAGGAACGCAGCAGCACCGGCGTCTCCAGCTCGCCGGTGTCCGCCTGGCGGGTGAAGGCGATGCCGGCCTCGCGATCGAGCACCAGTTCCAGGAACAGCTCGGCCAGGGCGCTGCGGATTGCCGCCTCGCTCCGCAGCAAGGCCGGCCACAGGCGGCCATGCCGCTGTGCGTCCACGCTGGGGCCGCTGAGCAACTGGCACAGCGCCCGCCGCGCCTCGACCGGCAGCTGCCCGGTGTCGCCCGGAAACAGGCCGTTGGCCGGCGTCGGTGACGGATCGGCCAGCGCGGCGGCGGCGGCGGCGTCGATCTCGTCCGGATCATGTCCGTGGTCGTGCTCAGGCCAGTTCATGGCGTTTCTCCCGGGTAAACCAGATCAACGGAATGCGCGCGCGACGCCATTGGCCATCGTTGCCGCGCCAGTGCGCCAGTTCGAACTGGTTGGCGTCGACCACGCCGTGGCGCGTGCCGAGCGACAGATAGCCGATGACGCTGCCCAGCCCCTGGGTAGCCTGGCGCTGCTCCAGTGCCTGGGCGATGGAAACCTGCGGCCGGGCGTCGAGCAGCTCGAACAGATCGCGGCGCAGGCTGCGGAAGTCGATCTCCGACTGCGCGACCAGATCGCCCACGCTGTCCAGTGAGATGGCCGCTGCCTCGTTACGCTGGATGTTGCCATCGACCTGCTGCTGGCGCGGGTCGTGCAGGCGCCATTGCGCCAGCGAGCGCAGCCGGCTGGTGGTGAGCATCAGATCGCGGCCGATCAGGCGCTGCGCCGGTACGTGCTCGCGCAGGCTGAGCGCATCGGCCTGCGCCTGCTTGAGCAGGCGGTTGAGCCGGCGCTGTTCCAGGTAACCGCGGCTCTGCACAAAACCGCGCAGGCTGCGCGCGAAATGCTGCATGACATCGTGCACCTGCCCGCCGCGCTCGAGCATGGTCGCGGTGAGTCCGCGCAGAAAGCTGCGTTCGCGCCGGTCCAGCTTGCGCGCGAAGGCACGCCCCAGCACGGTCTCCAGAGCCGCATCCAGCTGCGCACTCTGTTCGGCGTCGTTGAGCAGCGCCCAGAATGCCTGGAAGCTGCGTCCGGCGTCGCTGTCACCGATCACGTCCACGCCTTCGAACAGCCGGGTCAGCACGTCGCCGCGCTCGCCCTCGTCGTCGATGATGCGTTCGCGAAATTGCCGGTTGAGCTGCTCGAAGTCGTCGCGCACGCGGCGGAAGTCTTCGGTCAGTTCATCGGCCAGCGCAATCACCTGGCGGGTGCGTTCCAGCGCGCGCTTGCCGTCCAGCGAGGCGACCTTGCCGGCAGCCACCCGCGCGATCTCCGCATCGATGCGGTCGCGCTCGTCGCGCAGCGCCGACAGGCGTGCATCCGGGTTGGTCTCGGTCAGGGCGGCCAACTGGGCCAGCTGCTGCATCACCAACGCCAACCGGCTCTCGGTCGCCGCGCCACGGCTGTGCTCCAGCCCATCGACGAAGCGGATCGCCTGCGCGGCCTGGGTGGACAGCTCGAACTGCTCCTGCTGCGCGCCCTCGGGCAGGTGACGCTCCAGCCAGCCCTGTGCCAGCCAGTGCGCCACATAGGCCTGGGCGGTGCGCGGCAGGTCGCGTGCAAGCTGTTCGGCGTTGAGTTCGTCGAGCATACGCTGCAGGCGTTCGTGCAGGACCGCTGCCGGGAGCAGGCGCTCACCGTCCAGCAGCAACGACTGCAGCAAGCCGATCACTTCCGGCGCGTGATCGGCGGCCAGCAGTTTCCACAACGGGCTCTCACGCAGGCTGCGATAGCGGGCGATCCGGGCGAGATGTTTCATGCCGCTATGCTGACGCTCACGTCGAGCCACGGCAAATACCGCCCATCAACGCCCGGCAGCGGTGATGCGCGAAGGGCGTGCCGGCGTACGCAGGCCACCATCAGCGGTGCTCCCGACCATGCTCCAAACGCCCGTGGCCAGACGTTGCACCGCGACCGCGCTGCGGCTGCCTCAACGCTTGCCGCCCACTTCGATGAACTGCAGGAACTCGGCGCGGGTGCGCGCGTCCTCGCGGAAGCTGCCCAGCATCTTGGAGGTCACCATGCTGACGCCGCGCTTGTGGATGCCGCGGGTGGTCATGCACTCGTGCGCGCCTTCCACCACCACGCCCACGCCGCGCGGTTGCAGCACGTCCTGGATGCACTGGGCGATCTGGGCGGTCATCTTCTCCTGCACCTGGAACCGGCGCGCATAGCTTTCCACCACGCGGGCCAGCTTGCTGATGCCGACCACCTTGCCGCGCGGCAGGTAGCCCACGTGCACCTTGCCGATGATCGGCGCCATGTGGTGCTCGCAATGGCTTTCATAGGAGATGTCGCGCAGCACGATCAGCTCGTCGTAGCCGGCCACTTCCTCGAAGGTGCGTTCCAGGTAGGCACGCGGTTCTTCGCGGTAGCCGCTGAACCAGTCGCCATAGGCTTCGGCCACCCGGCGCGGGGTGTCCAGCAGGCCTTCTCGGGAGGGGTCTTCGCCGGCCCAGCGCAGCAGGGTGCGCACGGCCTCTTCGGCCTGGGCCTGGGTGACGGAGGAATCGGGCTGGTCGGACTGGCTCATGCGCAGGTGCACCCAAAGGGGGCGAGCATGGTACCCGAGGACGGGCCGACGGCCCCAGCACCGGTTGCGGCCGCTGCCGCGGGTTCAGTGACTATTGATTCATTGTTGAATTGATAGCATCCTAACTATTATGACGATCAGCACTGCATCCCCGCGCGCCCAGCTCAGTTCCGGCCTGTTGGTCGCCGCCCGCCAATGGCAACGGTTGGCCGACCAGGCCTTCGAGAGCTTCGGGCTGTCCAGTGCATGCACCGGCCCGTTGCTGATGATCGGTCGCTCCGGCGGCGGCATCCGTCAGGTGGCGCTGGCCCAGCAGCTGGGCATGGAAGGCCCCTCGCTGGTGCGGCTCCTGGACAAGCTGGCCGCCCAGGACCTGGTCCGGCGCGAAGCCGACAGCAGCGACCGCCGTGCCAACCAGCTCTGGCTCACCGCTGCGGGCCAGGCGCTGGCCGGGCAGATCGAGGTGCGCCTGGACGCGTTGCGCGCCGAGGTCTTCGGTGCGCTCAGCGAGGCGCAGGTGCAGACCGTGCTGACGCTGTGGGAGCAGATCGCCCAGGCACATGCGCGGCTGGGGCAGTCCGACTAGCGCACGGCGGTATGCGCTTGCAGTTGGCCGGCACGCCAGGTGCTGCCGGGCAGCGTTGTTCCCTTTCCAGGTAGGCCCGATGTACGGCGAGTTCAGTCTCTACGGTGTGTTCGTTCCCACCCTGCTGGCGTTGATGACGCTGGCGTATCTGCTCAACAGCGCGATCGGCGCGCTGCTGACCCGCGCGGGCGCGTACCGCCACATCTGGCACCCGGCGCTGTTCAACCTGGCGCTGTACATCGCGCTGCTGGGCGGCCTGTTTTCTCTCATGCGGTGGATGCAATCGTGAAAAAGCTGATCAAGACTGCCGGGCCGGCGCTGCTGACCCTGGCAATGGTGGTGGTGGCTGCGTTGGTGCTGCAGCACCTGTGGCGCTATTACATGGACGCGCCGTGGACACGCGATGCGCACGTGGGTGCCGACGTGGTGCAGGTGGCGCCGGATGTGTCCGGGCTGGTGGAATCGGTCGCCGTGGCCGACAACCAACCGGTCAGGCGCGGGCAGCTGCTGTTCGTGGTGGACCGCGCGCGCTATGCGATCGCGCTGGAGCAGGCGCGCGCCGCGCTGGCCGAGCGCCAGGCCACGCTGAGCCAGTTGCGCCGCGAGATCGCGCGCGACCGCAGCCTGCAGGACCTGGTCGCCGCCGAAGATGCGGAAGTGCGCCGTTCCAATGTGCAGAAGGCGCAGGCCGCGGTGGCCACCGCACAAGCGGCGGTGGACCTGGCCCAGCTCAACCTGGACCGCACCCAGGTGCGCAGTCCGGCCGATGGCCATGTCAGCGACCGCACCGTGCGCGCGGGCGACTACGTCAGCGCCGGTCGCCCGGTGGTGGCGGTGCTGGACACCGGCTCATTCCGCGTCGATGGCTATTTCGAAGAAACCCGCCTGCAGGGCGTGCACCCCGGCCAGCGCGTGGACGTGCACCTGATGGGCGAGCCGGTCACGCTGCATGGGCATGTGCAGAGCATCGCCGCCGGCATCGAAGACCGCTACCGCAGCGGCAGCGCCGGTGCGCTGCCCAATGTCACGCCTGCGTTCGACTGGGTGCGGCTGGCGCAGCGCATCCCGGTACGCATCGTGCTGGACCGCGTGCCGGCGCAGGTGCAGCTGATCGCCGGGCGCACCGCCACGGTGAGCATCCTGCCTGACACAGCCACAGCCAATGCGACCCCGGCCGCTGCGCCTGCCCGCGTGCAGGCCAAGGCGGCGCCATGAGCCGCCTCGTGCTTCGCCCACTGGGATTGGCCACGCTGCTGACGGCGTTGAGTGCCTGCAGCACCGTAGGCCCCAACTACGCACTGCCGGACAATGCGGCCTACCAGCGGCCGGCAGCCAATGCCGCCTTTGTCGACACCGGCAACGACCAGGTGCAGCCCGGCGCCGCGCTGCCGGCGCGCTGGTGGGCGCTGTATCAGGAACCGATGCTCGATGCCCTGGTCGAGCAGGCCCTGCGCGACAACGTCGAGCTGAAGGTGGCCGGCGCCAACCTGCGCCGCGCCGCCGCGGTGTACGAACAGGCCATGGATGCCGGTGGTTTCGATTACGAGGTGGACGCCGGCGTCAGCCGCGCGCAGGTCTCGGCCGAGGCGTTCCTGCAGCAGGAAAAGCTGCCGGTGTTCAACCTGGCCGATGGCAAGGTCGGGGTGTCCTATCAGTTCGATCTGTTCGGCAAGCTGCAGCGCGGTGCCGAGGCCGCGCACGCCGATACGCAGGTGGCCCAGGCGGCGATCGACCTGGCGCGCGTCAACGTGGCCGCGCAGGTGGCCGGCAGTTACGTGGAGATCTGCCACGCCAACCACGAGCTGCACGTGGCCGAGCATTCGCTGCAGTTGCAGCAGCGCAGCCGCCAGATCACCCAGCGCCTGATCGCTGCCGGCCGCGGCACACCGCCGGATCTGGCACGTGCCACCGCGCAGGTGGCTATGCTGGAAGCTGCGCTGCCCCCATTGCGCGCGCGCCGCCAGGCCGCCGGCTACCAATTGGCCGCGTTGCTGGGCAAGACACCGAGCGAGGTGCCGGCCGGCGTGGACAGCTGCGACCACGCGCCCGCCCTGCAACGGCCCATCCCGATCGGCGATGGCCGCGCGTTGCTGGCGCGTCGCCCGGATGTGCGCCAGGCCGAGCGCCGGCTCGCCGCCGCCACCGCGCGCATCGGCGTGGCCACTGCCGCGTTGTATCCGGACATCCGCCTGGGCGGTTCGATCGGCGCCACCGGCCTGCTGGCCGACATCGGCGAGCCGGCCACGCAGGCGTGGTCGTTCGGCCCGCTGATCTCCTGGACGCTGCCTTCCAGTGGGGCGCGTGCACGGGTGCGCGCCACCGAAGCCGGCGCCGACGCCGCACTGGCGCAATTCGACACCACCGTGCTGCAGGCCTTGCGCGAAGTGCAGACCGCGCTGTCGCGCTACGCGCAGGATCTGGACCGCCTGCACCTGCTGGAACAAGCGCAGCAGCAGGCCGAGCTGGCGTCGTCGCAGAACCGGCGCCTGTATCAGGGCGGGCGCACGCCGTATCTGTCCAGCCTGGATGCCGAGCGCACCCTGGCTACCGCCGACATGACGCTGGCCAATGCGCAGGCGCAGGTCTCGCAGGATCAGTTGCAGCTGTTCCTGGCCCTGGGTGGCGGGTGGGACGCCGCCGCCACGACGGCCGCACGATGACTGCCCTGCTGCGCGACCGCCAGGCCTGGCTGTTTTCGGCCAGGACGTTCGCTGCCTCGATCGCGGCGTTGTACGTCGCCCTGGCCGGCAACCTGTCGCGGCCGTACTGGGCGATGGCTACGGTCTATATCGTCTCGCAGCCGCTGCTCGGCCCCACCCGCGCCAAGGGCGTGTACCGCGTGCTCGGCACGCTGCTGGCCGGCGCGGCAACCTTGGTGATGCTGCCGAATCTGGTGGAAACGTCCTTGCTGCTGAGCGCGGCGATGGCGTTGTGGCTCTCGGCCTGCCTGTTCCTGGCGCTGCTCAATCGCGGCCCGCGCGGTTATGCGTTTTTGCTGGCCGGCTACACCACCGCCTTCATCGGTTTCCCGGCGGTCACCGCGCCCGAGGGCATCTTCGATACCGTGGTGGCGCGCAGCGAAGAGATCGTGTTGGGCACGGTGATGGCGGTGCTGTTTGCCGCGCTGGTGTTCCCTGCGTCGGTGCGGCCGATGCTCACCGCACGCATCGGCAACTGGATGCAGGACGCGGCGCAGTGGTGCCGGCAGGTGCTGCAGCGCGGCCCCGCGCACGCACCGCGCAACCGCCTGGCGGCCGACCTGGTGCAGTTCGAGGCCTTGATCGCCTTCGTGCGGCACGACGACCCGCGTCATGCCGGTGCCGCCCCCGCGCTGGAGCAGCTGCGCGCACGCATGCTGATGCTGCTGCCGGTGCTGTCGTCGATCACCGACCGGCTGGATGCGCTGCACGGCGACACCACCGCCCAGCCTGAGCTGGCCGCGCTGCTGCACGATGTTGTGGCCTGGGTGCATCCCGGCGACGGCGCCACGGCCGATGCCGTCGACGTCGATGCCTTGCGCGCCCGCATCGCCGCGCTGCGCCCCCCGGTGGATCAGCACATCGCGCATCTGCTGCTGGCCAGCCTGTTGCTGCGCCTGGAAGAACTGCTCGACCTCTGGCAGGACTGCCGCGCGCTGGAGCAGGCCCTGGTACAAGGCACGGCGCCCGCAGCGCTGCGGGCAATGCCGAATGCGGCAAGACCGGCGACCGCGATACCGGCCGCAACGGCCGCCTCACCCGAGCGGGCCGCCGCGGTGCGGAGCGCAACCGGATCGGCTTGGCGCGTGCGCGCCTCGTCGCAGCGCCCGGCAGGTTTACGCAGCGACGCTGCGACGGCTGCCTCGGCCGAACCGGTCGAAGGCGCGCCGCCCGAACCCGGCGCACCTTCGCGCACGCGCGTATTGCTGCTGCAACGCCTGCGCGGATTACCCAGCGACACCGCCGATGTGCCTGCACGCGGCAGCACCACGCGCCACATCGATTTCGGCATGGTCGCGTTTTCGGCCGCCAGTGCCGGCTTCGCGTTGATGGCGTATTGCATGCTGTGGATCGGCATCGGCTGGGAGGGCGGCGGCAACGGCGCGATGATGGCCGCGGTGACGGCCGCGTTCTTCGCCGCGCAGGACGACCCCGCGCCCAGCATGGTGTCGTTCCTGACCTGGGCGGTGGTGGCCAGCGTGGTGGCCGGTATCTACCTGTTCGGCATCTTTCCGGCCATCCACGATTTCCCGATGCTGGTGCTGCTGCTGGCGGTGGTGTTCCTGCCCTTGGGCGCGCTGCTGCACCGCCCTGCCAGCATGCTGATCGCGCTGCCGCTGGTGGTGAACCTCACCGCACTGCTCAGCCTGCAGAACACCTACAACGCCAATATCCAGAGCTTCGTCAACGCCGCGGTGGCCATGGTGCTCGGTATTGGTTTTGCCGTGGTGCTGACGCGGCTGTTCCGCTCGGTCGGCGCCGAATGGAGCGCACGCCGGCTGGTGCGCCAGGGCTGGCGCACGCTGGCCGCTGCGGCAGAAGGCCATGGCACGCAGGACCGGCAGCACTTTGCCGCCCGCATGCTGGACCTGCTCGGCCTGCTCGCACCGCGGCTGGCACTGACCCCGGAAGGCAGCGACCTGGCCTCGGTGGATATGCTCAACGAAGTGCGCGTGGGCTTGAACATCCTGCAACTACGCAGCGCGCGGCATGGGTTGCCGCGGCCAAGCATGGATGCAGTAGACGCGATTCTGGCCGAGGTTGCGGCGCATTATCGGCAGCAGGTGGCGCACAAGCGGCCGTTGCCGGGGCCCAACTCTTTGCGTGATCGTCTGGACGTGTCGCTGACGCGTGTGGACAAGGTGCCAGCGGGCACGTATCGCGACGAAGCGCTATTGGGGTTGATCGGGCTGCGTTACAGCCTGTTTGCAGAGACAGTACAGCGACGCGAAGACATCAAGCACGAGCCGTCTGCTTTAGCCCCTCTCCCCTCGGGGCGATAAGGCACTGCTTGCGCGCCACTGGCGCGCGTGCCTTGGAGCGCCCGCGCTGCTGGCGCGGGCCGGGGCGCGGAGCGGGGGTTGGGGTGAGGGTACGGGGCAAAGCCTCCTGCGTATTCAATGTCACTAGGCTTCGCTCGTGCCCTCATCCGCCCTTCGGGCACCTTCTCCCCATGAAGGAGGACAATGTCCCGAAGGGAGAAGGGAGAGCAGCCCAGCCAGCCCGCGCGCGCGCATCACCGCTTGCGCTGATGCATCGCCGCTTCGTCGTCCAGCCAGTTGCTGCCCTTGTTGGTCAGGAAGAACATGTAGACCACCAGCGACACCGCGATCACCGCTGTTGCGTAGATCACGAATTCGCTCACATGGTTGGTCTTCAACGAGGCCTGGTATAGCAACGGCGCGGTCCCGCCGAACGCGGAATTGGCCAGTGCATAGCCCAGGCCAACGCCCAGCGCACGCACATGGGTGGGGAACAATTCTGCCTTCACCACCGCATTGATCGAGGTGTAGCCGGTCAGGATCACAAAGCCCACGGTGAGGATCGCAAACGCGGTCAGCCAGTCGGTCTGCTTGGGCAGTTCCATCACCAGGAACCAGGTATAGAGCACGCCGCCGATGCCGAAGAACACCAGCAGGGTCTTGCGCCCCACGATGTCCGACAACCAGCCGCCCACCGGCTGCATCAACATCAACACCGTCAGCGCCACCAGATTGATGATGGTGCCGGCCATCACGTCGCCACCGGCGAACGCGGTCTGGATCATCTTCGGGCCGGTCACCGAATAGGTGTAGAACGCGATCGTGCCGCCGGCGGTGATCAGGAAGCACAACAGCAGCGGACGCCACTGATTGACGAACAGCTCGCGCATCGAACCGGAGGCCCTGGCCTTGCCGGTGCGCGAATCGGCGATGGATTCGGAGCTCAACGACTCGTCCATGGTCCGGCGTAGCCAGAACACCACCAGCGCTCCGATACCGCCCAGGCCGAACGCCACGCGCCAGCCCCACGCCGACACCTGCGACGCATCGAAGAAATGCAGCATCACCAGCAAGGTAGCCTGCGCCAGCACATGCCCACCAACCAGGGTGACGTAATGGAACGAGGACAGGAACCCGCGCCGGCCCGGAATGGCCGCTTCGGACATATAGGTTGCGCTGGTGCCGTACTCGCCACCGGTGGCAAAGCCCTGCAGCAGGCGCGCCAGCAGCAAAATGATCGGCGCGGCGATGCCGATCGTGGACACGGTCGGCGTCACCGCGATGACGAACGAGCACAGCGCCATCATCGAGACCGAAATGGTCAAGGCCAGGCGGCGGCCGTAACGGTCGGCGAAACGGCCGAAGTACCACGCACCGATCGGGCGCATCAAGAACGTCATCGCAAAGATCGCCCACACGAACATGGTGGCGTTCTTGTCTTCCTTGGAAAAGAACTGCGATTCGAAATACGTGGCAAATACCGAGTAGACGTAGACGTCGTACCACTCGACCAGATTGCCGGCCGATCCCTTGAGCGTGTTGGACACCGAGCGGCGAAGGCTACCGGGAGCTGCGCCAGAACCGGCGGCGATCGGAGACGATGGGGGTGCGCTCATGCGGTGGATTCTCTTGGGTGGGACAGCCCCGAAGTATAGGTGCGCGCTTGTGTGACGCATGTAAGCATTTCGGCGCATATACAGCGGCACAGTACACGCCAGGCCGCTCGCTTCAGTCCGCTTTCGGGGTCGGCGCTGCAAGCGATTTGCTGTACATCCCGGAGCGATCGAAGCAGCACGCACGCCGCTTGCCGGCCGCGAGCATGTCGCAAGCGGTGGCGACGCGCCTGACCCGCGTGTCGGCCTTCTTGCCCGAAACGATCCAGAAGATCCAGTCGCGCCGCGCCACCGCGGTGATGTCATCCCAGGTCGCACGCGCGGCCGGATGCGCGGCCAGTGCGGCGTGCAGATCGTCCGGCACGACCGGCTCGGGTTCCACATCCACCGGCGCGATCTCCAGTGCCACCGTCTGCCCGGCCGCAACGCCCGCCGCCTGCTGCAGCGCGCGATCAACCCTGAGCCAATGCCCACCCTGCCCGTCCGGCTGCAGGGTCGCCTGCAAGCGCTGCCCGGCCAGGGTGCCCGCCACCGTCACCATGCTGCGCGTGGGCAGCCTGTCGCTGGCCGCCGCAGGCAGCACCAGAAACAGCCAGGACGCACCTGCAGGCGCCGCCGGTGCCCGCAACGTCGCCTTGCAGCGGATGGTGGCAACGGCGTTGACCATGCTGCGGACCATAGCACCGCAAGATCGCCACACGCAGCGCTGCAGGACCGACCACATGCAGCGCGACGCGGCGGCCTTGTCGAGGTCGCATGTCGTGCAGGTGCGTGCCTTGCCCCTACGATTGAGTGCGGCACAGCGGTCGCAACGCGCCGCGTTTTACGCCAGCGCGATGCGCGTGGTCTTCCTCATCCATGCCCGCGCCCTTCACGCCCCCCATGCCGTTCGCCTTGCCAGAATGCCGGCCGCTTGTGGCCGCAATGGCAGGGGAACCGGAGTTGGATGCATGACATGGATCATCGTGGCCACGGTCGTCATCACCTTGGTGATGGGGCTGCTGGCGCTCAACTTCGCCACGCCTGAGAAAAAGCTCCAGCACATCCCCGGCCATTGCTATGACGTGTCCGACCCGCAGTTCAAGCGCGAGATGTCGGTGTTGCTGGGGCCGGCGATCCTGCCAGGCAACAAGATCGATGTGCTGCAGAACGGGCGCGAGATCTTTCCGGCGATGCTGGCCGCCATCCGCGGCGCGCAGCACACCATCACCTTCGAGACCTATATCTACTGGTCGGGCGAGATCGGTCGTGAGTTCAGCGAGGCGCTGTCCGCGCGCGCGCGCGCCGGGGTCAAGGTGCGCGTCACCATCGACTGGGGCGGCAGCTTGAAGATGGACCCGTCGCTGGTGGAGGAGATGACCGAGGCCGGCGTGGAGGTGCATCGCTACCGTCCGCTGACCTGGTACAACCTGCATCGCGTCAACAACCGCACGCATCGCAAATTGCTGGTGATCGACGGCCGTCTCGGCTTCACCGGTGGCGTGGGCGTCGCCGACCAGTGGATGGGCGATGCGCAGGACCCGGACCACTGGCGCGACTCGCACTACCGGATCGAAGGGCCGGTGGTGGCGCAGGTGCAGGCGGCCTTCAACGACAACTGGATCAAGAGCACCGGCCGCGTGCTCAACGGCGCCGAGTATTACCCTGAGCTGGCACCGGCCGGCGACAGCGATGCGCAGCTGTTCGTGGCCTCGCCCGCCGGCGGCAGCGAGAGCATGCACCTGATGTACCTGATCGCCATTGCCGCGGCGCGCACGTCCATCGATCTGGCTGCGGCGTATTTCGTGCCCGATGCGTTGATCACCCGCTCGCTGCTGGAAGCGCGCAGCCGCGGCGTCAACATCCGCGTGCTGTTGCCCGGCAAGCATATCGATGCGATCTCGGTGCGGCTGGCCTCCAAGGCCAGCTGGGAGCCGCTGCTGCAGGCCGGCATCGCCATCCACGAATACACGCCCACCATGCTGCACACCAAGCTGCTGATCATCGACGGCCTGCTGGTGTCGGTGGGCTCCACCAACTTCGACATCCGCTCGTTCCGCCTCAACGACGAGGCCAGTCTGAACGTCTACGACCGCACCCTGGCCGCGCGCATGACCGAGGTGTTCGAGGCCGACCTGCAACGCGCCGAGCGCTACACGCTGGAGCGGTGGCGCGCACGCCCACTGCGGCAGAAGCTGGGCGAGAAGCTGGTGTTCCCGTTCCGCTCGCAGGTGTAGTGCGCACGGCGTCCGCTGTCAGCAACACCGCCTCACAGCGGCGCGGTAGTTCCGGCCTGCAGACGCAGCTGGCGCAGGCGCCACCACACCCCGCCCACGTGGACCAGCGAATACAGCACCAGCGCCGCGGCGATGCCCAGGGTCAGCGCGCTGGCCTGCGAACCGGCCACCGTCGCGCCCTGGCTGAAGGCGCCCGAGGCCCAACGCCAGGCCAGCCGGCCCAGCAACACCAGCATCAAGGCAGCGCCGATCCAGGGATTGGGCGTATACCAGCCGCGCCCGTCCACCCACTCGGCATGCGTATAGCGCAGCGACAGCGTACCCAGCCCCATGCCCACCAACGTGCCCACGGCAATGCCGGCCCGCACCTGCGGCAAGCCGTAGACCGCATACGCCAGCGCCGCGGCCGCGATGATCAGCACCACGCTGCGCACTGCCGTGCTCGCCGGCTTCCACTGCTGGCGGCCAAAGCTGCGCCGGATGCGCCGGTAGTAGAGGTAGCCAATGGCGGCCATCGAGAAATACGGCGTCAGCGGTGCGATGGCAGCGGCGGGCATGGCGGTTCCTTTGCGGGTGGGTTGAAGCGACCGACGCAGAATGAAACCAGCCAACGGCGCGAACAAGGTGCCAAGTGTCACTTTCTGCAGGCGGCGGCGTGGCGGCCCGTCGCCGGCAAGCCGCCGTCTGGCAGGGCGGTGCGCACGTAGAACCACCGCAGCGGGTGCGTTCCCGCCCCGGCCGGTGAACGCCGCAAACGCGCGCCGGCGGTTGCCACACGCGAACCGGAGCGGCACAGGTAGACTTGCGCGCAGTGTTCCCCCACCGCAGTGCCATGTCCGCCATCAAGCAAGACGCCCACACGCTGATCGACACGCTGCCCGACACGGCCGGCTGGGACGACGTGGTCCGCATCGTGGGCGATGCCAGCTTCCAGGCTGCGGTGCAGGACGGCATTGCCGCCGCAGAGCAGGGCGCGTTTGCCGCACCGGCGCAGGTCGGCGCACTGTTCGCCAGGTGGGGCGTTGATGTTACGGCGTGACTGGACCGTCCCGGCCGCCAAGCAGCTTGCCCACGCCCAGGATCACTACCACGCGCTCAACCCGGCCGCGGCCGCCGCGATGGGCCGGCAGGTGCTGGAAGCCACCCGCACGCTGGCCGAGCAGCCCGGCCGTGGCCGTGCCGGCCGGGTGCCCGGCACTCGCGAGTGGGTGGTCAGGCAAACCCCGTACGTGCTGGTGTACCGCGTGCGCGACGATGCGCTGCAACTGCTGCATGTCCACCTCGACGCCAGCGACTGGCTGCCGCGCACCGAGCCGCTGATCGAACGCATCGAGCCGTGGATCGCCGCGCTGATCAGCGCGCTGCTGCACGTGCTGATGACGCTGATCCTGCTGTCGGCCTCCACCCCCACCGTCACCCCGCCGCAGGGCTCGCCCAGCGGTGGCCGCACCAAGGTGGACTTTGTCGGCGACACCAGCCAGCCGCAGCAACCCACGCCCTCGCCCACTCCCACGCCGCCGTCGCAGACCCCGGCCCCGGTGCAACCGCCGCCGGCCGCCTCGCCGGTGCAGTCCACCCTGGTCCAGAAGGCCAGGAACCCGGTGCCGCCGGCGGGCAACACCCGCCGTGGCAGCCTGACCGAGCAGCGCCAGACCCGCCCCGTGCAGCGCCCCACCCCGCCACAAACGCCTGCCGAACCGTCGTCGCCGCCGCAGCGTCGCCCCGAGACCTGGACCGGACGCCCACCAGGCATGCTCGACGAACCCGCCGATGCCGCCGAAGACGGCACCGCCTACACGCCCACCATCAGCGAAGGCCGCCGCCGCGACCGCAACAACGCCCAGCCCAGCCTGGATATCGGTGGCTTCCAGGTCTATTACGACGTGCGCAGCGAAACCCAGCTGCGGGTGTGGAAGGAACAGGGCATGCAGGAAATCGCCATCATCCTGCCCGGCACCCAGCAGCGCATGGTCTGCCCGCTGGAGGTCGCCCTCAAACGCGGATCCAGCAAATGCCGCCTGCTGCCACCGGACTCGCCGGAACTGAAGACCATCGGCGACGCCCGCGAGGTCATCAACATGATGGAGGTCTACAAGCAGGGCGAACCGGTGTGGCGCGGGCCGGGGCCGTATCGGTGAGTGGTGGGGCCAGGTTGGGCCCGGATGTCACTGGGCTCACGCTTGGGCGTGCCGACGCCTACATCGCTGCGACAGCGGCCGCGCATGGATTGGCCGTTGCCACTCGCGACACTGCCCCGTTTGAGGCGATGGCGTTGGAGGTCATTCACCCGTGGAATTGAGCTGGAGCGCGCGGTGATAGACCGGCATCTCGGCGCCGATTTCTGACGCACTGTTTTTGAAAACAGCAACCGAACGAGCCGAAGATGTCTTCAGCCCGTTCGTCAATTAGCCGGCGGTTGCAGCCATCACTTCCCCTGGTCTTTGCCGAGCTTTGTACCCAGTGCCCCCTTGAACGGCGCCGGATTGCTGGTGACCAGGCAGTTGTAGGCTTTGTCGCTGTTGAGCACCAGCACGGACGACTGCGGCCCCTTGAAATCCAGCCCTACCGAGAACAGCACATACGTGTTGGGCAGCGCGCTCGGTCGAAATGCCCCGAAGGCATACTCGCCAGACAGGCCCAACGGCGACAGCGGCACCGTGAGCACCAGTGGCTGCGTGGCAACCGGAGAGGGCAGCGAGGAAGAAGCAGACATGATCTTGGACTGCACGTCGATGGAGTACTTGGTGGTGACCGTCATCCCCAGATACTTGGAATCTGGTGCCGACACCTGCTTGCGACAGGCCGCAATATCTTCCGGCTTCTGATCCTGCTGGCCCGTCTGCAGCGTGGCAAAGACATGGGTCAGCGTGACCTTGTCCGCTCCGGTGACCGGCGCTGCAATGGCAGCGTCCATGCACAGCGCGGCGGCGAAGAGCGAAAGACCACATGCCGCAAACGCACCGCGATAACTGGTTTTACGTTTCATTTCGATCACTCCTTGGTCTGCGATGCAAGGTGCCGGCAGCGGCTCTTGCGCGGCTGCCGCTTGCGTCTTGAATGGAAGTCGCAACGGCACCTGTGCATAACGCCAAGCGGCAGATGATCGATTGCGTACGATGACACCATGCGCGTGTGTGGGAGCACCACACCTACGCCAACCAGCTGGCCACGCCGCTGGTGTGTGCATGGTTGAAGACCAACGCCTCGCAAACCCGGCAAATCGTCTCAACTACGTCGTTGCGTGATGCAGCTCGGATTTCGGAAGCAACCACAGCGATGTTGATCGACCTAGACGTAAATCAGTTGAAAGAGCGATGCACAGAGCCTTGATGGAAAGTCGGAATCTTCAGTATCACTACTAATATCTGTTCGTTTATCGAAGGGAACGGATCACAGCCGACATCCAAATGCACACATTGGATGTGGCGCAAATCATTTCGGTAGAGCTCCTGTCGATCAAGCTCACCTATTCATCAGCCACAATGAGCTTGTAGTAGTCTGGTATCGCTCGAATGGCTGGAATATCAGATGGTCTAGCCGGTCTGAAAAGCGTAAAATTTCATGGTCAGTCGATTCAAGTAATGCTTCAGGAGATCGCCATGCCGCGCATCGTGCCAACCGGTTGGGCTGCAACTCTCGCACTTGCCGGGCTTGCGGTGCTCCCGCTTTCGTCCTGCGCTAATGCAGATACCGCGCGCACCGCTTCAACACAGGAAGACACCATGACATCAGGAGCCAGCCCAATGCTTGACGAGATTTATGCATCCAAAAAGCCTGTTCGATTCGAACAAATCGATGTAAGCAGCATCGTTACAAAGTACATCCCGCTGGGGACGACGAAGGTGGCAGTGCTGGAAACGTTTGGCAAATCTCCAACGTCAACGATTGTTGAAGACACCGCGGGCAAGGTAGTCGTCAGGGACAACAAGGGACAGGCGATGCTGGACCCCGATGCACGTTCCATCGTGATGACCTTTTCTCTCGATGGAGACGGCAAGGTGGCACACATTGATGCCGTCCACATCAAGAATCAATAAGACAACGGAGACCGTCATGGACGAGAAGATCGAAGTTGGGTACCGCAACATCGGGTCTGCGCTGGGCAAGGAATATCACCACAAATTTCTCCTCTACACCGACAAAGAAGGCAATCAACACACCATCAGCGGTTGGACCGGCGATGAGCAAGCTGGATTGCCCTATGGGCGCATGCACATCGAGACAAACCTGCCCTATAACCGGGCCAACCCCGACCATCGGGACAATCCGAATGCGGTTGGACAAAAGCAATATCGCGAAGAGATCACGCATGGCACGGACTTGTCAGAAACGTGGGCGCGCATGGTCGCCAATGCCAAGAGCAAGGATGACAGGTATCCCTACGATCCCCAGTTGCAAAACTCCAACACACTGGCCGACAGCGTTCTGCGGGATGTGCGCCTGCCTGAGCCAAAGAACGATGGCGTTTTCGGTCATTGGGCCCCCGCATCGGGACGACAGCTCGACGAATCAATCCAGCCCTCGGTGCCAGGACTAGGTAACTCGGGACGTACTTTCAGTGCAGGTGCGTCGGCTAACGATCCGCATCCAGAAGCGCGGCTACGCGATGATCCATTGTTCAAGCAAGCCTTGGCTGGGCTCGACAAGCTCGGCCCGGATGCCGGCGTGTATACCAACCAGCAAGACAAGGAACGCATCGCCGGCGCTTTGGCCGTCCAGGCCAAACTTAATCAACCGCCTCTGCCGGAGATACAGGAAATCATTCCCAGTCGAGCAAACGGCAATGTTTTCGCGACGTACAAGAATCCTGGAAATGACATGGACGTGCTGCGCACGCATGTGGACAAGGCCGAAGCAGTCAAGCAGCCCTTGGCCGAGAATCTGCAGAAACTCGAAGTTGCCAATCAGCAAACTGTGCAGGCGTCTACCCAGGAGGCGTCACACGCGGTGGATCAACCCAGTCATGGTGCGCATGTAATGCGATGAGCCAGCAATTAGGAATGTAGTCGTGTCGCCCTGCTCCCACAGCTCTAGGCTGCGTAGCGCATCGGCGGTGTTCATTCGACGTGCTTGGCTACCGGCGCCGGCAGTTCCACCGGCAGGTCCAGCTGGACCTGGATGCCTAATTGCCGCAGCAGTTCGAACACCCGGCCCAGTTGCACGGTGTCCTTGCCGCGCTCGAGATTGCCCAGCACGACATGGCTGGTCCCCGCCAGCGCAGCCAGGTCGTCCTGACGTAGACCTTGTGCCTTGCGCACCGCGCGGACATAGGCGCCGATGTCGGATGCCTGGTCGATTGGGACGCGCATAGTGAATGACCGAATCTAAAGCGGACTTTAGATTACCTCTGCAATTTGACGGCAACAAGTAAAAACTAAAGCAGGCGTTAGATTGGGCATTTGTCAGCTGCAGGCCAGGCCAAACCTAACTCTCACTTTAGTTTCATTGCTTGAGCAGTCGCTGCTGCGAAGGGAAAACGAGCCCACGCGCTGCCCGGCGGAGCTCCAACGGTACATGGCTCGGCTACGGAGACCAGATCTCGCACCTTGCAGCACGCGACCAACCGGAACTGGCTACAGTCTGCTCAGGGCCGTGCGCGCCCACTCCATCCACCTGGGTTTCAAAGGATCTGCATGTCCCTACATCGTCTTGCTCCGCGTGTGGGCCTGGCCGTTGGCCTGCTGTGCGCCAGCACCGCGCATGCCGCCGCGCCTGCGCCGGCCCATCGCTTGCTGCGTGTCACCCTGGGCGGTGCCGCCGACCAGCCCACTTCCGGCCGGCTGCTGGTGTTCGCCACGCTGGCCAAGGATGCCGAGGCCCAGGCCCAGCAGTCCAGCAAGGACGGCAAGGACGGCAAGGACGGCAAGGTGGAAGCGGTGGATACCAACCCGTTCCGCCCCAGCGCCACGGCTGTGGCCGCGCAGGAGGTGACCGGCCTTGCGCCAGGCGGCAGCGTGCAGATCGATCTGGACAACATCGCCTTTCCCAGCGGGTTTTCCGCACTGCCGGCTGGCGAGTATCTGTTTCAGGCCGTGCTGGATCCGAACCACAGCTACGGCTACATGGGCCGCGATGGCGGCGACCTGCTGAGCGCCGTCACGCCGGTCACCCTGGGCGGCAAGAATGCCGCGCTGCCCGCGCTGACGCTGAGCACGCAGGTGCCGGCCTCGGACGACCCGTGGCAGGTCTCGCCGCGTGCGCCGCAGGCCGTGCGCGATGCCGTGCCCGAGGCCAAGCTGCATAGCGCCGATGCGTCGCTGGTCAGCCCCGCGCTGAGCGCATTCTGGGGCCGGCCGGTTTCCCTGCGCGCGCGCGTGCTCACCCCGCCCGGCTACGACGCCAAGGCCGCCACGCGCTATCCCACCGTGTATGTCACCCATGGCTTCGGCGGCAACTACAACCGCTTTGCCGGCAGCATCGCGTCCACCTGGGCCGCGATGGCCGCCAAGCAGATGCCGCCGATGATTTGGGTGTTCCTGGACCAATCCACGCCCACCGGCACTCACGAGTTTGCCGACTCGGTCAACAACGGCCCCTGGGGCACCGCACTGACCGAAGAGCTGATCCCCGCGCTGGAACGCCAGTACAAGATGGACGGCAAGGCCAAGGGCCGGTTCTTGAACGGGCATTCGTCCGGTGGCTGGGCCACGCTGTGGCTGCAGACGCGCTACCCCAAGCTGTTCGGCGGTACCTGGTCCACCTCGCCCGATTCCAGCGACTTCCATGACTTCACCGGGCCGGATCTGTACGCGCCCAACGCCAATGTCTACCGCCGCGCGGACGGCAGCCAGTTCCCGCTGATCCGCGACCAGGGCAAGGTGGTGGCCGATCTGGAAACCTTCGCCAAGCTCGAAGCGGTGCTGGGCCAGCACGGCGGCCAGTTCACCTCGTTCGACTGGGTGTTCTCCCCACGCGGGCCCGACGGCCGCCCGCTGCCGATGTTCGACCGCACCACCGGCAAGGTCGATCCCACCGTGGTGGCGTACTGGCGCGACCATTACGACATCGCCGCACGGGTGGCGGCGCAGTGGCCCACGCTCAAGCCGGATCTGGACGGCAAGATCCACCTGATCGTCGGCACCGCCGACACGTTTTACCTGGATGGGGCCGCGCGCAAGTTCCAGGCCGTGCTGGACGGCCTGGGCGCAAAAAGCGACTTCCGCTACCTGGAAGGCCGCACCCACTTCGACCTGTACAAGGAGGGCGAGGACAGCAACGCCTTGATGAAGAAGATTGCCTGGGAGATGTACGCCGTGGCGCGACCCAAACAGTAACGCGCCGGCGCACCGCCGGCACTGCCGATCGGCGTGCCGGCCACCGGCACGCCAGGGCGCGGTCTCACCGGCCCCGATGCTCAGGCCGAGCGCTTGGGCAATTCCCACTCCAGCTGCTGCCTGAGCACCAGCAGCAGCACCTTCAGGCTGCCGCTGCGGACCAGCGCGGCCGGCGTCTGCCCGTCCAGCGCGTTCATGGGCTTGCGGAACCAGCCGATCAGCGCCTCGTTGTTGCCGCCGTTCAAGGCCCAGGCGTGGCAGACGATCTCGCCCAGGTTCTCGATGCCGGTGCTGCCCAGCAGCTTGAGGTGCTCCGGCGTGAAGGCGAACAGCGACAGCACCAGCTCGGCGTCGGCGGCCTTGCCGTGGTCGACCGCCATCTGCTGGCTGTGCGCGGTGTTGTAGGCCGCCCCGTGCGCGCGGAAGTCTTCGGCACGCCGCATGCCGGTGAGCAGTGATGCAATGAGGTCGGCGCGTTCCATAAAGCAGTCCAACGGTGTGATAGCGCGCACGCTATCCGCGTCGCCGCCACTGCTCAATCAGGAGTCTCCTGACAGCGGCGATGGGCGTCAGCGGCCGTTGCATTACGCGCCGGCCGGCCCGTGCGCGGTTGGCGGGCCGGCGGTGGCTTCGGTGGCCGAGTCCCGCTTGCGCGCTCGCCTGGAAGCGGCGCCAACCATTGGCAGCGCTTAACGCGGGGATTGCTAGCATCCGGGCGCGTCACTGGCAGCAGCCCGACTGCAGGGCTGCCGTATTGGAGTGTCATCTCATGAGGAGTTGTCAGATGCCCTGGAAATCCGCCCTCGCCGTGCTTGCCCTGTCCACCGCCGCGCTGCCGGCGCTGGCCCAGTCCGACCGCCAGGTGGTCGAGGACATGCTCACCCGCTCGGCCAATGTCTGCCCCGGCCACAGCACCGACCGCACCGCGCCCACCGTCAAGGCCGTGCCCGTGGGCGCGCTGCGGGTGATGCTGGAACGCGGCCTGGTCATGTGCCCCGACCGCCGCCTGGATGCCGCCGCACCGGCGGTGTTCTACGGCCGCCTGGGCGTGTTCGCCTGGAACCCGGAAGTGCCCGCCGGCAAGACGGTGATCGTCAAGCAGATCGACACCATGACCCGCAACGAGGAATACCCCGCCGAGACGCTGGTGTGGGATGCGAAGGGCACCGCGCTCAAGCAGCAGACCGTGCCGATGTTCGAGCCCAAGCCGGGTGCGGCGGTGTTGTACAAGGTGCGTTGAGCGCAGGCACACGCCACCGATGCGCGACCCATTGCAACCAAACACCCTGCGCCCGCGCGATCGCGCAAGGCGACGCAGGCGCAGGGTGTGGCTAGGCATCGGTATCGTCCTGCTGCTGGTCGCACTGGGCGGCTACCGCTGCACGGCAAGCCCGGCCGAGCAACGGCAGCAGACGTACTGGCGCGACAAAGCCGAGCGGGAACTGACACCAGGCATGTCGCAAACGCAGGTACTGGCCTGGGCGGAACGCAATGCGCTGCGCACCGCCATGGGCATGGGCCTCACGCTCATGGCCGCCCCCGTGCGAACGCGGTGGCCGCATTTTCCCTGCGCAACCACGTTCACCATGATTTCGCTGACGTTCGATGCGCAGGGAACGCTGGTTTCCTTCCGAGTCGGTCGAGGGGGCACCTGTCTGTAGAGCGGCAGTTGCCGCCTGGTCCACGACGCGTGCTGCATTGGCTGGTTGCGCTGCGTGTCAGGCCTCAGCGAGCGTCGATTCCGACGCCGGCACCCGCCGGGGCTGCGGACAGCCGCACGTGCCGGCGCGCTGCGTTGGCGATGGCGCTCCCCACCTTGTGGATCAGCAGCGGCACCGCCCAACTGGCCCATAACAGCGCCGCGATCGTATCGGGCGATGGCGCCACCCCGGCCCCGACCGCTGCGTAGAGCACCACACGGAACACGACCGGCGCCAAGGTCACCAGATACGCCCGCACCATCCAGCGTCGGTGCCGGCCAACCCGCCCGCGACGGATGGCCACCAGGCCCACGGACGCCACCACCAGCCACGCCGCTTCCGTCGCTGCGAAGGCCACGCGGATCGCCATCGGCGCAGGCGAGGTGGCGATCAAGCCGGTGGCGCCAAGCATCGCCACCAACATGCCAACGAAATACGCACGCCCAACCCAGCGGTGCACCCACGCGTGCCTGCGCCAGCCTTGCGTGGCGAACTGCAGCGTGCCCAGGGCTATGCCGACGGCACCGCCACCCAGGTGGCACCACAGCCAGCCGCGCCGGGTCAGGAACATGGCGTATGCCGGCGACTCCAGCGCGGCGTACTTCAGGTACACGTGGCGCACGAACTCGGCCGCGAACGCGGCCAGCGCAAGCCACAACAACGCCCACGCCACACGGGCAAACGGCCTGCTACCTGCTAACTCGACACCTTCGCGCATCGGATCGACCCGCATGCCCCGCTCCTTCGGCCAGCCTGCTCTCGGCAGCGGAACGCTAGCATGGACCTGCAGCAGGAGCGTGGGCGCGATCGTAGGTGCGGCGCGGGGGGAAGATTTACGCCTGGCGCTGCATTGCGTGCGACACCGGATCAACACCGTCGCTACCGAGCCGCTGCTCGTAGATCTCGTCGACCACGCTGCGTACCGCGCGGGCGGCATTGAAGATGCTCTCGCCCAGAACCGACAGACTGGTGGCATCCAGCGGCTTGCCACTGCACACCGCCACCATGTCGCTCTGCGCAGTGATCGTGCGCAGCAGCGAATGGAACTGGTCGATCTGCTGCAGGGTGACGCCGAAGGTGAAGGGCTCTGCGTGCGTTTGTATTTTGGCCGCTGGCCGCACGCGCTGCCGAGTATTGGTTGTAAGGGCTCTCGAAGTGGTCATGCCGTCTGTCCTCGACGTGAGCGGACGGGATGTCCGCACAGCCACCGTAGCGCGCTTTTTCGGATATCTGAAAACCAGATATTTCGCCTGATTTTTTACGCAGCGCAGGTTTGCGTCTCAAGCCAATTTTGTCGGTTCGATCGTCGCGGTGAAGCGCCGAGGCTCACCAGTGATCGGGTCATCGAATGCCAACGTGTGCGCGAACAACTGCAGTGGCCGCTCCGGATCATCGGGCCGCTGATCTTCCAGCTCTGGATAGAAGCGGTCATGCAGGATCGGCGCGCCCAGCGCGGCCATATGCACGCGCAACTGGTGCTTACGCCCGGTGACCGGCTCCAATCGATACGTCCACGTGTCTGCACCACGCGCGACCACATCGATCACCGTCTCGCTGTTCGGCTCGCCCACGCCCTCGCGCATGCGGAAGAACGGCTCGCCCGGCTCCAGCCGGCTGCGATGCACATACGGAAACGTCAGCCCCGGCAGCGGTAGTGCAAGTGCCAAGTAATGCTTGCGAATTCGCAGCTCGCGGAACAGCGCCTGATAGATCCCGCGTGTTGCAGGATTCGCCGAGAACAACACCAGTCCGGCAGTGTCACGATCGATGCGGTGCAGTGGCACCAACGCTGGGTTATCGAAATGCCGCACCAGCCGCGTGAGCAACGTCTCGCGCACATACACGCCTGCGGGCACCACCGGCAGAAAGTGCGGCTTGCACGCCACCACCACGTGCGCGTCGGCATGCACCACGGTTTCCGCCGCCGCGATGACGGGCTCATCTGCCACTTCGCGGAAGTAATAGATCTCCGCACCCAATCGATACGGCGCCGACACATCCAGCACCTGCGCATTCGCGTCCAGCACACGCCCACGCGCGAAGCGGTCACGCCACGTGGCCGCATCCACACTCGGGAAACATGCGCATAGCGCCTCCAATACCGTGGCCCAGCTTCCCATTGGTAGCTGGAACTGGCTGGCGGCCGTGCCATCGAGGATCGGGCGTGTTGAAACCATGGCGACAGCGATGCGCGCTCAAACAGATGGGGTTGGATCGTACCGCGCGCGCGCTTGACTGTTGCACAATCTGCGCAGCGACATGCGCACCTGATCGGCGAAGAATGACTTTCGGGCGATACGCGCGACGCCGCGTTAGGCAATGCTGCGGCTCTTTGCCGAGAGATGGAACTCGATGCGTCGTCCTACGATCTACGCGGCCGTTGCCTGCCTTGCTGCATTCCTTGCACCGGTTGTCGCCGCGGCGCAGACGCCACCGCCATCATTCACCGCATGTGCCGACGCTGCGGCACACACACCATTGGTCGGTAGCGAATGCCTGATCACCGACGTGCCGCTGCGTCATGAAGCCGCGGATGCTGGCACGATCGAGCTATTCGTTCGCCGTTTTCCTACGCCGGACCAGAGCAAGCGACGCGGCGAAGTCTGGCTGATTGCGGGCGGGCCGGGCGAAGCCGGCGCATCGCTGTACCCGATGATCAGCACTTACCGGCGCGCCTTTCCCGGCTATGACCTGATCATTCCGGACCATCGCGGCACTGGGCGCTCGGCCCGCCTGTGCCCCGCGCAGGAAGCGCCGCAAAGCGCAGA
Source organism: Xanthomonas sp. NCPPB 1325 (assembly GCF_041477645.2). Lineage (NCBI taxonomy): Bacteria > Pseudomonadati > Pseudomonadota > Gammaproteobacteria > Lysobacterales > Lysobacteraceae > Xanthomonas > Xanthomonas sp. NCPPB 1325. The sequence goes on from NZ_CM192985.1 coordinate 4,838,661, forward strand.
CGGCGTGGGCCTGGCCGGCGCCGAATGGGGCCCGTGCATCGGCGCGCTGTATGCAGATGCGCAAAGAACCAAGGCCTTCACCATCACCGAAGCGGCGCAAGATCTTGCACTGCTGATCCGCCAGCAACGACGCAAGGGCAAGGTGCTGCTATACGGCGTGTCCTATGGCACGCAGCTGGCACTACGCACCCTGCAAGTGGCGCCCGTGCCATTGGATGGGCTGGTGCTGGATGGCCTGGTGCCACCGGAAACTGCCGCGCAATGGGACTTGAGCCACCGCACCGCGGTGGTCGATGCGGTAGGCCGCGCGCTGTTGGACGACGCACACATCGCCACCTATCGCAGCGTGCTCGATCGCAGCGACAGCGCCGCATGGCGCACGCAAATCCCCGGCAAAGACCTCAAGCGCTTTCTCGGCATGCTGCTCAACTTCCCCACGCTGCGCGACCGGATCCCCGCGATCATCGACGGCCTTGCCCGTGACGACGCCACGTTGCTCACTGCCACTATCACCGATCTGCAGACATCACTTGCAGCCATGGGCCAAGGCGGCGACAACCAGCCCGCATTGCCGCTGGTCATGCTGATTGCCGCGTCCGAAAACAATGCGCGGCCAACCCTCACCCGCGAAACGGTCGCGACCGAAGCCAAGGACGCCCTGTTCGTCAGCCCCATCCCCGGCCTGCTGGTGGACGCCGGCCTGCCCACCTACCCGCGCGACGCCTGGTTCGGCCGCAGCCCCGCCACCCTGCCACGCACGCTGGTCATTCACGGCACGCTAGATCCCAACACCCCGTACGCCGGCGCGCAGGCGCATGCCGCGCTGCTGAAAGCCGCAGGCCTGGTGACCTTCAGCACCGTTGAGCGTGGCGCGCATCTGCTCGCGTTTGCAGCCCCTGCGTGTTTTGCGAGTGCGGTTGCTGAGTTTGTGGCGGACCGGAACGTTGCTGAGCGCTGTCGTGAGCCTGGGGAATGATGATGGGCTATAGAACTGCCATCTTATTGCTCAGTATTTAAAGCGCTCCCCGTCTGCGGCCTACGAAGATGCGCTGATAGCGACACAAGCAAACTCAAGCATTGGCACAACGGCGAGCTCTACCGCAACGGAGCACTTAATGCAGCGCAGTTAATGGGAGATAGATCGCAACGCCGGTTGGTTTGCTGACAAACCTTGTTCCAGCGGTTATGTTCGAACCTGGAACGGGGGTTCTTGCATGGGACGCAGAAAGAAGCAGAGCGGGTTCGAAGCGCTAGCCGCATTGCCGTGGCCGGTTGGCTTCGTGATGGGAATCGCTGCATATCTGGTGGTGCGCTACGGCATCGGCTGGTGGTTCTCTCACCAGAGCGGAATGCTGTCGCAGGGCTTCGCCCAGCAATCGAGTGGAATGTTCGCGCCATTGGCGTGGACGCTGCTCGGCGTCTGCTGGCTTGCTGCGCTGTTCTCCTATCTGCGCACACGCAGCCGGCGACGCTTTCTGGAAACACGCATAAGCCTGGAGAGCCTGGCAGCCGGCGGCTGGCGCCAGTTCGAACGACTGGTGGGCGAAGCCTTCCGCCGCCAAGGCTACAGCGTCGAAGAAACCGGCCTGGGCGGCGCAGACGGCGGCATCGACCTGATCCTGCGCAAGAACGGCCGCCGCACGCTGGTGCAATGCAAGCAATGGAAGCGCCAGCAAGTCGGCGTCAGCGTCGTGCGCGAGATGTACGGCCTGCTCGCCCATCACCAAGCCCACGCAGTAAAGATCGCCTGTATCGGTACCTACACGAAAGATGCGGAGCGATTTGCCGAAGGCAAGCCGATTGAGTTGATTGGCGGCGAGCAGTTACTGGAAATGATAGGAGCGGTGCAACAACAAGCCACAGCGCAGCCGACGGCGACATCCGTACGCATCGAGCCTGTCTTTGCTTCACCTGATTCCACTGCCTCCGCGACCGTTGCCATCCCAAGCTGCCCGCGCTGCGGCAGCGCGCTTGTGCAGAGAACAAATCGGCGCAGCGGCGAGAACTTCTTGGGCTGCATCCAGTTCCCTAGGTGTAGAGGAACCACATAAATGAGCCTGAACCGCTTTATTTTTTGAGCTGGGCAAGCTGATGACAGCGGGCCGTAAGTAACTTCGTCCCTGTTGCTTGCAGAAATCCAAGTACCGCCGATCAAAATTTAAATCCATAAAATCTATTGTTTCAAAGGAAAAATCATGGGAATAAAGCAGATAAGTCTTAAAAATTTTAAAAAGTTTAAGTCAGTTACGATACCTCTTGATAGCGCAATAACGGTAATTCTTGGAGAGAATAGCTCGGGTAAATCCTCTATTCTTAAGGCACTGCTCGGACTAAAACAAACAATATCATCAGCAAATGAACATGAATGCTGGGCAGCCCACGGAGACTATGTTGATTTAGGTGTTTTTCAAGATTATATCCATAAGAAAGATACATCCAAGTCATTTACTGTATCAATAACCCTATCCAATCAATCTCTCAAACATAGTATGGTTACAAGACGATTGATGTTAGGGCTCGAATCGCTGACTTTAGATTTTACTTATGACTATGATCAAATCACAAGCCAAAGCAGATTTTTGACGATTCTGGCAACCTATGGCAACAAAAATGAAGGGAATTATTGGGAACTAACTCGCCAAAAAACTCGAAAAACTTATGTGATTAAGTTTTCTGAGTCTCTCTTAGCCATATTCAACGACAGATTGTTTCCCTTAACGCAGCAAAAGCTTACGTCAGCTGAAAAGATCGTAGTTTCTCACGGAGAAAAATTCACATTTCAGAGGAGCTCTCTGAGCAGAAAGATTTCTCATGTTTTTGCGCTACGTGTAATCAACGAAACGATCGAAAGTGCCACCTCATATTTTGAGAAGAATTTATTCTATCTCGCTCCCCTGCGGTCAAGTCCATCACGCAGCTATATAAGAAGCTCGCATAACCTTGCCGTTGGAGTAAAGGGTGAACACACCCCGAGCGTTCTAGCAAATCTCGAGAAGAGAACTCAGAAGGTCACACGAGGAGAAAGTAAGTTTAGCCGAGACTTAGCTTTTTTTAGTCTTGGACTTGAACAAGTTTTCCCGGGACATTATGCATCCACTAAAACTTTCGATGAGTTAGTGAAAGTAAAAATTGGCAGCAGGCGAACTAGTGATTACGTCAGTCAAGATAAATCCGACAGCATTACAGATGTTGGATTCGGCTTTTCTCAGGTTTTCCCAATCATTGTTCAAAGCGCAGTGCTGCCGAAAGACGCAACTCTTGTTATCGAACAGCCGGAACTCCACCTTCACCCAATGGCTCAGACGAGGCTTGCAGGCGTTATAGCAAGAGCTAGCTTCGAAGGTCGTCGCTTTATAATCGAAACTCACAGCGAGCATTTTGTGAGAGGGCTGCAAATTGCAGTTTCCGAAAATCGAAGCAATCAGAAGAAAGGAATTTCGAAGGATGATGTGAAATTTATTTATCTACGGAATTCAGTGAGTTCGCCGTTTGAATCTCTTATTTTAAATGAATATGGAGAATTTAAATCTGATTGGCCAGAGGGTTTCTTTGATGAGTCCTATCGAAGCATGAGAAAACTTTTGGCTAATAGGACAAGGAGTTAACCCATGCTCATGTCTGTCCACTCTGAGGCTTTATACGAACTCTTAATTAAAAATCCCGTTACAAGCTTTAACAGCCCATTTGCAAACTCAATGCTTACGGTCTCGGAGAAAATACTTGATGAGTACGACTCAAAATTTACCGACCCTACCGAAAAGAATATCTACCAAGCATTTATCACAGCAATGCACTCAAGATTGAAATATACATCCGCGAGCACTCCCTTACCCGGGCTTTGCATCAATGGAGACTATGTCCATGCTGGGCGAGTTGGTGGCCGATACTTAGTGCTTTCACAAAATCAACAATTAAGCACACTCAGCCTCGCCTCTCTTGATAGCTATGCAGTTCGCTCGGGGGCTTTTCCCAACGTTTTTGAAAAAACCGCACAGCCAGGGTTTTCACCCTTCGAGATTCATAAACTCAAACACAACACCAAGAATCCGCCATCCTCAATTTCTAGATTTTTCTCTGCGGAAGAGAGAGTCACTATTTACGACAAGCACATTAATACCGACTCACTATCGTTAATCAACTATCTAATTAAGCACTGCAGCCATTCTTGTAGCGTGAACATTATTACCAGTGCTAGAGCAAGTTCTATGTCTCTTAGTGAGATTGTGCAAGGCACAAACTTGAATGGCAACCAGACATTGAGGGTTTGCATAGCAGCGCAGAGTTCGATTTCTCGCATTCATGATAGACATATTTTTGTCGGCGAAAATACAGAATTACATTTTCCTCGTGGATTGGACTGTTATGGAAAATCGCCTTCATGGACCAATAAGAGCGCCGTGGTTCATATCCATGAGGCATCGAAGGGACAGGTTGTGAGCATTGAAATACAAAGCTCCTCCAGTGGCTCTCGCAGCCCGATTAGGGTTAGGTCTTGTGTAATCGGATGAAGTAACTTAAGGAATTTCGCTGAAGCCGATGTTTTACACAGACTCGAAATTTGGGTAATGGGTCAAGTGACTTCTTCTAAGCTCGTCAGCGCTTGTGTTTGAAAGCCTGGGCGAGACACCTTGACCTCCCATACATCCCCCGCCCGTCATCCTCGCTGCAGACTCAACTGGAGAACACACGATGATGAAGTGGATGGGCACCGCGCTGGCCGCGGCATTGCTGGTGAGCGGTTGCGCCAAGGAGGAGGGCGAGAAGTTCGTCGGCCACTGGGTCAACGTGCAGACGCAGGAAGAGACGATGGACATCGAGCGCAATGGCGAGACCTTCATGGTCCGCAGCACCACGCCGAAGTTCTTCAGCCGCAAGCCCAAGACCGAGAGCTACCCGGGTGTCTACAAGGACGGGGCGCTGCAGGTCACCAATGATGGCGAGACGGTGAACTTCGCCATCGACACGGCCAACGGCCACCTCAACACCGGTGGCGAGCAGTACCAGCGCGTGCCGGCCAAGTAAGCCCGCCGCTGTCGCCAGCGCCCGCGTGCGGACCTTGCCGGCCGCACGCGGGCGTTTGCGTTTGTGGCCCAGCCGGCAACGCCGCGGGGGTGCCGGCGCACACTGCGTCGCGTAGACGCCGGGCCGGACACACCGCCCGTCGCCCGGCCTTGCGCTGCCGCTGCCATTCCACCCCGCGCAAGCCGTACAGTGCGCAGGCACGCCAGGGTCATGGCGCTGCCCGACCGATCAATCCAGCAACTACGAGGGTGTCATGAGCAAGGGGATGGACCAGAAGAAGAGCCAGAAGAAAGAGCCGACCAAGACGCTGAAGGAAAAGCGCGCGGCCAAGCAGGAAAAGAAGGGCAAGTAAGCCGCCCGGCCTGCCAGACGGCAGACGAGGTCAGGCGGATGCCTGGCCTCGCGTTTTTTGGATCACACCAGGCGCTGAGCGCGCGTTCCGCCATGCGCCACGACCCGCTTGACCAACGGTCTGAGCGACCAACGGCCCCAGCGCCGCAAGGCATTGGCAGCTTTGTGGGGCAAGGCGATCAAGCCGGGGACAGGTGCCGCCACGTAGAGCGCATGGTTGGGCTCGAACGCCGCCTGGCTCCCGCTCCGGCGAAGGCTCAGTTGTGACGCGTCACACCGCCACCCCACGCAACGCTTCGAAGATGCGCGCCGCATCCTGGGACGGCGGCAGGCCGAAGGTGCGTGCGTATTCGCGGCTGAACTGGGTTGCGCTTTCATAGCCCACGTCCATGGCGGCGGTGGTGACGCTCTTGCCATGCGCGGTGAGCAAGTGGCGCGCCTGCAGCAGCCGTAGTTGCTTCTGGTATTGCAGCGGGCTGAGCGTGGTGGCGGCCTTGAAGTTGCGATGGAATGCCGACTCACTCATGGCGGCCTGGCCGGCAAGCGTGGCGATGCGCAGGGGTTGGGCGTAATTGGCGCGGATCCAGTGGATTGCCTTGCGCAACCGTGCCAGGGTGGAATCCGGCGTGGCCACGGCCCGCAACACGCCGCCCTGTGGGCCCTGCAATGCGCGGTACAGAATCTCGCGCTCGTAGGCCGGCGCCAGTGCCGGGATGTCGGCGGGGCATTGCATGAGGCCCAGCAGGCGCACCCAGGCATCCAGCATTTCGCCGGTCATGCTGGCGACCGAAAACGATAACGCGTCGGCACCTGCCGCAGGAATGGCCGCCTGCGTCGCGGGCAGATCGTGCAGCAGGGCGGCGATGCTTTGCGGGTCCAGCGTGAGGCTCACCGCAAGATAGGGCGCCCCATCGTCCGCGGCATGCACCTTGCCGATGGCTGGAAGGTCGACGGTCATGACGAAGTAGCTGGCCGGGTCGTACTGCAGGGTGCGGTCGCCCACCGTCATCGACTTACCGCCTTGCAGGATCAGGTTGATCATCGGCTCATAGACTGCCGACAGCGCGTGCTCCGGCACCTCGCCCTGCACCATAGCCACACGCGGGATGCCGGTCTCGGTGCGGCGGTTTTGGGCATGCCGGGTGAGCCGCTTGAGCTCGACAAGTGCTGATTTCATGACCCATGAAACTACGCGGCGATGCACCCGGCAAGCGCAAAAGCAGGATCAGGCAGGCCGGCGCCAGCTTCGGGCAGGCGCCTAGGCACAGCGCTGCCTAACCTGGGAACACCTTCAGACACGAGCGCAACGCCATGAATATTGCAGTCATCACCGGCGGTAGCCGCGGCATCGGTGCCGCCGCCGCCCTGGCCAGTGCCCGCCGCGGCATGGGCGTCATCCTGACCTATCACCAGAACCCGCTTGCAGCCGAAGCAGTGGTTGCGCGCATTGCGGCCGATAGCGGCAAGGCGGTCGCGCTGCCGCTGGATGTGAGTCAAACGCGCAACTTTGCCGGCTTCGCGTCGGCCGTGCAGGAGACGCTGCACACGGTCTGGCAACAGGACACCCTGGCCGGGCTGGTGAACAACGCCGGCTACGGCACCTTCAACCTGATCGAAAGCGTCGATGAAGCGCAGTTCGACAGGCTGTTCAACGTGCATCTCAAAGGGCCCTTCTTCCTCACCCAGGCGTTGTTGCCGCTGTTGGGCCGCGGTGCCTCCATCGTCAACCTCACCAGCGCCACCACGCGCGTGGCGTTCGCCGGCGTTGCGCCGTATGCCGCGTTCAAGGGCGGGCTGGAGGTGCTCAGCCGCTACATGGCCAAGGAGTTCGGCGAGCGCGGCATCCGCGTCAATGCGGTCTCGCCGGGCGCCATCCGCACCGAACTCGGCGGCGGGCTGACGCCGGACTTCGAAGCGATGCTGGCCGCGCAAACGGCGCTAGGCCGCGTCGGAGAGCCCGAAGACGTGGCCGATGTCATCGCGATGCTGCTCTCCGATGAGGCGCGCTGGATCAATGCCCAGTCGATCGAGGTGGCGGGTGGGTATTACGTTTAAGCGTTTGTTGAATCGAGGTGCTTCGTTGCCGGCAGTGGGTATGACATTGGGGCTTGCTCAAGGTTGCGAAGCAGAACGCATTGCGCGGTAGGCGCGCGCGCTCGTTGTTACACGGATCAAGCCGCCAGCCGCTTGATCCGTGACGGCAGATCGCCCAGCGCGCGATGCGCTTGTTCCAGCTCGTCATCGGCTTGCAGGCCCAGCCAGAAGCGCTCGGTTGTGCCCAGTGCTGCGGCCAGGCGCACGGCGGTGTCGGCGGTGATACCGCGCTTGCCCAGCACGATCTCGTTGATGCGGCGCGGCGGCACGCCGGTGGCGCGCGCCAGTGCGTTCTGGCTGATGCCCATCGGCTCGAGGAACTCTTCAAGCAGGATTTCCCCGGGGTGGATGTTGGGTAGGACTGTCATGGACAGATGCCTTGTGCTCAGTGGTGATCGACAATTTCGACCTCGGCGACATCGCCCTCCCTCCATCGGAAGCAGATGCGCTATTGGCCGTTGATCCGGATACCGTACTGCCCGCGTCGCTCGCCCTTCAATGCTTCCAACCGGTTGGCAGGCGGAATGCGCAGATCATCGAGGTGCGCGGCAGCGTTGAGCATGCGCAACTTGTGGCGCGCGACCGACTGGATGTCGGCCGGCAAACGGCGGCAGCGCTCACCCAGCCAGATCTTTTCGGCTTCCTTGTCGACAAAGCTCCTGATCATGCGCGGCCACAACGGAACCCGTCATATGACGCAAGACGTCATGGTAAATCCGTCTCGCGCGGGTCGTCATCGATGGCGTCAAGACGGTCTTCGGAGTCAAGCTGCTTCAAGACGCGATCGAAATCACTCAGAAAATGCTGGTCCTGCACGATGCGGTACTTTTCGAACTCGCTTTCCGCATGTGCTTTGGCGATCTCGGCAGTGACGCGCCCTGCGTCCTGCAACACCTGCCGGTCGGTCGCTTCGATGAAACGATTCAGACGTGTTTCCCAATCCTGCATGGTCATCGGAATCTGCCGAAGCGCCATGTCCTCGGCCAGATCCAGATAGGCTGAAACAAGACGTTGCAGCTGCGCCATCTCGCCGGTGGTCAGGTAGTTCTTGGCGACCGTCACATCGAACTTCTGGATTTTGCCGCGTGGCGCGTCGGCCCAGGTGGTCAGGCCCATGTGCTGCTTGCCGGCATCGGCGCGGTGGTAAACGACTTCCGCTGCGGTGTGCCCATGGATGGCCCAGTGCAGCTTGTTCTGCACCGTGGCGAAGAAACGTTGGGTGGCCTGCGCCGTTATGTCGTAATCAAGGGCGGTGGCATAGATGTCGGTGATCTTCTGGTAGAACTTGCGCTCGGAGAGACGGATCTCACGGATACGTTGCAGCTGCTCTTCGAAGTAGCGTTTGCCCAGCACCGTACCGTCGTTCTGCAGGCGCTCATCGTCCATCGCGAAGCCCTTGATCGTGAAGGACTCGATGATGGTGGTGGCCCATTTGCGGAACTGCACCGCGCGCTCGGAATTGACCTTGTAGCCCACGGCAATGATGGCCGCGAGGTTGTAGTGCTTGGTGTCGTAGCTTTTGCCGTCTGCGGCAGTTATTCGAAAATTTCGAATAACTGCATCTGGCTGCAATTCGTTGTCAGCGAACACCTTTTTCAGGTGGTAGTTGATGGTGTGGGTTTCGACATCGTAGAGCTGCGCCAACATCTTCTGCGTCAGCCAGACGTTCTCGTCGGCGTATGCCGCCTGCACCCCGCCCTCGCCTGCTGCGGCCAGGAAGGTTAGGTATTCGGCCGCCGACGAACGGACGAGTGAGATTTCATGCTTCTTCGGCATTGATGCCTCCCATGCTGGCGATACCGCAACACCAGGCATTCTTCGCCAACGATGCTAGCCGGGTACACGTAGTGACGGCGATAGGCGAACATTCCGTTTTGTCGTCAGCGGTTCTGCCATTACGCCGGCTCGCATCCATCAGAACAACGACCCCTGCACGGGTAAAGCAGTAGATGGTTCTGTTGCTTGCGTGGCGGGTGCCGGCTGCTGCTGTGCACCTAACCGCCACGCCAGGCCCGAGATGCGCGCGGCGTGCCTTGTCAGCGCGGCGCGGATGACCGCTTCGCTGCCGGACAGGTGCAGGGCGCGGCGGGCGCGGGTGATGCCGGTGTAGAGCAGTTCGCGGCTGAGCACGCGGGCGTCGCGGGTGGGCAGTTGCAGCCAGACGTCATCGAATTCGCTGCCTTGCGCCTTGTGCACGGTCATGGCGAAGGCGCTTTCGTGCGCGGGCAGTGCGGCGGGGTGGAAGCCGCGCACCTGGCCGTTGCCGTCGCCTTCGAACCAGGCGACCAACGGGCCTTGGGCACGGTTGTCTGTGGCGGGGGCGTGGCGGTTGGCGGGGGCGCCGGGCTGGCCTGGTCCTGATGACGCGCCTTCGTCACTGCGCTCCGAAAAGGGAGTCGCGTCGCTGCGCAGGCAGATGCCGACGTCGCCGTTGAACAGGCCGTGGCGGTAGCTGTTTTCGGTGATCAGCAGCAGGCGGCCCTGGAACCAGGGCGAGGCAGCGCCGAGGCGGCGGGCGCCGGAGCCGGTGTCTGCAAGCAGTTGTTCGATACGGGCGTTGAGGCCGCGCGCGCCTTGCGGGCCGGCGCGCACGGCGGTGAGCAGGCGCAGGCGGCCGGCCGCGCGCAATGCGGCGGCGGGGTCTTGGGCGTCGGCCAGCGCGCGCCAGTGGGCGAGCAGTGCGTCGCGGCCGTCGCTGAGCGGGTCTTCGCCGTCTTCGTGGAAGTGCACGCCGGCCAGCTCGCCACTGCGCAGCAGGGCCAGGGCGGTGTCGGCGTTGCCGGCGCGGATGGCGTCGGCCAGGGGGGCAAGTGCGAAGTCGTCGGCCTGGCGGTAGCCGCGTAACAGGTGCACGCGGTGGCCGGCCAGGCCGCCGCTGGAGGTGGCGGCGGGCGTGGTGTCGCCGGGCGCGCTGCCGAGCAGCGGTTGCAGTGCCTGGGCGTCCTCGGGCTGCAGGGCATCGCCGGGGCCGGCGGCCTGCAGGATGGCGGCGAGCACGTCGCCGGCTTCCACCGAGGGCAGCTGGTCGGCGTCGCCGAGCAGGATCAGCTGGGTGCCGTCGGCGACGGCTTCGACCAGCTTGCACATCAGTGGGAGGTCGACCATGGAGGCTTCGTCGACCACGATCAGGTCGAATGGCAGCGGGTTGTCGGCGTTATGGCGGAAGTGCGGCGAATCCGGGATGACGCCGAGCAGGCGGTGCAGGGTGCTGGCGCCGGTGGGGAGGAGGGAGTTCCACGGGGACGATTGGCCCTCACCCGCCCTTCGGGCACCCTCTCCCGCAGGCGGGAGAGGGGAAAGGTTGGCTGGCTCTGTCGCTTGGCGGGGAGGGGTAACAGCGGGGTTGGCTGGCTCCGTTGCTTGACGAAGCGGGGGAGCGGCGGGGTTGGCTGGCTCTGTCGCTTGAACGAGAGGGGAAGCGGCGGGGTTCGGTAGCTGCTGCGCTTGCCCGGGCGGGGCTGCACCGGGAGTGGCTGCGAGGTGGATGCCGTCGGCGATGACGCGGGCGACGGCCAGGCGCAGGCTTTCGGCCATGCGCTCGGCGGCGCGGCCGGTGGGCGCGGCCAGGGCGATGCGCGGCGGCGGGTGGCCGGCGGTGTGGGCCTGGGCGATGCGCAACAGCAACAGCCGGGCAATGGTGGTGGTCTTGCCGGTGCCGGGGCCGCCGGTGACCAGCAGCAGGCTGCGGCGCAGGGCCAGGGCGGCGGCCTGGGCCTGGCGGTCTGGGGAATGGAATGGCTGGGACTGGCCTGTGCCGTCGATGGACGACGCGGGTGAGGCCTTGGCCGTGGGGGATGGCTCGGATAGCGCCTTGTCCGTGAGGGATGGGGCGGGTGAGGCCTTGCCCGTTAAGGATGGCTCGGATAGGGCCTGGCCCATGGAGGATGGCGCGGGCAGGCCCGTACCCTCACCCGCCCTTCGGGCACCCTCTCCCGGGGGGAGAGGGGAGGCCTGGGGGAATAGTTGGGCGAACAGCGGGGCCAGGGTGGCGGGGTCGAAGGCCGGCATGGGTTGGGCGGCGATGCGTTGCAGGCCCAACGCCAGGCGGCGTTCGTACTCGCGGTAGCGGCGCAGGTAGAGCAGGCCGTGTTCGAGGACCAGCGGGCAGTCGGCGGCGGCGGGGTCTGCGGGGGCCGGTTGGTCGACCCAGCGCGAGGCGGCCAGGGTGCGTTGCCAGTCGGCGGGGTCCGGAAGCGCCGGCAGTGGGCCGTCGCGCTGGTCCAGCAGCATGCCGGCGCGGGCCGGGTCCAGCCCGGCGTGGCCGCTGGTGACGGCCAGCGAGGCGAGCGCGGCACCGGCCAGGACCTGCGGGTCGGTGTCCGGGGCCAGGCGTTGCAGGCTTTGAGCGAAAGCCAGGTCCAGGGTGCGCAGGACTTCGGCTTTGATCAGCGCGCTGAACAGGGTTGGCTGGTTCATGGGGTGATGGCTCCCATGGCGGACGTGCCTTTCTCTGGGTGCGCTTGTCTTGCCTGGACCTGCGCGGCGTGGCGTTGGCATGGCCAGGCGGCCGCGGCATAGGGGGCGTGTGGTGTCTGCTCGCCCCGATGGGGGAGCGATTTGCGCACGGCGCTGATTGCCAGTGGGGTTTGTTGGGTCATGGGTCGGGCGCTTCTGTGGCGGACGTACCCTCACCCCAACCCCTCTCCCCTTGAAGGGGACCGAGGTCCCGGGGGGAGAGGGGCTTTGAGCCATCGGGGACCAGTTGCGTTGGTGCGCTGCTGGACATCGGCTCCGGGGCGTTGCCGGCGAACAAGACGTCCAGGGCTTCCACCAGGGCGGGGTCGAAGCGCCAGGCGTGGATGCCGGGGGCGGGATCGCTGGCAGGTGCGCTGTCAGCGGTTGCAGCGCCGGAGCGCAGGGCAAGGCCGGATACGGCGACGTCCTGGTCGGTGCCGGATCTGGCAGGGTCCTGGGCGGTGCCGGGCCTGGCGGACTCCTGGGTTGTTCCGGTTGTTCCGGTTGTTCCGGTTGTTCCGGTTGTTTCGGGTGTCGCGTGGCGGTCGGGTTCGGGTGCCAGGTCATCAGGCAGGGGCTCGCGCACGCGGCCGGCGCTGGAGGCAGGCACGCCATCGCCCCCGGCGTTGCGCCCGGCATCCAGGCCGCGGCAGAACAGATAGCGCACGCCGCCGAAGTCGCGGGCGTAGTCGTAGCCACCGCCCTCGGCGGCGTCGCCCAGGCGGAAGCGCAGCCAGCGGTGCAGCGCCACGGTGTAGATCAGCGCCTGCAGCTCGTACTCGCTGTGCGCCATGGCGCGGGCCAGGGCGTCGGCGTCGTAGCTGGGCAGGCGGTTGGATTTGTAGTCCAGCACGTACCAGCGGCCGTCCACGGTGTAGGTGAGGTCGATCAGGCCGGTCATCAGGCCTTCCAGGCGCTGGCGCAGGCCGAAGGCCTGGCGGTCGCCGACCACGCCAAACCGGTGCAGCAAGGCCAGCAGCGCATCCACGCGGGTGGGCCGCATGGCGAAGTGGAATTCCATCTCGTTGCGACGCTGCGGCGCGGGTACGTCGGCAAGGCGGGTGCCTTCGGGCAGCGCGACGGTGAGGGTGTGGCCGATCAGCGCGGTGAGCATGCTCAGGCCGTCGTCGAGTTCGTCCTGGGCGTAGCCGCCGCGCTGCAAGGCCTCGACGATGGGCGCAGCCTGGCCATCGGGGGCGGGTTGGCCGGGCCGCCAGCGCTGCCAGGCAGCGAAGTCGCAGCGCTCGAACACGTCGTGCATCACCACGCCGAAGCGGTTGCCGGCGAACCGTGGATCGAAGGGTTCGGCCTCGGTGGCCACCGCGATTGCTTCGCTGCCGGACGGCTCGTCGCTGCCGCCGCTGCCCACCACGGTGGCGCTGGCCATCGGGTCGGTGGCGGCGCCGGCATCGGCATTGGCCAGCTGGGTGAAGCTGTAGACCCACCATTCCGGGGCGATATGCCGCTGCGGGATGCGCGCAGGCGGCACCTGCGCCTCCGGCGGTGGCGGCAGGCGTGGTAGGTTGGTGGGCGGCGTGCTGGTGTCGACCACCACCGCGCCCTCGCCTGCCGCGCCCTGCAAGGCATCGAGTGTGCGCAGCATGCCGGCCAACGCAGTGCGTTCGTGCTGATGGAACGGGCCGCTGGCGATCCACAGTGCGTGCTCGGCGCGGGTCAGGCCGACGTAGAGCAGGCGCGCGTCTTCGGCGCGTTGTTCCTGTTTCCAGGCGGTTTCGGCGGCGCTCCAGGTCGGGTCTTCTTTATCTGTCTTCCAATGCAGCTGGCGACCGAGGTCCGGCGCATGCACCACGCAGTGGCGGCCGGCGCCCTTGTCGCTGCGACCGATGCCGATGTACGGCAGGAACACCAGCGGATATTCCAGGCCCTTGCTCTTGTGCAGGGTGACGATCTGCACGCGGCGCGCGTCCGACTCCAGCCGCAGCTGCTGGGCTTCGTCGTTGTCGTCGGCGTTGGCGATGCGGCGCGACAGCCAGTCCACCAGGCCATGCGGGCCGAGCGCGCGGGCGTCGGCTTCCTGCAGCAGTTCGGCCAGTTGCAGATAGTTGGTGAGGCGGCGTTCGCCATCGACCAGGGCGAGCAGGCGTTGCCCATGCGCGGCGCCCAGTTCGCCGATCAAGGCCAGCGGGCCGCCGCGTTGCCAACGCTCGCGCCAGTCCAGTGCGTGCTGCTGCCAGCGGCGGTGACGCTCGCCGTCGTGTGCGAGCGCAGCGATGGCGGCGGCGTCTTCGCCGATCAACACGGTGGCCAGGGCGGCGCGCAGGCGGCTGTCGTCGCCGGGGTCGAGCAAGGCCTGCAGCAGGGCGAGCAATTCCAGCGCTTCGTCGGTGGCGAACAGGCTTTGCTTGCCGGCGGCCACGGCGGGGATGCCCACCGCGCCCAGCGCCTGCTGGATACGGGTGGCCTCGCCGTGGCTGCGCACCAGCACGGCGATGTCGCCGGCCTGCACGGGGCGGCCGTTGATGGTGGCACTGCCGTCGCGGCCACCGGCCAGCCAGCTGCGGATCGCTGCGACGCAGGCGGCGGTGGCCAGTTCGCGGGCGCGGCCGGCGCTCCAGGGTTTGGGCTTGCCCTTCATCGCCGGCGGTGGCTCGGGCGCACGCCACAGCGTGAGTGCCGGCGCGGTGACGCCCTTGCATTGCAGGTCCGTGTCCAGCCGTTTGGTGCCGGCCTGCACCGGGTGGAAGGCGATGCCGTCGGTGAGGAAGGCGTCGGTGTAGCCGGCCTGCGCGTACAGCGCATCGATGGCGGCCAGCACGCCGGGGCGCGAGCGGAAATTGTGGCTCAGCGGTGGCGCCAGTTCGGCAGTGACTGCCGCGGCCAGATAGGTGCGCACGTCGCCGCCGCGAAAGCCGTAGATGGCCTGCTTGGGGTCGCCGATCAGGAACAGCGCCGGCGCCAGGCCGGCGGCGCGGGCAAGCGGGCCCTGGCCGAACACAGTGGAGAAGATCGCCCACTGGCGGTCATCGGTGTCCTGGAATTCGTCCACCAGCGCGATGGCGTATTGCGCGCGCAGGCGATGCACCAAGGCATCGGCCTGCGGGCCTTGCAGCGCATGCGCCACGCCATCGACCAGGTCGTCGTAGGTCTGCACGCGGCGCTGGCGCTTGAGCAGTGCCAGCCGTGCGATGGCGTCGTCGCGCAGCGCGTGCAGCAGGCGGATGCGGCGGCGGGTGCGCCATTGTTCGACGTTTGCGAGCGCGGTGAGATAGCCATCGATCTCGTGGCTCATCGGCGAGGCCGGCGTGCGGTCGACGAACTTCTTGTTGGTGCCGGCCGCCAGCTCCGCAGCGGTGAGCTTGGGCAACTTCGGATGCGGCGCGCTGTCGTGCGAGGGCGCCGCGGCGAAGCTCTGGAACCAGTGCCACAACGCTGCCAACCACTCGGGCTTGTAGCTGACCTTGCTCAGGATGCCGCCATCGATGGCGGCCATGATGGCTTCGAAAAACGCCGTGCCATGCGCCTGGAACGCGGCCGCCAATGCATGGCTGGCGTCGTGCACGGCCTGCAGCAATGCCGCGGCATCGTCGGTGGCGTCATCGGAGCGTGCGGGCAGGATGGCCGGGTGCCGCACCAAGGCGCGCAGATCGGTGGCCAGGGCGGGCGGGCCGCCCGACCACAAGGCGATCAGGTCTTCGGCCATCACCGCATCGGCGGCGCGTTGCCGCCATAGGTCGGCAGCGACTTCGCCCAGCAATTCGCGGTCGTTGGCGAGCAGTTGCGGTGCGGCGAAGGTCTGGCCGCTTTCCAGCGCATGTTCGCGCAGCACGCGCGCGCAGAAGCCGTGGATGGTGAACACGGCGGCCAGGTCGATTTCTTCGACGGCCTGTTGCAGGCGGCGGCGCAGGGCGGCAGGGGTTTCGGTGCCGGTGGCCAGGTGCGCTTCGAGAATGGCGCGGGTGAGCAGGGCGTCGGGCGCTTCGTGTAGGAGCGGCCTTGGCCGCGACCGGTCGTTGGCGAGATCGGTCGCGGCCGAGGCCGCTCCTACAGCATCGGGCGTCGGTACGATGGCCGGTTCGGTCGCGCCCGGGTGCGCTCCTACGATGGTGGAAGAGGCATCGGGCACCAGCGTTGCAGCCAGCACCAGGCGTTCGCGGATGCGGCGGCGCAGTTCCTGGGTGGCGGCTTCGGTGAAGGTCACCGCGAGGATCTGGCCGATGCGCAGGCCGCGCTCGACCACCAGCCGGGTGAACAGCGTGGCCAGGGTGAAGGTCTTGCCGGTGCCGGCGCTGGCCTCGATCAGGCGCACGCCGTGCAGCGGCAGATGCAGGTACGGGTCGATGACGGGAGCGCTGCTCATTCGGCGTCGTCCTGCGCGCCGTGCCAGTGGCGCCAGCTGTCGATCAGCCGCTCCGGGTCGAGCGTGGTGTTGGTGCTGCCGCGTTCGAGCAGGTCGTACACACGGTGGCTGGTGGTGGCGAACTCGGTAAAGCGCTGCGCATCTGCAAACGGGTCGCGGCCGCGGTTGACCAGGCGCAGTTCCGGGCTATGCGACTCGCTCCAGCCGAAGCTGGCCTGCCACTGCCCGGCGGCGTCCTTGATGGCCTTGTCCAGGTCGTCGCTGCGCGCGGCCTGGTGGTATTTCCAGCTACTGTACGGCGCGAACGGCAACGGCGCCTGCAGGCCGTGGCGATACAGCTGCAGCAGTTCGGCCAGGGCGCTGTGCGCCTGCGTCTGCGATAGCGGTTCTGGGTCGATGGGATGCGGGCCCAGGCCGTCGTCGTGTTCGAAGAAGCGCACATACGGCGCCTGCTCGCCGGCGGCGCGCAGCAGCAGCCATTCCAGGCCGTGGCGGATCGTGCTGCGGCCGCTGAGCGCGCCGACCTGTACCCGCCCAACGCCATCGGCGTACCAACCAGGCACGCGGCCATGCACTTCCGTCGCGCCGATCTGCACCTGCAGCCGGCGCGACTGCGCCGGCGCTTCGCCACGCCATTGCCGGAATGCCTGCGCATACGGACGCAGTTGCGCTACCCGCTCATCGAGCTGGCGGCGCCCCAGCGGGCCGGATGGCAGCAGCGCGCGCGCGCGTAGACGCTCGTACAGCCGCTCGGTGTCGCCGGCCAGCGCCGCGTCGAACACCTGCTGCTGCAGGCCGTAGTGGTCCAGCCCGCGGGTGGAGGCGAGCAGTGGTTCGAGGTCACTGTCTTCGCTGGCCGGATCAGGCAGCCGCATGCCCAGGCGGTGGCGCAGGAACTGCCCGGCCGGGTCGCCGAACAGGCGGCGCAGGTCGTCGATCGACACGTTGGCAGGCAGCGCAACGGTGTCGGCCGGCACTGCGCCGGCCACCCACGGCGCCAACGCCTGGCGCTGCCCGGTCAGGCTGTCCACGGCCGGGCGCCATTGCCGGCGATAACTGAAACGGCGTGGGTCGGCGTGCGCGTCGTCGCCCACCGCGCCGAACGCGGCGGCGGCGAACGGCTGCAACGGGTGATGCACCACCAGCGTGTTCAGCGCCGCTGGGTCGGCGTGGTACTGCGCCGCGCTGCCCAGCAACTCGCTCACCAGCACCGACGGCTCACGCACGCTGCCATCGCGCGCGTCGGCACCGAGATAGCTCAGGTAGAACACCTCCTGCGCAGAGGCGAACAACTGCAAAAACAAGAACCGGTCGTCCTCGCGGGTGGAGCGGTCACCGTGGCGGCGACGCTCGGTGCCCAACTCGGCGGTGAGCCGATTGAGCCCGGCGGCCGGGTCGCGGCGCGGGAAGTCGCCGTCGTTCATGCCGAGCAGGCAGATCACCCGGAACGGCAGCAGGCGCATCGGCACCATGCGGCCAAAACTGATGCCGCCGGTGAGCAGCGGCGCGCGCGTATCCGATTCGCCCAGCACTGCGGCGAAATGCGCACGCACCACGTCGGCCGGCACCTTGCCTGCGTAGTCGGCACGCACCGCATCGCGGGCGAACTGGTCGATCAAGCTGCGCAGGCGGTCCAGCGCGCGCTGTGCACGCGGTGCGGTGGGCGCTTTTGGCATCAGCGCCTCCAGCAGGCCAAGCAGACGCTCGCGCCACTCCACCGGCGTCATCGCTTCGGCCAGCACCGCTTGATGCCGTTCGAGCACGCGCAACAGCCGCAATAAAGTATCGAGCGCGGCCAATGCGCTTCCCTCCAGCTGCGGCCACGGCGCCACGCCATCGATGTCGTCGTCGGCACCGCTGGCATGCCCCAGCAGCAGCCGGTCCAGCGCGAAGCGCCAGGTGTAGGCGTCGTCGCTCGGGGCCTGCAGTTGACGCCGATGCGCCGCATCCAGGCCCCAGCGCGCGCCGGCCGCGTGCAGCCAGCCGCGCAGGCGTTCCAGCCCGGCTTCGTCCAGGCCGGCGGCTTCGGCAATTGGTGCGCTGGCCAGCAGGTCGAGAATTTCGTGCAGGCCGAAGCGTGCGATCGGCAAGCCGAGCAAGCTCAGAAAAACCTCGGCCAGCGGCTCGCTTGCCAGCGGGCTGGCATCGGCCAGCGCATACGGCAACGCGTCGTCGTTGCCGTGGCTGCCGAACACCGCGTCCAGATACGGCACGTACGGGTCGATATCCGGCGACAGCACCGCGATCTCGCGCGGCTGCAAGGGCGGGTCGAAGCGCGGGTCGTCGAGCAAGGCGCGCAGCTGGTCGTGCAGTACCTGCAACTCACGCAGCCGCGTGTGGCAGGCGTGCACCTGCAGGCTGGGGTCGTGCCGATTCACCGTCGGCAACGCGGCCGGTACGCGTGGCGCGCGGCGATGGAACAGGTCGCTCTGCATGCGCCGCAACAGGCTGTCGCCCAGTCCGCCATCGGCCAGCGCGCGGCGGCCGGACTCCAGCGGGTCGGCATAGGCGGCGATTTCGGCCAGCGGGTGCACCACCTCGTAATCGCCCACCAGCGCCATGAAGTCGCGCCCGGCCGCGCCCCAGGCCTGCAGCAGCGGGTTTTCCTGCACCTGTTCGGCGAACAGCTGCACCGCACCGTCTTCGCGGCGGCGTTGCCACAGGGTCTGCAAATCGCCCCAATAGCCTTGCGTGGGCGTGGGCAGATAGAAATGCAGCGTGCCCACGCGCGCCTGCGTGGCCAGCACGCGCAGCACGTCGGGCGAGATATTGAGGATGGCGAAGGCGAACAGCCGGCCCGGCAAGCCGTGTGGCAAAGGCCCGTCGGCGCGCGCGTAGCGGTCCAGATACTGGCCGATGCGACGCGCACGGTATTGCCGGCCCGATGCGATGCTGCGCCACAGCCGCGCCTGCGGATCGTCGGGGTCGGCGCCGCCTTCCCAACGCAACAACCAGTCGCGGCGCCAGGCCTGGTACTTCTCGAACACATTGCCCAATTCGCCAGCCAGCGCCCAGGGCTTGAGCGCATCGCCGTCGGACAGATAACCGGCCAGCGGTGCCAACGCCGCATCGCTGCCCAGGTCCGATTGCAGGGCCGCGTACAGCCGCCACTGCGTGGTGGCCATGTCCAGATCGTCGTCGGCCGGGCCGAGGTTGCACTCCAGCGCGCGCGCGACGAATTCACCGGGAGTCAGGAATTCCAGATTCGCCGCCACCCCGTGCTCGGCCGCCAGCGTGGATTGCAGCCAGCGCCGCATCGCCACCTGCGGGATCAGCACTACCTCCGGTTGCAGCAGCGGCTGCCCGGGTACCGGTCGTCGCAGCTCCTGGGCCAGCAAGGCAGCCAGGGTATCCAGCGCATTGGATGGATAAAGGCGGAAATCGGGCGCGGAGGTGACGTACATGCGTGCGCGCATTGTGCCGGATGCGCGCGTGATGCGCTGTCGGCGCTGGCCGCGATCTGCCCTGGCGCTGATGCATGTGCGCCGTGCGGTCGAACGCGCAGGCGCGCTGCCGGCGCGCGCTGCAATCCGATGCAGCCCCTCATTGCCAATGCCGTGCGGCGCAAGCATTCGACGCCGCATGCGGATCGCACCGAATCAGATGGATGTGCCGGCCGGCCGGCGCATCGACGCTGCCCGGCAGCGCCGCGTCGGCCAGCACCGGAGTCAGAGCGGTGCACATTCCCGCGCCGCGATCGCGCGGCAGCCGGCGTGCGACCTGCGTGATCGCAACCGCAGGTCGAACAGGGGCAGGCCATCAAGCGGCGGGCCAGCCGCATCCACCGGGCAAACGTCGCAAATGCGATGGGCCGGGGTCATCGCCCGGCCCATCGCATTGCTTGCTGAGCGGGCTTGTGCCGCGATCAGTATTTCTTTTCCAGATTGATCATCCAGGTCTGGTCGTTGTTGCTGTCGCCATCGGTGATGCCGCGGTACTCCAGACGCGTGGACAGGCCTTGCTCGGTCAGCAATGCCGCGCCGATACCGACCATCAACCGGTTGCGGTCGAACGCACTTTGCGCGGTGCGATAGAACGGGCCGCCGTTGAGATCGGCATAGCTCAGCGTGGCATCGCCACGGCCCTGGAAGTCGCGCTGATACTCCACGCGCAACTGCGGGGTCAGCCGGCCCCAGCGTACTTCGCGGCGCCACTCCAGGCGCAGGCCCAGGTTGCCGGTCGTGGTGGCCACATCCATGTCGGCATAGCGCAGCGCGAACGGCGCCACGCCGTCTTCCGCATAGCCATCCAGCGTGGCACGTGCCACATCCACCCGCGCATACGGGGTGATCTGCACGTCGCCGCGCTGCAGGTCGGCACCGGTGGACAGCGAGGCGATCCACTGCTTGCCGTCGCGGTTGCCCTCGGCCAGCGAACTGTCGTCGGTGACGAAGCGGCGCAGGTCGTAGGACAACATCTGGTAACCCACCAGGGTGTCGAAGAAGAACGCCTTGCCCGGGTGGAAGCTGGCATATAGCGCCATGGTGTACGCGGTGCCCTTGCTGCGGCTGCCGCGCGTGCCCACATCGCTGTCGTCGCGGCCCCAGCCCAGGCCCGCACCGATCGCCAGCGACTGCGCAACCCGGTAGTCGGCGCCGACGCTCAGGCCGTCGGTCTGGAAATCCACGCCGTTGCTGTTGGTCTGCCGGTTCAAGCTGCCCGAGCGGATCGCACCGCCGATCCACAGGCCCAGGTCGCCCTGGCCCTGCACACCTTCGCTGCTGCCCGCCGCCGCTGCCGCCGGCGCATCGCGGAAGTCGTTGTCGGCGTCCTGGGTGTCCGGGCTGCACGGCTGCGCAGTGATGCCGCGCTCGGCCTGGCGGCAATGCGAGGTGGGCTGGAAGCTCACCGCGTTGGTGAAGCTGCCACCACCACGGTGGGTGGCTTCCAGACGGCGCTGGAAGTTGTCGATCTGCGCACGGGCAAACCGCCGCGTGGACTCGGACTGCGCATCGATCAGGCCACGCACTTCCGCGTCCTGGCTCGGGTCGCGGCGCGGCGCGATGTTGAACACCACATTGGCCGGCACCGAGGTCGCGAAGGCGTTGGACAAGGTGAACTGCACCGTGGCCTGGCCGACGAACGCCGGGTTGGGGGTAAAGGTCAGCATGAAGCTCGGCGTTTCGGCCATTGCCGCCGCGGCCGGCGACGGGCCGCCGGAGGCGCGCGCCGCTGCGGCGGTGGCAGTGCCGCCCACCCGGGTGATGGTGGCAGTACCGGCCGAGGCCGGCAGCACCGCGACCACGGCCGCAGCCACAAACGGCCCGCCGGTGGCATTGCGGGTGATGTCCACCTGCTGTGCTTCGCCGGGCACCGCCTCCGCGGTCACCGACACCGCCACCGGCCGCGCGTTGACGGTGATGGTCAGCGTGGTCGCCGCCGAGGTGCCGCCACTGCCGCTCGCGGTATAGCTCACCACGTCGGTGCCGATGAATCCGGCGTTTGGCGTGTAGACCACATTCAAGCCATTGACCACGGCACTGCCGTTGGTCGGCGCAGTGATAATGGCAATCGCGGTGATCGTGCCGGTGTCGTTGCCGGTCACCGCCACCGTCACGGCGGTGCCGTCCATGGTCACGGCAGCGTCTGCCACCGCCACCGGCGCGGCGCTGCCCACGCTGACGCTGTAGGCCTGCGCCGCGCTGGCAGCACTGGCGTCGGTCACGGTGATGGTGAAGTTGCTGACGCCTTCGGCACTGGGCGTACCGGACAGCGTGCCGTCGGCAGCCAGCGTCAACCCGGCCGGCAAGGTGCCGCTGGTCACGCTGAAACGGTAAGGCGCCACGCCGCCGGACACGGTCAACGTCTGGCTGTATGCGGTGCCATTGACGGCCGGCGGCAGCGTGCCCTGCCCGATCACCAGCGTGGCCGCACCGATGCTCAGTGCATAGCTGCGCGAGGCCTGCGCAGCCGGGCTGGGCGTGCTGTCGGAGGCAGTGAGGGTGAAGTTGAAGGTGCCTGCCACGGTGGGTGTGCCGCTCAGCCCGCCGGTCGCCGCATCCAGCACCACGCCGGCCGGCAGCGCGCCGGCAGTCAGCGCATAGCTGTACGGGGCGGTGCCGCCGGTGGCCGGAGTGATCGCCGCGGTGTACGCCTGCCCCGCCGTGCCCGCAGGCAAGGTGGATGCAGGCAGCACCAGGGTCGGGCCGGCCACGGTCAGCGCATAGGCCTGCGTGCCGGTAAAGCTGTTGGCATCGGTCGCCTGCACGGTGAAGTTGAACGTGCCTTCCACTGTCGCCGTACCCGACAGCGTGCCGTTGCTGGCCAGGGTCAGGCCCGCCGGCAACACGCCGCCGGCAATCGCGTAGGTATACGGCGCGGTACCGCCACTGGCGCTCAATGCCTGGCTGTAGGCAGTGCCACGCGTGGCGCCGGGCACCGTGGTCGGTGCGACCACGATCTGCGGTGCCGCGATGGTCAACGCATAGCTGCGCGAAGCCTGCGCAGCCGGGCTGGGCGTGCTGTCGGACACGGTGAGTGTGAAGTTGAACGTGCCCGCCACGGTGGGTGTGCCGCTCAGTCCACCGGTGGCCGTGTCCAGCACCACACCGGCCGGCAGCGCGCCTGCGCTCAACGCATAACTGTAGGGCGCAGTACCGCCGGTGGCCGGAGTGATGGCCGCGGTGTACGCCTGCCCTGCCGTGCCGGCCGGCAAGGTGGATGCGGGCAGCACCAGATTCGGGCCGGCCACGGTCAGCGCATAGGCCTGCGTGCCGGTGAAGCTGTTGGCATCAGTCGCCTGCACGGTGAAGTTGAACGTGCCTTCCACCGTCGCCGTACCCGACAGCGTGCCGTTGCTGGCCAGGGTCAGGCCCGCCGGCAACACGCCGCCGACAATCGCGTAGGTATACGGCGCGGTACCGCCACTGGCGCTCAATGCCTGGCTGTAGGCAGTGCCACGCGTGGCGCCGGGCACCGTGGTCGGTGCGACCACGACTTGCGGGGCAGCGATGGTCAGGGTGTAGCCGCGTGTGGCTTGTGACGGGGTGCCGCTGGTGCTGTCGGTGGCCGTCACGCTGAAGGTGAAGGTGCCGACACTTGTCGTGGTACCGCTCAGCGCACCGGTGCTGGCGGCCAGTGTGATCCCCGCAGGCAGGACACCGGCACTCACCGTATAGGTGTACGGCGCAATGCCGCCGGTCGCCGGATTGATCGCGCCTGCATACGCCTGGCCCGCGGTACCTGCCGGTAGGGCGGTCGCCGGCAGGGTCACGGTCGGCGCGGCCACCGTCAATGCATAGGCACGGCTGCCGGAGGTCGGCGCACCGCTGTCGGTCGCGGTTGCCGTGAAGTTGAAGGTGCCACTGGCGGTGGGCGTTCCCGACAGCATGCCGCTACTGCTCAGTGTCAATCCGGCCGGCAGGGCGCCGGCGGTGATCGCGAAGCTGTACGGCGCGGTGCCGCCGCTGGCGCTCAGGTTCTGGCTGTAGGCGCTGCCTGCGGTGGCGGCCGGCAAGGCGGCCGGCCCGATCACCACCGCCGCGTCATCGTTGGTGATGGTCGCGGTGCCGGTGGCGCGGGCGATGGTCGCGTTGCTGGCACCGGACAGGGCGACGGAGAAGGTTTCGTTGGGCTCGACCGCGGTGTCGCCGTTGACCGTCACCGCCACGCCTTGCGCGGTGACGCCGGGCGCGAAGGTCAGCGTACCGGAGCGCGGGGCATAGTCGCTGCCCGCGTTGGCCGTGCCATCGGCGGTCGCGTAGTTGACCGTGACGGTCTGGCCACTGGCTGCGCTGAGGCTTACCGTGAAGGTGGCCGTGGTGGTGCCGCTGTTGCCCTCGATGACGCTGACGTCGTCGATCGACAACGCCGGTTGCGCATCGTCGTTGACGATCGTGCCCTGGCCCTGCGCGTCGGCCACCGCTGCGCCGGTGACGTTGCTGACGTTGACGAAGAAGGTCTCGGTCGGTTCGGCGAGCGTGTCGCCATTGATCAGTACGGTGAAGGTCGCGCTGCTGCTGCCGGCCGGGATGGTCTGCCCGGCCAGGCTGGCGGCGACGTAGTCCACGCCCGCGGTGGCGGTGCCATCGGCAGTGGCGATGTCGAAGCCGACTCCGCCGGCGCCGGCCGGCTGGCTCAGCGAGACGGTAAAGGTGGCGTTGGTGGTGCCTGAATTGCCCTCGTTCACCGACACGTCGTTGATGCTCAGCGACGGCTGGTCATCGTTGAGGATGGTGCCGGTGGCGTTGGAGGGCGAACCCACGGTGTAGCCGCTGCCGGCGGTCAGGGCCAGGATCACGGTTTCATCCGGCTCGATCGTACTGTCGGCGGTGGGATTGATCGTGATGGTGGCGCTGGTCTGCCCGGCCTGAATCACCACTGGGGAGCTGACCGCCGCGTAGTCGGTGCCCGAGGTCGCGGTACCTCCCACGCTGAAGCCGATCGACACCGCCGATAAGGTCGCCTGGCTCAGGGCGACGGTGTAGACCAGGTTGGCGGCGCCATCCTCTGCCACGCTGGCTGGGGACACCGCGATGCTCGCAGTCGGGAAATCATCGTTGGCGATGGTGGCGGTTGCGCTGGCCGGATTGCCGACCGAATACCCGCTACCGCTGGCAACGCTGAAGATCACCGTCTCGTCCGGCTCCACCGTGGTATCGGCGATCGGCGTGACGCTGAAGCTGGCCGAGGCGGTGTTGGCCGGCACCACGACGCTGGTGACCGCACCGCTGTAGTCGGTGCCGTTGGTGGCCGTGCCGCTGCGGGTCAGATTGACCGTGGTCGCCGAGGTATTGGTCTGGCTCAGCGTGACCGTGTAGACGAAGGAGGCGCCGCTGTCCTCATTACGACTGGCCGGGGTGACCGCGATACTGGCCGTCCGGGAGGGGTTGATGGTGATGTTGAAGACGACCTGGTTGTTGTCCTCGTCCAGCAAATAGAACGCGTCCGAGGTGGCGCCATCCCCGTTGTTGTTATAGGTCACCCGTTCGGTACCGGCACCATCGAGCTGGCCGGTGAGCACGTAATTGCCATGGCTCGGCTGCGCACCGTCGGCCATGCCAAAGTTGTTTGGGCCATCACAGGCACTAACGTCAAAGGTGACCGAGCCGCCGGAGTTGACGGTGGCGCTCTGCGGCGTCGGGCAATAGGCAGCCAGGGCAACATGAGAGGTTGCCAGCAGCAGCAGCGCCACCAGCCAGCGCAGGGCCAGGCGCACGCCGCCTGCGGCGGTGCAGTTCGTAGACATGGTGATATCCCCTTGAGCACGCCCCATGGGCGCCGGCAACGGTCCTGGTGCCTCAGCCCAGCGCACTCATGCCTGAAATGGCATATCTTTGCGCTGCGGCGCTATTTGAACAGGAACTGACTGTCAGTTAAAGAACAAAAAATTAATACTTCATTCCAGTTCTGCTGCTGCGTGGCTTGCCGCACGCGGGCTGGGGAGATATCTGTAAGAACGCCCCCGACATATGGTCGGCGGGTCACCTACGCTGGGAGATCTGGATGAGCGAGTTCTTCATTGGTCAGGTCATGCTGACCGGTTTTGCTTTCGCCCCGAAGTATTTCGCGCAATGCAATGGACAGCTGCTTCCGATCAACCAGAACCAGGCATTGTTCAGCCTGCTCAGCAACCGCTACGGCGGCGACGGCACGACCAACTTTGCCCTGCCGGACCTGCGTGGGCGCACGCCGATGGGCTATGGGCCGTCGGCCGATCCGAACTGGCAGCCACCGGCGGTGCCGGTCGGCCAGGCGGCCGGGGCCGAGACGGTGACGCTGGTGGCCGGCAACCTGCCTGCACATGTGCATCTGATGGAATGCAGCAGCGCCAGCGGTGACAATCGCGTGCCAACCGGCCGCCTGTTCGCCAATAACGTTGCCACCCCGCCACCAGCGACGCCGCGCGCACTGTATGCCGCGCCCGGTGCGGTGGTGCCGCTGTCTCAATCCACCATCGGCAACAGCGGCGGCAACCAGGCCCATCCGAATCTGCAGCCGTACACAGCGATCAATTTCTGTATCGCGCTGTCCGGCATCTTCCCCTCGCGCAGCTAAGGCGCTGTTGCATCCACGCGTGGCGCGCAGCAGGCGCGTAGCGCCTCATCGACCAGGACGGACCTCATGGGCACTCCCTTCATCGGCGAAATCCGCATGTTCGGTTTCGGCCGCACTCCCCAGGGCTGGCAGGCATGCGACGGCTCGCTGCTGCAGATCGCCGAGTACGAGCCGCTGTATGTGCTGCTGGGCACCGCCTACGGTGGCAACGGCACCAGCACCTTCGCGGTGCCGGATCTGCGCGGCCGTCTGCCGGTCCACCAAGGCCAGGGCCCCGGGCTCAGCAACTACGTGCTTGCGCAGCGGGCCGGTACCGAGACGGTGACGTTGACCGAGCTGCAGATGCCTACGCACAGCCATACCGCGCAGGCCACCACGGTGGCGGCGACCGGCACCGCCCCGGCCGGTCTGCTGCCGGCCACGGTCAACGGAAGCGTGTTCTATGCCAGTGACGCCACCGGCGCCACCACGGTCGCGATGTCCGGGCAGGGCACCTCGCTCGCCGGTGGCAACCAGCCACACGACAACCTCATGCCCACCCTGACGGTGCAGTACTGCATCGCCACTACCGGCATCTTCCCGCAGCAAGCCTGATCCCATGCGCCGCGCCCACGCGACGGCATGCACCCGCTCCAGCGAAGGAATCCGCTCATGACCGAACCCTATCTCGGTGAAATCCAGTTGTTCGGCTTCGACTACAACCCGTATGGCTGGGCCTTGTGCAATGGCGCCACCCTGCCGATCACGCAGAACAGCGCGCTGTACTCGTTGCTCGGCGTCGCGTACGGCGGCAATGGCAGCAGCACCTTCCAGTTGCCCAACTTCAGCGCGCGCGCCGGCTGCGGGCAGGGGCCCGGACCGGGCCTGACCCCGCACACGCTGGGCAACACCTTCGGCTCTGCCGGCGTCAGCCTGCAAAGCATGCAGATGCCGATGCACCAGCACGGCGTCAACGCGCTCTCGCAGCCCGACCCGGCAAAGAAGACCGGCACGCCTGCCAGCGGCGTCGCCCTGTCGTCGCTCAACAGCACCAGCGAGCGGCCGTTCCTGGCAGTGGCGCCCGACAAGCAGTTCTCCCCGACCATGCTGTTGCCGGCCGGCAACGGCACGGCACACGAGAACAGGCAGCCCTACCTGGCGCTGAATTTCTGCATTGCGTTGTCCGGCGACTACCCGACCTTCAGTTGAGGGTATGGCACGCCTGCTCTCCAGCCAGGTGAACGCATCGTCGGGCGCAGGCCCGGCCGCGTCCGCCTTCGCATTACGAACCGAGGAGCAGGCCGATCTCCCCTGGCTGCAGCATCTCTACGCCAGCACCCGCAGCGACGAGCTGGCACCGGTGCCCTGGCCGGAGGCAAGCAAGCGCGCCTTTCTGCAGCAGCAGTTCGCCCTGCAGCGCGCGCACTACGGGCAGCATTTTGCAGGCGGCGACTTTCTGATCGTCCAGATCGAGGGTTTGCGCATCGGCCGCCTGTACCTGCACCGCACTGCCACGCACCACACATTGGTGGAGATCAGCCTGTTGCCGGAGTGGCGTGGTCAGGGCATCGGCGCGCAACTGATCGCCTACGCGCAGGCGATGGCGTGCGATGCCGGATGCGTACTGTCGTTGCACGTGCTGCACACCAATCCTGCCGCGCAACGTCTGTATCGGCGCCTGGGCTTCATCGCGGGCGACAGCACCCAGACGCATCTGCAGATGCACTGGCATCCGCGCCAACAGCCACGTGGTTAAGCTGTCTGGTTGAGCGTGCCTGGTCGGCACGCACGCTCAATTGAAGACGGCCTGATACAGAAACCCATCGCGCTCGCGCGCCACCGGGACCAGGAAGATGCCGATCTCGCCCAGCCGCGCGTGACGCATCAGGTAGGTCTGCTGCGGGAACAGGAAGGCCGACCCATTGCGGAACAGCAACGAGAACGGGGCGCGTTGCGAGGAACGCGTCGCCTGCAGGGGTCGCGCCTCCACCAGCACGAACGGCACCTCGCCTTCGTTCAATGCCGCGGCAAAGGTCTCGTTGACGCTGCCGGCGAAATGTTCGAGCGTCAACAATTCCATGAATGACTCCTGGCGCGACGAGTGAGCGTTGATCCTGGCGTCTTGTTGCCGCGCCTACAAGATCCTCGCCCGGCAATGCGACACTTTCGACAGATCGGAACGGGCGCGCGCGCATGCAATGCAGGGCTGACGGCGGCCACTGACGACGGGTGCGCATCGTCAGGCATGGCACTGCAGGCGTGCTGGTTTGCGCATGAAGTGCTCGCCACAGCTCCCTACTGCGGCGTATGTTGCGCGTCCGATGTGCGCGTGGATCACGCTGGGGTGCATTACGGGACACGCTGTTACGCAGATGCGCCATCCGGGCCGACATTGCGCGCCCGGTGAATGCGACAATACTGCACGCAGCGGTTCGGTTATGTTCAGCCGTGTGACAGTTACTCTATCGCGTTGGAATTCTGTTAAAGGCCTCGATGACGGCGTCCGCCTCTTCTGTCGTGCAACTGTCCGGTGTCCGCATCGATCGCGGCGGGCGGACGATCCTGCGCGACGTATCGCTCAACGTGCCACGCGGCAGCATCACCGCCGTGCTCGGTCCGTCCGGTAGCGGCAAGTCCACGCTGCTGGCGGCATTGACCGGCGAGCTGCGCCCGGTTGCCGGCACGGTCACATTGTTCGGCAACGCCATTCCCACCGGTAGCCGGGCACTGCTGGAGATGCGCCGAAATGTCGGCGTGCTGCTGCAGGGCAATGGGTTGCTGACCGACCTGAGCGTGGCCGACAACGTCGCACTGCCGCTGCGCACGCATACGCGCCTGCCGGCGCCGGTGCTGCAACGCCTGGTGCAGATGAAGCTGCACGCGGTGGGCCTGCTGGCGGCGGCCGACGCCTGGCCGCGCGAGCTGTCTGGCGGCATGGCGCGCCGTGTGGCGCTGGCGCGTGCGCTGGCGCTGGACCCTCCGCTGATGATCTACGACGAGCCGCTGACCGGGCTGGACCCGATCGCCTCGGGTGTGATCATGAGCCTGATCCAGCGCCTCAACGACAGCCTGGGCCTGACCAGCATCATCGTCAGCCACCACGTGCACGAGACGCTGCCGATCAGCGATCAGGCCGTGGTCATCGCCAATGGCGGCATCGTGTTCGCCGGTACGCCCCAACACCTGCAGGACAGCACCGATCCGCTGGTGCAGCAGTTCCTGCACGGGCAGCCGGACGGCCCGATCGCCTTCGATGCCGCACCACGACGCGACCGGAGCGCTGCCTGATGGCCTTCGCCGATTCCATTCGCGCTTTCGGCCGCGCCGGGCTGTTTTCGCTCACGGTGCTGCGTGGCTCGCTGCCCACCCGCGACTTCGTCGCCGAGCTGGTGCGCGAGATCTACAAGGTCGGCGCGCGTTCGCTGCCGATCATTGCGGTGGGCGGTGCCTTCGTCGGGTTGGTGCTGACCCTGCAGGGCTACCGCACGCTCACCACCTACGGTGCATCGGATGCGCTGTCCACGCTGCTGGGGCTGTCGCTGTACCGCGAGCTGGCACCGGTGCTGACCGCACTGTTGTTCATCGGCCGCGCCGGCAGCTCGATCGCGGCCGAGCTCGGCCTGATGCGTGCCACCGACCAGATCAAGGCGCTGGAGCTGATGGCTATCGATCCGGTAGCCAAGGCGGTGGCGCCGCGCTTCTGGGCGGCAGTGCTCACGGTGCCGTTGCTGACCGGCGTGTTCTGTTCGCTGGCCATCACCGGCGGCTACTTTGAAGCGGTGCACGTGCTGGGTATCGACAACGGCACGTTCTGGTCGGGCCTGAGCAACAGCGTGGATTTCTGGGACGACTTCGGCGTGGCGATGCTCAAGTCGGCGATCTTCGGCGGCACCGCCGCGCTGGTCGCCGCCTACGTGGGCTTCCATGCCGAGCCGACCATCGAAGGCACCTCCATCGCCACCACCCGCGCGGTGGTGAATGCCTCGTTGCTGGTGCTGATGTTCAACTTCGTCCTTTCTGCAATGTTGTTTAGGTGAGATAGCCCATGGCCATGCGTGGACCACGACTCGAATTCGCCGTCGGCGCCTTTTTGCTGCTGACCCTGGCCTCGCTGCTGGTGCTGGCGGTGGCCTCGACCAACCAGCGCTGGGGCTTCGGTTCCAGCCAGTACATCCTGATCGCGCGCTTCAGCCAGATCGGCCAGCTGCGCGCGCAGGCGCCGGTGAAGATCGGCGGGGTGACCATCGGCAAGGTGGCCGACATCAGCCTGGATCCGACCAAGTTCGATTCGGTGGTGACGCTGTCGCTGGACACCAAATACAAGGACCTGCCCGCCGACACCTCGGCCGGCATCTTCACCAGCGGACTGCTCGGCGAGAGCTATATCGGTCTGCAGCCGGGCGGCGACCCGGAGACGCTCAAGCCGGGCGAAGAGATCGGGTTCACCCAGCCGGCGGTGGATCTGCTGCAGCTGGTCGGCAAGTACATGTTCAGTGGCGGCGGTGATAAATCCGCTGCAGACGGTCAGGCCGCCCCGCCTGCCCAGCCCGCTTCTCCCTCTACGGAACCGCACCAATGAAGACCACCCTGCTCTCTGCCATCCTGGCCTCGACCCTGCTGGTGTGCGCACCGGCCACCGTGCTGGCGCAGCCGGCCGCCGCCAGTGCGCCTGCGCAGGGCGCGGCCACCAAGACCGTCATCGACAGCAGCACCCGCATCCTGG
Source organism: Xanthomonas sp. NCPPB 1325 (assembly GCF_041477645.2). Classification (NCBI taxonomy): domain Bacteria; kingdom Pseudomonadati; phylum Pseudomonadota; class Gammaproteobacteria; order Lysobacterales; family Lysobacteraceae; genus Xanthomonas; species Xanthomonas sp. NCPPB 1325. The sequence goes on from NZ_CM192985.1 coordinate 4,869,599, forward strand.
GCACGCTGGAACAGCGCCGCGCCGAGTTCCGCAGCAACCCGGCCGCGCTGCGTCAGTACATCGACGGCGAATTGAACAAGGCCTTCGACCGCGACTACGCCGCGCGCCTGGTATTGGGTGTGCACGGCCGTGGCGCCTCCGATGCCGACATCAAGCTGTTCGCCGATGCGATGGCCGACAACCTGATGCAGCGTTACGGCACCGCCCTGCTCAACTTCGAAGGCAAGCCGACCTTCCGTGCCAAGTCGGAAAGCGCGCTGCCGGGCAACCGCGGCGTCAAGGTGTCTACCGACCTGCTGCGCGCCGGCAACGACCCGACCCCGGTCGACTACCTGATGCGTAACGTGGGCGGCCAGTGGAAGATCTTCGACGTGATGATCGAAGGCATCTCTTACGTGCAGACCTTCAAGGGCCAGTTCGACGGTCCGCTGCGCGAAAAGGGCATTGCCAAGGTCGCCGCCGACCTGCGCAGCGGCAGCCTGCAGGTCGGTGCGGCACCGGCCAATGGCAAGTAACAGCTCCGTGCAACGCAACGGCGACACGCTGGTGGTCACCGGCGTGCTCGACCGTGCCGCGGTCACCGCGGCATGGCCGCAGGCGGCCGCACAGCTCGATGGCGTGCGCACGCTGGACCTGTCGGGCGTGCAACGCCTGGACAGCGCCGGCGTGGCGATGCTGGCCGAACTGGCCGCGCGCGTGCGCGGCACCGGCACTGCGGCAGTGGTGGGCGAGGCGTCCGGTCTGGACGAATTGCGCGCTGCCTACCGCTTGTCTCCCACCCTCGAATTTCAGGCCTGAGCGCCACGCCATGACCCAGTTCCGCACCCTTTCCCTGTTGGCCTGCCTGTCGCTGCTTGGCGCCTGTGCCAGCCAGGCGCCCAAGTCTGCCCCGCCATCGGCCAGCGCCGACACCGCGCCCGATGCTCCGGCACCGGTACGTGACGACGCCGGGGTGACCGCGCAACCGGCGGCCGCCGGGTTTGCCGCGCCCGACACGTTGCCGGCCACGGTGGCGGCGGCGCCTGCCGAACAGACCGGCGCTGCGGGCGATGCCGGCGCGGACGCGTCCGGCGCGCCCACCTCGGCCGAGGACGACTTCAACGCCTTGTACGGCACCACCACGCCACAGGCAGGCGCCAATGGCGCACCCGCCCAGCCGGGCGCGGCGCCAGCGTACGACCCGTGGGAGCGCTACAACCGCGGCATGCACCGCTTCAACCTGGCGGTGGACCGCGGCGTGGCACGGCCGTTGGCGACCGCCTACACCAAGGTGGTGCCGAGCCCGGCGCGGCTGGGCGTGACCAACTTCTTCGACAACCTCGGCACGCCGCTGACCATGGTCAACCAGCTGCTGCAGGGCCACCCGGTCTATGCGGCGCAGTCGTTGGGCCGGTTCGTGATGAATACCACCCTGGGCGTGGCCGGTCTGTTCGACCCGGCCACGGCGGCGGGGATTCCGCGGCGCAGCGAAGACTTCGGTCAGACGTTGGGCGTGTGGGGCTGGCGTAACTCGCGCTACTTCGAGCTGCCGCTGTTCGGGCCGCGCACGGTGCGTGACACCTTCGGCCTGGGTGGCGACATCCCGCTGTCGTGGGTGCGCCAGGTCGACGACGGCGGTGCGCGTTTCGCGCTGCAGGGCCTGCAATTGGTGGACACGCGCGCGCAGCTGATGTCGCTGGACTCGCTACGCGACCAGGCGCCGGACGAGTACGCCCTGACCCGCGATGCCTGGATGCAGCGCCGCAATTACCAGATCACCCGCGACCTGCGCAGCCACCGCGAACAGAACAACGAGCTGCCGGAGTATCTGCGCGAAGACAAGGACAACACGGTGCCGGTGGATGCGATGCCGATTCCCAGCTGGGTGCGTTGACCGGCCCGCCAGGCGTGAACAGAAAAACCCGGGAGCGATCCCGGGTTTTTTTCTGGGCAGCGCAATGTCGTGGCCGCAGCTGCCTGGGTGGACGGCGCACATGTCTGCAGATGCCAGTTGCGCCGGGCTCGCCCACACCGTCTGCGCCTGATGACGCCCACCTGCCGGAGATCAGCAGCGATACCGTGCGATGCCGGCAGGGCCCACGTGCGGCTGCGGCTCAAGGTCAGCGGCTACGACCAGCTACGGGCCTTGCTCGCTAAGCTGGACGCCTTGCCCGGCATCGATGGCGTGGCATGCAGGCGCGGGCGCAGGACATATCGTCGGGCGCCTGGCATCACGTGTCCGGTGGTCATTCCGGTTCGGGCAGCAATGGCGGGGTGCGATCTTCGTAGGTGAGATAGCTCTGCCACAGATCATGTGCGCGCTGGTCGTTGAGGTCGACGGCGCAGCGGGCCGCCTTGGCCGTTCCGACCGTTGCACCCGTCCAGCGCTGTCGTATGTTGCTGCAGTGAAGCGTCTTGTAGCTCGTCCAGGCCGCCTGCGCGTTGTCGAACGCCTCGCCCGACACCCCCAGCGTGGCGATGGCCCGGGTGCGCGCGGCCGCCAGATACTCGGCCAGGCGTTGCTGCGATCGGCTCACTTCTGCCGACCAGCATTTATTGCTGTCCACGGTCGTTTCGAGATCGTGGCAACGCTCCTTCGCGAGCGATGGCGCGCTGAAAAGCAGCACGAGAAATATCCAGCCGGATCGCATCGTCATGTGCACCTGATTGTTAGCTTGGTCGATGATCAAGCCGGATCATGGGATCGGTTGATCGTGCGTCGCACGCGGGTAGCGGGTCGGCGACGGCGGCTGCGCGCTGTCTGTCGGCTCCTGCGTCGTTACCGTGATTGCCGGGGCAGATGCGATGGCAGTGCCTGAAGCGTCTTGCCGCATGGCGGTGGAGATACGCCGCGATGTTCGGCGACAGTGCGTGCCGAGCGTGCAGCCTGGGCGGCCTTCCGCCGTACCGTCCCTCCCCCTCTCCCTGGCGGGAGAGAGGGGGAGCGCCGGCCTCTGATCGTGCGCTGCAGTGTCTTGCCCATCGGGAGAGTGGCGCATGCAGCGGACGCGGTACGGGGCGCACGCAAGCTCTGCTCTGACGCATGTCTTGGCCGGCGCGCGGGACTCAGGCAGCCGCCAGCGCCGCATCCACCGCTGCACGCAGGCGTGCATCGTCGGCCGGGACATCGGGGGCGAAGCGCTCGATGACGGTGCCGTCGCGGCCGATCAGGAATTTTTCGAAGTTCCACAACACGCCGGGTGCGGGGTTGGGCGCAATGCCGTAGCCGGCGAGCTTTTCGCGCATCGGGCCGTCGCCGGTGGCACTCGGACGTGCATGGGTCAGGGCCTGATACAGCGGATGGGTGTCGCCGCCGGTGACCGCGATCTTGGCGAACATCGGGAAGGTGACGTCATAGGTGAGCTGGCAGAACTGCGCGATCTCCGCCTCGCTGCCGGGCTCCTGGCCGTTGAAGTCGTTGGCCGGAAACGCCAGCACTTCCAGACCGGCCGCATGCTTGTCGCGGTACAGCGCTTCCAGGCCTTCGTACTGCGGGGTCAGGCCGCACTTGGAGGCGACATTGACCACCAGCAGCACTTTGCCGCGGTAGTCGGCCAATGTGGTTGGCTCGCCTTCGATGCGGGTCACGGGAATGTCGTACAGCGTCTGGCTCATCGGGGCTGTCCTGATCTGCGGGGTAGCCAGCATAAACCGCCGCGCGCGCATGGATGACCTGCGCTGCACCATGCCTCAACACTTGTATATGCAAGTATCTTGGCTACACTCGCCGCATGGCCAAGCCCCGCAAGCCGACCGGCTGTACCAATTTCCGCCTGCGCAGCGTGTCGCGGATGGTGTCGCGCCATTACGCGACATATCTGAGTGCGAGCGGTCTGAAGTCGACGCAGTATTCGCTGCTGTCGCATCTGGTCACGCTGAGCCCGATCCGGCCGATCGATCTGGCGCGCAAGATGGGCCTGGATGCATCCACGCTCACGCGCAATCTCAAGCCGCTGATGCTGGACGGACTGGTGCAACAGACCGACGGCCCCGATGCGCGCAGCCGCCTGATCACGCTCACCGCCGCCGGCCGTCGCCGACATGCCCAGGCCCGGACGCAGTGGCAGAAGGCGCAATCCAGCCTCACCGCGCTGCTGGGCAGCGAGCGCGTGCTCGCCCTGCATGGCCTGCTCGACGACACCCTGGCCACGCTGCAACAGGCCGGGCTTGCCGATACCGACGACTCCCCCGACTAAGAGCAGCTCTGCCTCCATGACCGCACTCGATGCCCGCACCCGCCTGCTGCTGGAGGCCCCGATCGCGCCCACGCTGGCGCGGCTGGCCGTTCCCAACGTACTGGTCATGGTCGCGCAGGCGTCGGCCGGGCTGATCGAGACCTACTTCGTCGGCAAGCTCGGCACCGATGCGCTGGCCGGCATGGCGCTGGTGTTCCCGATCGTGATGCTGATGCAGATGATGTCGTCCGGTGCGATCGGCGGCGGCATTGCCTCGTCGATCGCGCGGGCCCTGGGCGGCGGCCGGCGCGAGGATGCCAACGCGGTGGTGGTGCATGCGCTGGTGATTGCCGTGGCGTTCGGTGTGCTCTTTACGCTTGCGCTGTGGGCGGGCGGCCGCTGGCTGTATCGGCAGATGGGCGGGACAGGCGCCGCGCTTGATGCCGCGCTGACCTACTCGCACTGGATATTCGCAGGCGCGGTGTTTGTCTGGCTGTTGAACTCGCTGGCGGCGGTGCTGCGCGGCTCCGGCAATATGGCCGTGCCGGCCAAGGTCACCGTCTACGGAGTCATCGGATTGATCCCGCTGTCGCCGTTGCTGATCTTCGGCTGGGGGCCGATTCCGGCGCTGGGCATTGCCGGCGGTGCGCTGGCGCTGCTGCTGTACTACATCGTCGGCACACTGGTGCTGGTGGCCTATCTGCGTTCGCCGCGCAGCCTGCTGCGCCTGTCGTTTGCGGCGATCCGGCTGCGTGCAGCGGTCTTTCGCGACATCCTGCGGGTTGGCCTGATCTCGGCGATCGGGGTGATCTGCACCAATCTGGCGGTGGGCGTTGCCACCTCGTTGGCCGGGCATTTCGGCTCCGGTGCGATTGCCGGCTACGGCACTGCGTCGCGGCTGGAATACGTGCTGATCCCGCTGGTCTTCGGCCTGGGAGCACCGATGCTGACGATGGTGGGCACCTGCATCGGTGCGGGCAAACGCGAGCGTGCACTGCGCGCGACCTGGATCGGTGCGGCCATGGCGTTTGCCATTACCGAAACCATCGGCGTTGCGGCGGCGCTGTTCCCGCGCGGCTGGCTGTCCTTGTATGGCAGCGGTGCGACCATGCTGCAGACCGGCACGCTGTACCTGCAGACCGTAGGGCCGTTCTACGGCTTTCTGGGCATGGGTCTGGCGCTGTACTTCGCCTCGCAGGGCGCAGGAAGGCTGCTATGGCCGATCTGCACGACCGTGCTGCGCCTGCTGATCGCGGCCGGCATCGGCATCGCGGCGATCCGGCTGGGTGGCGGCCTGCACCAGGTCTACCTGGCACAGAGCGCGGCGCTGCTGGTGTATGGGCTGGGGACGGCGCTGGCCATCGCCGGTGGATCGATGTTCGGCGCCGTTGGCTGGCCGCGTCGCACCGCGGACGTGGTGGTGGACGCGTAGGCCGCTGGCGCTGGTGCATGCGTTGCGGCATCTGGACGCGACGCGCGCCTGATGCCCTACCCGCGCATCAGTCGATGCACAGCGCCGCCTGACCCTTGCCGCCGATGACTTCCTGGCGGCAGCCGAAGCGGTCGCTGTCGCGCTGGCAGGTGCCGGTGGTGGCGGCACCGGTCGGCACGATGCTGGTGGCCAGGCAATCACCGCTGCAGTCGCTGTTGTCGCTGCAGGTCTTGCCGGCATCGGCATACGGCACGATGCAGCGCACCGTTTGCATGCGGCCGACCGGACGCAGTTGGCCGCCCTTTGCGGTGCATGCTGCGGCATCGGCAGAGGCTGCGCGCGGTGTCTGCGCATCAGCTGCGGTGGTGCCCGAACGAGATGCCGGCGTTGCGCTGCAGGCGCCCAGCAGCAGCACGCACACCGTTGCGTAGATCCATCGCGTCGCCATGAGATGCTCTTCTTGAATAGGGTGCGTGCAAGCATCGCGGTGGCGATGTCTGCGCGGTGTGCTCGACATCCGGTGCAGGGACAGGACGTGGCAGAGCTGCTGTTGTAGGAGCGCCCTTGGGCGCGATGAGGCGTTACCGGTAACGCCTCATCGCGCCCAAGGGCGCTCCTACGGGTGGGTCGGTTTCGGGCGCTGTGCGGCCGGCCAGGCCTCCTGCTTGCTGGCTACTCCTGCTCGTCGCTGCTGTCGTCGTGTGAGAGCCCGGCGCCTTCGTCGCTGCCATCGTCCAGCAGTGCCTGCGAGTGCTCGCTGGACAGCGTTTCCACGCCGCGCAGGCGGCGCTCGATGGTGCGGGTCTTGCGACTGGCTTCGCCCAGGCTCTTGCCCACGGTGCTGATCTGCCGCTCGGCCTTTTCGAGAATGCCGGCGAACTTGCCGAACTCGCTTTTCACTGCGCCCAGCACCTGCCAGACCTCGCTGGAGCGCTTCTCGATCGCCAGCGTGCGGAAGCCCATCTGCAGGCTGTTGAGCAAGGCGGTGAACGTGGTCGGGCCGGCCAGCACCACGCGATGCTCGCGCTGCAGCAGATCGACCAGACCGGCGCGGCGGATCACTTCGGCATACAGGCCCTCGGTGGGCAGGAACATCACCGCAAAATCCGTCGTGTGCGGTGGGCAGACATACTTGTCGCTGATGGATTTGGCCTGCACACGGATGGCGCGTTCCAGCTGCGCGGTCGAACTCTTGATCGCCTCCAGATCGCCTTTTTCCTGCGCGTCGATCAGGCGTTCGTAGTCCTCGCGCGGGAACTTGGCATCGACCGGCAGCCACACCACCGTGTCGTCGCCGCGCCCGGGCAGGCGGATGGCGAAATCCACCGCTTCGGCGCTGTCGGGCCTGACCCGCACGCTGCGTGCGTACTGCTCCATCGTCAAGGTCTGCTCGAGGATGTTGTCCAGCTGCACTTCGCCCCAACCGCCGCGGTCCTTGACGTTGGTGAGCACGCGCTTGAGGTCGCCCACGCCGGTGGCCAGCTGCTGCATTTCGCCCAGGCCGCGCTGCACCTGTTCCAGCCGTTCGGACACCAGCTTGAACGAGGCATCCAGGCGCGTGTTGAGGGTGGTCTGCAGTTTCTCGTCGACGGTGGCGCGCATCAGTTCGAGCTTGCTGGCGTTGTCGTTCTGCAGGTTGGCCAGCTGCTGTTCCAGCGTGGTGCGCATTTCGCCGATGCGCAGTTCGTTGCGTTGGGTGAGCTCGGTCAGGCGCTGGCCCAGCGCTTCGGTAAAGCGCTGTTGCGATTCGCCGGCCTCCTGGCGGCCCTTGCGCGAATCTTCGGCCAGCGCTTCGCGCAAGGCGGCCATGTGGGTGTCGGTGCGCGCGATCAGCTCGGTCAGTTGCTGGCCGAACATGTGGATGCGGGTTTCCTGCTGCTGGCCGAAGCCTTCCAGCTGGGTACGCAGTTCGGTGAGACGGAGGGTCAGCAGTTCGCCGGTGCGTTGCTGGGCCAGGCCACTTTCTTCGCGCGCCTTGCGGGCGTCTTCGCCGAGCGCGTCGCGCAGCAGGTCCAGGCGCTGATCGGTGCGCGTGGACAGTTCGGTGAGATTGCGCGCAAAGGTTTCCAGGCGGCCGTCCTGCTGCCGTGCCAGGCCTTCGAGTTGCTCGCGCAGTTCGCCGCGGCCGTCGCGTTGTTCGGCGCGCAGCGCGTGCTCCAGCGCGGTGGTGGAGGGACGTCGCAGCAGCGCGAGCAGCTGCAACACCAGGACTACGACAAGCAGCCCGAGAAGGATCAGGGATTCGGATGACATGCGCGCAGTGTAACGGTGCCTGTCGCAACGGCTGCGTCGCGGACCGTCGCCCGCCCGAGCGCGCGCAGCGCCCGGGAATCTGCGGGGCAGCGGCCTGAGCAGCCGCTGCCTCGCTGCTCAGGCCCGAGGTCAGAAACCTTCCAGCACCAGCTTGCCGCGGGTGCGGTGCGATTGCAGCGCCGCGTGGGCGCGGCGCAGGTTGTCGACAGTGATGCGGCCGTAGTGCTCGCCCAGGGTGGTGCGCAGCAGGCCGCTGTCGATCAGATCGGCGACGCGATTGAGCAGGTGGTGCTGGGCGATCATGTCGTCGGTTTCGAACAGCGAGCGGGTGAACATCAGCTCCCAGTGCAGCGACAGGCTCTTGCGCTTGAGCGGCAGCGCATCCAGCGTGGCCGGATCGTCGATCAGCGCCAGCTGGCCCTGCGGTGCGAGCACCTCGACCAGCTGCGCGAAGTGCTGGTCGGTGTGGGTGAGGCTGGCCACGTGCTGCACCTGCGCGATGCCGATCCGCTGCAGGCCTTCGCCCAGCGGCTGGGTGTGGTCGATGACGTGATGCGCGCCGAGGGCGTAGACCCAATCCTGGGTCTGCGGGCGCGAGGCGGTGCCGATCACGGTCAGCTTGGTCAGCGTGCGCGCCAGCTGCACCAGGATCGAGCCGACGCCGCCGGCCGCGCCGACCACCAGCAACGCCTGGCCCTGGCCGCCGCCTTCGGCGATGCGCAGCCGATCGAACAACAATTCCCAGGCGGTGATGGCGGTCAGCGGCAGTGCGGCGGCCGCAGCGTCGTCGAGCGTGGCCGGCTTGCGCCCGACCAGGCGCTCGTCCACCAGATGGAATTCGGCATTGGTGCCTGGGCGGGTCAGCGCGCCGGCGTAGTACACCGCGTCGCCGGGGCGGAACAGGCTGACCTCGCTGCCGACCGCATCGACCACGCCGCTGGCGTCCCAGCCGAGCACCCGTGGCGATTCCACCGGCGCGTTGGCGCGCACCTTGGTGTCCACCGGATTGACCGAAATGGCATGGATGCGCACGCGTAGATCGCGCGGGCCGGGCTCGGGCAGCGGCAGTTCGAGTTCGACCAGCGCGCGCGCATCGTCGATGGGCAGGCCGTGCTGCGGGTAGGCAATGGCTTTCATGGCGGGCGTCATGCAGGGAGGGGACATGCATGGTCGGCTGCCGGGATTAGGAGAAAAACCGGCAAACTGCACAAGCACTTTCACGATTGGAGTGAAGATGGTCCGCTTCGACGACCTGGCGCTGTTCGTGCGTACCGCGGCGCTGGGCAGTTTTTCCAATGCCGCGCGTGAGGCCGACCTGCTGCCGGGGCAGGTCAGCGCGGCGGTGGCCCGGCTGGAGCGCGCACTGGATCTGCGCCTGTTCGCACGGTCCACCCGCAGCCTGCGGCTGACCGCCGAGGGGGAGCAGTACCTGCCGTATGCGCGCCAGGTACTGGAGCTGCTGCGCGACGGGCGCGAGCATGTGCGCGGGCGCGACAGCGAATTGCAGGGCCTGCTGCAGGTCACCGCGCCGTCGGACCTGGGCCGCAACGTGCTGCTGCCCTGGCTGACCGAATTCCGCGCCGCGCATCCGAAGCTGACCTTGCGGCTGCATCTGTCCGACCAGGTGGCCGACCTGTATCGCGCGCCGGTGGATGTGGCATTCCGGCTCGGGCGCATCGACGGCGCCGACCACGTCGCGCTGCCGTTGGCACCGCACAACCGCCGGGTGCTGGTGGCCGCGCCTGCATACCTGCAGCGGCACGGGCGGCCGGCCACGCTGGAGGCGCTGCGCGACCACGCCTGCCTGCTGTATCTGCTGGCCGGGCGCGCCTACGACCGCTGGCAGTTCGAACGCGACGGCCGCCGCCAGGTGGTGCCGGTACGTGGGGCGATGCTGTGCGACGACGCCGACATCGTGCGGCGCTGGGCCGTGGCCGGCGAAGGCATCGCCTACAAGTCATGGCTGGATGTCTGCGCCGACGTGCAGGCCGGGCGGCTGGAGGTGCTGTTCCCCGACGATGGCGACCGCTTGCCGCTGCATCTGGTGTGCCCGCATCGCAAGCAGTTCTCGCGGGCGGTGCGCCAGCTGCACGCGCTGTTTGCGCAGCGCTGCCAGGCGCTGACGGCGTTGTATCCGCCGGGCCAAGGCTGACGTGCTGTGCTCGTGGTGCAAGGTGCCGACGGCCGGGGCTGATGCAGCGGCGCTCGAGTTCGGCTGGCCCGCAGCCCGCCAGGCAAGACGCGGATGGCGCTATGTCGCACGCCACGCCGGCGCGTTCCGGTGCCCTGCATGTCAGGTACATGCGGCCCGCACGCTGCAACGCGATGGCATGTGCATGACGATGTGGAGGTCACCGCAGAACACAGCGCCGGCATTGGCGGGCTCGTTGAAGCGCCCATCACTGCGGCGGTTCTAGCCTGCCGGCATGACCTCACCCAGCCCGGTTCCCCTGCAGCGCTACGGCAACCGTGATGGCCACTCCGGCGTGGTGGCGTATGCGCTGACCGGGGATGCAATTGCGGTGCGTTTCCGCAGCGGCGAGACCTATGTGTATACCGCCGACAGTGCCGGCGCCGACGTGGTGGCGACCATGCAACGCCTGGCCAAGGCGGGGCGCGGGCTGAGCACCTACATCAGCCAGCACGTGCGCGACGCTTACGCGGGCAAGCTCGACGTATAGCCAGGCGTGACTACTGACGACCGACGTCGCATTCGCCAGGCGCAAGGCAGTTGCGTCGTGCAGCGCCCGCCGTCTGTACTGCCTCACGCGCAGACACGATCGCCGGGCTGCTGCGATGATGCCTGGCAGCGATGCGCACAACGCGCTACCTCCCCTGGTGGCGCGTTACGCCACCTGCATCACATCACTCGTCGGGATGCACATGCTGGACATCTACGGAACGCTCACCTCGATCAATGTGCGCAAGGTGCTGTGGGCGTGCGAGGAAATGCAGCTGGACTACCGCCTGCATGCCTACGGCAGCGGCGCCGCATCGGTCCAGGCGCCCGAGTTCCTGGCGCTCAATCCAAACGGCCTGGTGCCGGTGCTACGCGACGGCACGGTGGTGCTGTGGGAATCGAACACCATCTGCCGATATCTGGCTGCACGCAGCCGGCGCGAGGATCTGCTGCCGAGTGCGCCGGCAGCGCGGGCACGGGTCGAGCAATGGATGGACTGGCAGGCCACCGAGCTCAACCCGGCGTGGCGGTACGCGTTCATGGCCACGGTGCGTGGCAGTGCGGCGCATACCGACATGCAGTGCATCGCAGACAGCGTGCAGGCGTGGAACCGGCTGATGGCGCTGCTGGATGCGCAGCTGCAACAGGCCGGCCCGTATGTGCTGGGCGCGCAATTCACCCTGGCCGACATCGTGCTGGGGCTGTCGACCCAACGCTGGATGGCCAGCCCTATCGCGCGCCCGGTGCTGCCCGCCGTGGCGGCGTATTACGCGCAGCTGTGCACGCGCGTCGGGTTTCAACGCCATGGCTCCAGCGCGCCTTGAGCGTGGCGGGCAGGCCCGCGCAAAGCGGCCGCAGCAACACGCCGTGATGTCGCCGCAGCGCTTGCGGCACGCATTGACCTCAACGTGACCTGCGCATGGGTAGGGTAAGGCTCTGCTCCTGCGAGGCTTGCCGATGACCACTGCCACCAATCAGACCCGCCTGCTTGCCCTGGGCTTGTTTGCGTTTCTGGGCATCTTTGCAGTGATCGTCTGGTCGCTGATGCGGCCGTATGGCACGGCGTATTTTTTCCCGGTGCATTTTTTGATTGGAGCGGCGTTGCCGTTCCTGGTGTACGCGATCGGCGGCACACGGCTGTGGTTCTGGATCGGCATGGGGATCACCGCGGTGGTGCTGCTGTGGTTCAACCTGTGGGGGCATGAGGCCAATGGCGCGGCGCCGCAGTTGCTGGACTGGAGCCAGTTTGCCGCCGGTGTGGTCGGGCTGGCCGGTGCCTGGGCGGTGCAACTGATCTATCGCAACGCGCGCCCGCCGCATCGTCCGTCGATTGAGTGAGCGATTGAGCGGGATTGGCGCGTTGGGATGTGGGGTTTTTAGAAGCGCTGGACTGCAGACATCGGTCGGGTTGGCGAAGGTCTGGCAAGGCCAAACGCGCGCCACGGTGATGCAGGTAGGCGCGTCTACCCCGCCCGACCTGCGCCGCCACATGACCTTGGACCGATAGCTTTGCTGCGCTGCGTTGGGCGACACTCGCGCATTCTTTTGATTCCCGCGAGGTCCGCATGTCGTCTTGGCTCAGGCGCAAATCCATCGATCAGGTCACCGTGCACGAAGCCGGGCGGCAACTGGTCCGCAGCCTGAGTTGGCCGCACCTGATCGCGCTGGGCATCGGCGCGATCGTTGGCACCGGTATCTACACGCTGATCGGCGTAGGCGCCGACAAGGCCGGCCCGGCCGTGCTGCTGTCGTTCGTGGCTGCCGGCATCGTGTGCGCCTGCGCGGCGCTGGCGTATGCGGAAATGGCCACGATGATGCCGGCGGCCGGCAGTGCCTACACCTACAGCTACACCGCACTGGGCGAGAGCATCGCCTGGGTGGTGGGCTGGAGCCTGGTGCTGGAATATTCGCTGGTGGTCAGCACGGTGGCGGTGGGCTGGTCGGGCTACTTCGTCGGTTTCCTGCAGTGGCTGGGGGTGGAGTTGCCGCAGACGCTGATTGCCGGGCCGCATGCCGGCGGTATCGTGAACCTGCCGGCGGTGGTGATCACCTTCCTGGTGGCCGGCATGCTGATGGCCGGCACCAAGGAGAGTGCCACGCTCAATGCGGTGCTGGTGGTGCTGAAGATCATCGCGCTGGGCGTGTTCGTGGCGATCGCGTTGCCAGCCTTCAACAGCGCCAACCTGCAGCCGTTCATGCCGTATGGCTTCTCCAAGGCGATGGGCCCGGACGGCGTGGAGCGCGGGGTGATGGCGGCGGCGGCGATCATCTTCTTCGCGTTCTACGGTTTCGATGCGATTTCCACCGCAGCCGAAGAAACCAAGAATCCGGGGCGCGATCTGTCGATCGGCATCGTCGGCTCGATGATCGGCTGCACGCTGATCTACGTGCTGGTGGCGCTGGCGGCAGTGGGTGCGATGAGCTTCACCGTGTTCGGCAAGAGCCCCGAGCCGCTGGCGCTGATCCTGCGCGAGCTCGGCCACGGCAAGGCCGCGTTGGTGATCGGTGCGGTGGCGATCATTGCGTTGCCGACCGTGCTGCTGGCGTTTTTGTACGGGCAGAGCCGCATCTTCTTCGTGATGTCGCGCGACGGGCTGTTGCCGCGCGGCTTGTCCAAGGTCAACGCACGCACCGGCACGCCGGTCGCGATCACGCTGTTCACCGCGGTGCTGGTGGCGGCGTTGGCGGGCGTGGCACGGCTGGATGAGATCGCCGCATTGGCCAATGCCGGCACGTTGGCGGCGTTCACCGCGGTGGCTGCATGTCTGCTGGTGCTGCGTGTGCGCGAACCCGGCCGTGCGCGCGCCTTCCGCACGCCGCTGGCGTGGGTGGTGGGCCCGGTGGCGATCGGCGGCTGCCTGTACCTGTTCTGGAGCCTGCCGAGCAAGACGCAGCTGTGGTTTCTGGTCTGGAACGTGCTGGGTGTGGTGGTGTACCTGGCGTATGGGCGGCGCAATAGCCGGTTGCACGTGGGGTGAGCCGCCCTTCCCCCGTCGGGACATTGTCCTCGTTTATGGGGAAGAAGGTGCCCGCAGGGGCGGATGAGGGGCGCCGCACATCCAGCGAATGCCAGCAATGACGAACGCGTCGCCACGCGCCTTCAAGAATGAATCGATACAGGCGAGCTGTACCCTTCTCCCGTCGGGAGAAGGTGGCGCGTAGCGCCGGATGAGGGTGCGGGCGAAGCCTCGTGTCATCCAATTCGTCAGTGGCTTCGCCCCGTACCCTCACCCCAACCCCCGCTCCGCGCCCCAGCCCGCGCTTGCGGCGCGGGCGCTCCAAGGCACGCGCGCCAGTGGCGCGCAAGCTGTGCCTTTTCGCCCCGATGGGAGAGGGGCTTTTGAGCGGCGCGACGCTGGTCAGTGCTTGCGGCGTCGAGGCTTGCGGTGACTGGGTGGCTGCAGCCGGTTGTTACTGCGCTGCTGCTGGCGTGGCACAGAACGAGCTCGGCAACGCATCCGCTTGCGTGCCCCAGCCCTGCATTGGAGCCTGCTTGGTGAGCGCGAACGACAGCGTGCCGCCCTGCTGCAACTGCGCCCAGTCCAGGAATACCTGCGGCTGCGGCTTGCCATTCAAGCGCACGCCATCCACGTATTGAAGCGTGCGGCCGTCGGCGCCCGGGGCGTCGATGCGCAGGCGCTTGCCGTTGCCCAGGGTGAGCGTTGCCCGCTTGAAACGCGGCGCATGCAGCAGGAATTGCCCGCTGCCCGGCACCGCCGGATACAGGCCCAATGCACTGAACAGGTACCAGGCCGACATGGTGCCCAGATCGTCGTTGCCGGTCACACCGTTGGGTGCGTTGGTGAACAACTGCTGCGCGGCGCGCACCACGGTGGCGGTCTTCCACGGTTGGCCGATCAGCGTGTACATCCACGGTGCGTGCAGGTCCGGTTCGTTGTTGGGGTTGTAGCGGTACTGGTTGTAGTAGCTGTAGGGCCCGACCACCCAATGCGTGCGGGCGCCTTTGAGCGGATCCTTGAGCAGGTCGTCGTAGGCGAAGAAGGCGTCCAGCCGCTTGCCGGCCTGTTCGCTGCCGTGCATGGCCTGCAGCATGCCGGGAATGTCCTGCTGCACCAGCCATTGATACTGCCAGGCGGTGCCTTCGTGGAAGCCGTGTTGCGAGCGTGGGCTGTACTGGTCGTTGGACGGTGCGTACCAGCTGCCGTCTTCCAGCCGCGGGCGCGGAAATCCAGCAAACCCGGTCTCGGCATCGCGCACGTCCGCATCCCAGACGTTGTGCCAGTTGCCACCGCGCGCGCGCAGTTGCGCGCTGTCGTCGCTGTGACCCAGCGCTTGCGCCATCTGTGCGAGTGCGCAATCGGCCAGCGCATATTCCAGCGTGGCCGAGCCGCCGTGGTGCGGGTCCACATCCATGCCCTTGGACGGAAACGCGCGGTCGTACTGCACGAAGCCCTTGGCCAGATAACTGGCATTGCCCGAGCGCCCGGCGTGGCGCGAGTTGATCGGCGGTTGGCCGAAGGCGTTTTGGCGTAATGCCGCATACGCTTGGGCTTCATTGCCCTGCAGTGCGCCGAAGCGCCACAGATCAACCAAAAATGGCGTCACCGGATCGCCGGTCATGATGTTGGTATCGAAATTGGCGTAACCCCAGCGCGGTAGCCAGCCGCCCTGCTGATGGATCGCCAGCAACGAGCGGCCGATGTCGCGTGCGCGTGCCGGTTGCAGCAGCGCCAGCAACTGGTTTTGCGAACGATAGGTGTCCCACAGCGAGAAATACTCGTAATAGGTCCAGCCATCGGCGCGGTGGATCGCATCGTCGTAGCCGCGGTAGCGGCCATCGGCATCGCTGCCGGTGAGCGGCTGCAGCAGGGCGTGATACAGCGCGGTGTAAGCCACGCTGCGGTCGTCGGGGCTGGCGCCGTCCAGCTGCAGGCTGGCCAGTTCGCGGCGCCAGGTCTGCTGCGCGCGCTGGCGCATCTGTTCCAGGCTCAGCAGCTTGCCGCCCTGCATGCCGTCGGCGCGCAGGTTGTTGCGCGCACCTTGCGCGTCCACATGCGAGATGGCGCTGACCACGGTCACCGCGCGCGCGTCTTTGCCCTTGCCCAGCGGGAAGCTGAGCCAGGCGCCGTTGGGCTTGAGCTCGCCGCCCATGCCGTGACGCGCGCCGGGCACGCCGCCGTCTTCGCCCCACACCCCGTGCGCGGTAAACGGGCGGTCGAATTCCAGCCGGAACCAGGTGGTGTACTCATGGCCGCCGCAAAAACTCTGCGTGACCAGCTTGCCTTCCACCGCGCGGTCGCCCACCAGCTGCACCTGGCTGCCGATCACCACATGGCGGTCGTTGGCCTGGGCCACGTTGATCAGCAGGTGGCCGGTGTCGGCCCCCGGCGCGAACGTGTAGCGCTCGGCGGCAGCGCGGGTCAATGCGCTGGCTTCGGCGTCGATGCCGCCGTAATCGGTGAGCCGCACCTTGTAGTACCCAGCATGGCCCACTTCGCCGTCATGCGTGTAACGCGCGGCATAGCGCTTCTGGTCGAAGGCCTTGGCATCGGTGATGTCGAAGTCGCCACCCGGGCCGATGCGTCCGGTGACCGGCAGGATCGACACCTGCCCGCCCTGCTCCCAGCAGCCGGCGCCTGAGAGAAACGAATGCCCGAAGCCTCGGATGCTGGGGTCGTCGTAGCGCCAGCCGGCGTAGTGGGCGCCGATCGGGCTGACCTGGATCAGGCCGAATGGCGCGGAGGCACCCGGATAGGTATTGCCGTCGTCCTTGCTGCCGATGAAGGTGTTGACCTGCGTGGGGTCCTGCGCGGCCAGTGGCGGCGCGGCCACCATGCCGAGCAGACACAGGCCGGCGGCAGCGCGGCGCCACAGCGGCATGGACGGCAGACGCGACGAAGAGCGATCAGATGCAACGGCAGAGAGCATGCAAGACACCTCGGGGAGAGGGCGGCCGGGGCCGCAGGGGGAATGAGGCGCGCCGACCGCTGCACAGGCGGCAATCGGCATGACGACCGAACTCGAACCAAGACCAGCAATGGCCAGTAGAGGGGCGCAATCTTCATCAGTTGCGTGGACGGCGCAGACCAGGGCGAGTGTACGAGTGGAACATGCCGATTCCGAACAGCGGCGTTGCCCATGTGGCATTGACCACGGTGGATCGATTGGCTGCTGCAAACTGCACTGCGCTCGCCCGCGGATGGCTGCGAGGGAGGCTCCGGCTTGGCGGGCGCGCATGCACACGTTCAATTGCGGCACGGCGCGCGCAGCCAGTGCCAACGACAGCGTCGCAACGCGTGGTATTCGCCTTCGAGCGCCAATCAGGCGCTACGCGCATCGCCTGACGGGTGAAGCCGGCGCCCGGAGCGGGCACGCGCCAGATGTCGTTGAGAAGGTATTCAATCCACGTCTCTGTAAACGGTTACATGATAGGCGATCGCGTATTCATCAGCATATTCTTTCGGGCCGGTCACATGGGTTCGGTGCGCAGATGCATGCGCGGCACTGGCCGCCGCGCCCGGACGCTCAGCGCTGGTCGCTGGTGCCGGTGCCTCGGCGGGCGCGTCGCAGCGAATACAGCGAGCGGTCGGCGCGGTCGACCACCGCAGCCAGCGCTTCGCCTTCATGCCGCAGCGCGGTGCCCAGGGTGAACTGGATCGGCGCGTCGGCGGCGGCCGCCAGGTAGTCGCGCACCAGCGCGTCCAGCTGCTGCTGGCTGGGCTGATGCAGCAGCACCAGGAATTCGTCGCCGCCCAGGCGGACCAGGCGGTCCTGGGTACGCAGCGGCTGGTTGAGGAACCACGCCATCTGCACCAGCACCTCGTCGCCGCGCTGGTGGCCATGGGTGTCGTTGACCAGCTTGAACTTGTCCAGGTCCACCACGATGCAGCCCCAGCGCACGCTGGGGTCGCGCTTGTCCAGCTCGTCCAGGAAGCGGCGGTTGTAGCAGTTGGTCAGCGGGTCGGTGAACGACCATTCCAGCAGCAGCTTTTCCTGCTGGTACTGGTTGGTGATGTCCTGGGCGTGGGCCAGCACCAGGGTGGCGTCGGATTCGACATCGAGCACGTTGCTGTACTGCCAGTGGCGCAGGCTGCCATCGCCGGCCACCAGCTCGATCACGCCCGCGTCCTGGCCGTCGAGCACCATCCGCGACAGGTACCCACGCACCGCGCCGTGCCGCTCCGGGCGCACGAACTCCAGCAGCGAGCGGCCTTCCATCGCCTCCACGCTGCGCCCGAGCGAGCGCGCCGCCGCCGGGTTCACGCTGACCAGCCGGCCATCCATCTCGTGGGTGCAGATCAGCCCCAGGCTGTACTGGAACAGCTTGCGGAACTTGCGTTCGCTGGCGGCCAGCGCATCCACCGCAAGATGCCGGTCGGTCACGTCCTGGACTGCGCCGATCAGGCGCATCCGCCCGTCCACGTGTTCCACCGAGCCGGTGCTGTGCACCCACAACTTGCGGCCGGCGGCACTGACCAGGGGCAGCTCCAGGTCCCACGCAGTGCCGTCCCGCACGCAGGTCTCCACCGCCTCGGTGATGACCGAGCGCGCTTCCAGCGGGTAGAACCCGATCGCCTCGCTCAGGGTGGGCCGGTAACCGGGCGGAACATCGTGCAGGCGGCAGGTCTGGTCCGACCAGATCAGCGTGCCGCTGGCCACATCCACCTCCCACCCGCCGACGCCTGCCACCCGGCCGGTGCGCTCCAGGAACGCTTCGCTCTCGCGCAGGCGCTGCTGCAGCTGCGCATTGGCCGCCTCGCGCTCGAGCATCACCCGGCGCTGCTCCAGGCCTTCGGCAGCGACCTTGGCCAGCTGCTGCAAGGCCTGCAATTGCGCCGGTTCCAGCGCGCGCGGGCGCTGGTCGATCACGCATACCGTGCCCATGCGCAGCCCGTCGGGCAGCACGATCGGGGCGCCGGCGTAGTAGCGGATGCCGGGCGCCTCGGTAACCAAGATGTTGTCGTGGAAACGCGGGTCGGCCGGTGCATCGCGCACCTCCATCACCGCATCGCCCTGGATGGTGTGGGCACAGAACGCCAGTTCGCGCGGGGTTTCGGACACGCCCGGCAGGCCGATGTTGGCCTTCCACCACTGGCGGCGTTCGTCCACCAGCGAGACCAGCGCGATGGGGGTGCCGCCGATCGCCTGCGCGGCGGCGGCCAGCGCGTCGAAGAACGGTTCGGCGGCGGTGTCGACCACCTGCAATAACGCCAGGCGCGCCAGACGCTGCGCCTCGTTGGGTGTGGATGACACCATGGTGTCGCTGTGATTCAACGGAAAGCTCGCTTGTCCCCGGGCCATTCCCGCAGTCTAGCGGACCGGGGACGGGCACCTGCTGCCGGGTTGCGTGGGCAAATCACAGAATGCGCTGCGCGCCGCATCCCTGCGGCAGGTGCCCTTGGGTGTCGCTAGCGATCGATGGGTCTGCGCCATCGACGCAGCCAGCGGATCCTCTCGATTGCCCCGACCGGTGCGGACGCGTCGCGCTGGGCGCGGTCCTCAAGCAGGGCGCGCGGCCGCAGGCCGTTGCACCAGCGTGCCACCAAGCTGCACCGCCGCCGCCACGTTGCGCGCGGCGCGGCGGACGTTGCCGGCGGCATCGGCCAGGGCCTGCTCCAGGGTGCAGGCGCCGGGCACCACCGCAAACATCGCATCGATGCCATGGCCATGCAGTTGCGCAGCTGCGTGGCCGATCGATCCGGCAATGGCGATCACCGGGATGCCATGCCGCTGCGCGAGCTGCGCCACCCCGACCGGGGTCTTGCCGCGTGCGCTCTGACCATCCAGACGGCCTTCGCCGGTGATCACCAGATCGGCCTGCACGATGGCGGCCTCCAGGCCGAGTGCCTGGGCAACCAGCTCCACGCCAGGGCGCAGCTGCGCGCCGAGAAAGGCCACCAGGCCCGCGCCCAGCCCGCCGGCCGCGCCAGCGCCAGGCAGGGTGTGCAGGCGCACGCCCAGCGCGCGCTGCAGCACATCGGCGTAGTGCTGCAGGTTGGCGTCCAGCCGCGCCACCATTGCGGGAGTGGCGCCCTTCTGTGGGCCGAACACCGCCGAGGCACCGGTCGGGCCGACCAATGGGGTGTCCACATCGCAGGCGGCCTCGATCCGGCAGTGCGACAACCGCGGGTCCAGGCCGTCGACCTCGACGTGGGCCAGCGCTGCCAGCGCGCCACCGCCCGGGCCGACCGGCAGGCCGTGCGCATCCAGCAGCCGCACCCCGAGCGCCTGCGCCATGCCGGCGCCGCCGTCGTTGGTGGCACTGCCGCCGATGCCAAGGATCAGGTGGCGCGCGCCGGCATCCAGCGCGGCCAGGATCAGCTCGCCCACCCCGGCGGTGCTGGTCAGCAGCGGTGCCCGCTGCGCCAGCGGCAGCAGGGCCAACCCGCTGGCGGCGGCCATTTCGATCACCGCGGTGCGGCCGTCGCCGGTCATCCCGAAAAAGGCCTGCACCGGCGCGCCGCGCGGGCCGCTGACGGTGCACTCGATCCTGCGCCCGCCGGTGGCCGCGATGAGCGCATCCACCGTGCCTTCGCCACCATCGGCCATCGGCACCTGGCGGTAGTCCCAGTGCGGGAAAACCTGGCGAAAGCCGGCTTCGATCTGCGCGGCCACCTCCGGCGCGGGCAGGCTTTCCTTGTACGCATCGGGGGCGATGACCACCCTCACCGACGTGCACCTGCCCGCGGCGGACGCACCCAGCCGGCCGTGCGCGGGTTGGGCTTGAACACGGCGGCGTTCAACGCGCAGGCCATCCCTATCCCGCTCTGGCGCGCGTGGCCGCGTAGTCCTGCGCCTGTTGCATCACCCGCAACAGATTGCCGCCCCAGATGCCGGCAATCTGCTGTTCGGTATAGCCCTTGCGCAGCAGCCAGGCGGTGATGCGCGGCAGGTCGGATACATCGTCCAGCCCCACCACGCCACCGCCGCCATCCCAGTCCATGCCGATGCCCACGTGCTCGGGCCCGACCACCGCCAGCACATGCTCCAGATGGGCGAAGAAATCCTCTTCGGTCGCCCGCTTGACCGGGTAGCGCGCATCCAGCTCCTTCAGCGCGGCGCTGAGCCTGGTGCCGTCGGCGATCTTGATGTGCTCCCAGCCGCCGTACTGCTCGGTAAGCGCCTTTTCGGCAGCCTTGCGCTCGGGGCTGGCACCGCTGTCCACCAGATAGCCACCATAGGAATTGACCTGGATCACGCCGCCATGCGCGGCCAGCACCTTCAGGCGTGCATCGTCGATGTTGCGCGGGTGGTTGTAGACCGCACGCGCGCCGCTATGCGAGAGCACGATCGGCACCGGCGACAGCGCAAGCAACTGGTCGAACACCGCATCGGAGGCATGCGATTGATCGATCACGATGCCCAGCGCCTGCGCCTGTTGCACCAGCTGTTTGCCGGCCGGGCTCAGGCCCTTCCACTCGGCGCCCTTGGGGTCGGTGGCCGAGTCGGCGAACTCGTTGTTGAGAAAGTGCACGGTGCTCATCAAGCGCAGCCCCTGCGCGTAGTAGAAGCGCAGCAACGTCGGGTCGGCCACCAGCGGGCTGGCGTTTTCCATGCTGATGTACACCACGCGCTTGCCGGCGGCCTTGATGCGCGCGGCATCGGCCGGCACGGTGGCCAGTGCAAAGCGCTGCGGTTGCGCGGCCACCAGGGTGTGGATCTTCAGCAAGCGCTGCAGGCCGGCGTCGCGGTCGTCCAGGTGCGCGGCTGCACTGCGATCGCCCTGCCCGGTGTAGACCGCCCAGAACCCGCCATCCAGCGCGCCTGCGACCATGCGCGGGTAATCCACCTGCGACAGCCGGTTGCCGGCATGCGCCTGCAGCACATCGAAGTCGGCGCGCTCCAGATTGGCCGGCGTGTCCAGATGCGAATCCAGCGTGACCAGGCGTTGTTGCAGGGCAGTGGCGCGCGCCAGTTCGGCCCTGGAGAACTCCAGCGCGTGCGCCGAGCCGGCCAGGCTCAACAACACGGCCGTACACAGCAGTTGCAGGTTCATGCGCGCTCGCAGGCAGGTGGGGGTCTCGGGATCATAGCTGCAGCGAACCCACGCGCCAGCTGCGCACGCCGCGCGTTGCGCGCGCCGTGGTGATGCGCGCAAGTCCAACCATCGCCACACCGCAAGCGCCGAGCACGTTGCAGTTATGAAAAATACATCAGCAAAGTAATTGCGCCACGTTCGACGCTACGCACACTTGCGCGGCCGTCGCTGGCGGCACCCCACCCCGTCGATCCCCGCCCGCCGCCACGCCTTGCGCGCGTGTCGTGCGGGTGTGCGCCGCAATCCCCTTCTTTCTCGAGATCCAACCATGTCCATTGCATTGCGTGCGTTCCCCCGGCGCCTGCTCACCCTTGGCCTGATCGCCGCCAGCCTGGGCGCGGCCGCCAGCGCCAGCGCGGCCTGCACCGCCGGTTCCTGGGTGGCGCGCGTCAATGAGGTCGGCATGCCGCCGGTGCGCTACGAAACCGCGCATTTTGCGTTCCGCTGGAACGGCAGCGGCGTGTCCGACGCCGACCTGCGCGCGGCCGGCGAGCATCTGGAAATGGTCTGGGACACCTTCATCAACCGCCTGCAGTTTCCCGAGCCGTTCTGCAATGCCGGTACCAAGTACAAGGCCAACCTGCATCTGGATCCGGGTTTCGGCCTGAGCGGCGGGGCCACCGGCAGTGGCGGCATGGGCATGTGGATGGCACCGGCCGCGCTGCGCGACCACTGGGGGCTGGCGCACGAGCTCACCCACGCCTTGCAGTACCAGGCCGGCGGCCTGCAGGAATCGGAGTACACCGGCTGGATCTGGGAATCGCATGCCAACTGGATGACGCACCAGCTGCCGGAATTCCACAGCAGCGACGTGCATTGCTCGAGCATGCTGGTGAACTACCCGCATCTGTATCTGGGCTCCACGCGCGACCGCTACTGCAACTGGCAGTTCATGGAGTACCTGAAGAACCGCTACGGCTATTCCATCATCAACGACCTATGGAGCAAGTCGCCGCGCATCGACAACCCGGCGCGGCGCACCACCGATCCGTTCTCGGTGATCAAGACCAACATGGGCTGGACGCAGGCGCAATTGAACGATGTGCTGGGCGACTGGGCCATGCGCAACGTCAATTGGGACTACACCAATCCCGACGGCAGCGACCAGGGCGCGGTGTATCGCGCGCGCTATGGCAGCAACCTGTCCTTCGACCCGCAGCGCACCCAGGACTGGGACAACCGCGACCGCGCCTTGCGCATGACCGTGCTCGACCCGGTGTCCGGGCAAGCCAATCGTTATCGCGTGCCGTTCGAGTGGGCACCGCAGCGTTGGGGCTACAACCTGGTGCAGCTGATGCCTGCCAGCGGCGCCACCAGCATCAGCGTCGCCTTCGAAGGCCAGGTGCAAAGCGCGCCGGCAGTCACCGGCCTGCCCGGCCTGCTCAACGACCCCGCCAGCATCCCCAACCCGGATTCGGACTGGCGCTGGGGCGTGGTGACCATCGACAGCGCCGGCAAGGCGCGTTACAGCACCCTGCAACGCGGCGCCAGGGCCAGCGTTACGGTGGCCTTGAAGAGCGGCGACCGCGCGGTGTATCTGATGGTGATGGGCGCGCCCGGCAGCATGCAGCAGATCAAGTGGGACCAGTCCTACTACGCGATCTACCGCTATCCGTGGAGCGTGACACTGACCAACGCCGCGCCGGCCGGCAGCCAGCCCAATGCGCCCACGCCCACCCCGGTGGGGCGTCGCCACGCCAACGGTGGCGGCTGGGTTGCCAATACCGCCAATGTCGCCTCCACCGCCTATGTGGGCCCGCGTGCGCGGGTGCTGGCCGGCAGCGTGCTGGGCAACGCCCGTATCGACGGCCGCGCCACCGTCATGGGCGGCACCGTGCAGGGCAATGCGGTGCTCGGTGGCATCACCGTGTGGCATCCGGGCGCCACCATCGGCGGCAATGCGCAAGCCAGCACCAGCTTCATGGGGCCGGGCGCCTTCGGCACGGTGAACATTGCCGGCACCACCCAGGTGCGTGGCGACATCGAGCTGCGCGAAGGCACCACGCCTACGCAAGGCGTGTTTTACGGCTATGCCGATGCGCAGACCATGCGTAACCCCGAATTCGGCGCCGACCTGCGCCAGGCGGTGCCGGAGATCACCGCACGACCGGCGGGTTGGTGAGTCCGCAGTAAGGCGATGAGCTTGCAACCTGCAGCACGCGTGTAATCCCACGCGTGCTGCAGCTCAATCCTCCAGTTCGGCCAGACGCGCGCGTACGCTCTCTACATCGACATGCTCGCGCACGTGCGGCCACTGCCGCGCCCACACCGAGCGGAACACGATCCACGCGCCGAACACGCCCAGGCAGGTCGAGCCCAGCGCCAGCACCAGCGGGTGCAGCGGCGAGCCTGCGCCGGTCTGGAACAGGTACATGAAAGCCCCGGAAAACAGCAGCCACACGCCGAACACCGGCCAATTGCTGGCCAGCAGGCTGGCATTGGGCCGCTCGATCTCGCGCAGCAAGCGGCGCAAGGCCTTGCGTTCGTCTTCGTCGCTGGACGTCATCGGCTGCCGGCTCCTGGTTGGATGTCTACCTTGAATCCTTACTTGCCGGCGATCGCATCGCGCGACGGAAGACGCTTCCTGCAAGGCGGCAAACCGCGTCCTCCGCCGCGAAGCGCGCTTACACCACGCGGCAGAACACCGCCTTCAAATAGCGCGATTCCTGCACGTGCGCCATGAACGGGTGGTCCGGGCCGGCGCCGGCCACTTTCAGGATCTGGATGGTGCGCCCGGAGAAATACGACGCGCGCCGCAGCATGTCCAGAAACTCCTGCTCGGCCACCAGGCCGGTGCACGAGAACGTGGCGAACAGGCCGCCGGGCTTGACCACGCCCAGCGCCAGCTTGTTCATGTCCAGGTATTTCTTCAGCGCCGGGATCACCTGCTCGCGGTCGCGGGTCATCTTGGCCGGGTCCAGGATCACCACATCGAACTGGTCGCCGCGGTTGGACGCATCGCGCAGCCACGGAAAGATGTCGGCCTGCACGAACTTCGGGCGCACGTTGTTGAGCTTGGCGTTGCCCTTGGCAATGGCGATCACGTCTTCGTCGATGTCCACGCCCAGCACCTCGGCCGCACCGCGCGCGGCGGCATACACCGCAAAGCCGCCGGTATTGCAGCACAGGTCAAGCACGGTCTTGCCTTCCACCTGCTCACTCAGCCACTGGCGGTTGTCGCGCTGGTCGGCAAAGAAGCCGGTCTTGTGCGCGCCGGCCGGGTCGGCGCGGAACTTGATGCCGTGCTCGGTGATCACCGCCGCTTCCGTGGTGGTGTTGCTGTGGAAGTCGAAGCTCTCCTGCTTTTGCACGTGTTCGTCGGCAAAGCTGTGGAAGCGGCAGCCCGGGAACTGCTCGCGCAGCGCCTCGTAGATCCATTCGCGGTGACGGAACATGCCGGCGGCGAAGAACTCCACCACCACCAGGTCGCCGTAGCGGTCCACCACCAGGCCGGACAGGCCGTCGCCTTCGCTATGCACCACGCGCCAGGCATCGGACACGGTGTCGAGTTTGAGCCAGTCACGGCGCAGGTTCACCGCCGCGGCGATCTTGCGCGAGAACCAGCCCGCATCCACCGGTACCGCCTGGTCGGTTTCCAGGATGCGCACCGCGATGCGCGAATGGCCGTTGTAGAAGCCGCGGCCGATCCACTCGCCATCCACGCCGACCACATCGACGATGGTGCCGGGTTTGGGCTTGGCAGCGGGCTTTTCCACCAGCTTCTGGAAGATCCACGGGTGGCTGGAGCGCCAGGCATTCTTGAGACGGACGGTAGGGACTGGAGTATTCATCCGCCCATTGTATCCGGCTGGATTGACGTGCCTGCCTCCGGCCCGCAGAATCGGGCGAAGAAGGGGAGTAGCTCCCAACGTTGTCGCCGTCATGACGAGCCCTGCCAGCAGGTGCTCCGGTGCAACGGCAACCGGCCAGGCCGGTTGCGAGCGAGACCTTCGCCGCGCAGGCGAAGGTCCGTCACCCGGAATCCACGATTTCCGTGTCACAAGGCCTCAGCCCAACCGGCTGTCCAGGTCGTTTCACTTTTTCGGGATTCTTTATGCAAACCATTGGCAATGTCTGGTTATGGGGCGGTTTCGGGGTCGTGGTGATCGCCGCGCTGCTGATCGATCTGGTGCTGATGCGCCACGGCGGCGCGCACAAGGTCACCTTCAAGGAAGCCACCTGGTGGAGCATCGGCTGGGTGCTGCTGGCGCTGGCCTTCAATGCCGGGCTGTGGTGGTACCTGCAGGGCAGCCTGGGCGATGCGCAGGCCGACCAGATCGGGCTGCAGTTCCTCACCGGCTACCTGGTGGAGAAATCCCTGGCGGTCGACAACATCTTCGTGTTCCTGATGGTGATGACCTACTTCGGCGTCCCCGAAGAACAGCGCCAGCGCGTGCTGATCATCGGTGTGCTGGGTGCGATTGTGCTGCGCGCGATCATGATCTTCGCCGGCTCGATGCTGCTGGCCAAGTTCCATTGGCTGCTGTACGTATTCGGCGCGTTCCTGCTGCTGACCGGGATCAAGATGTGGTTCTCCGCCGGCAAGGAGCCGGATCTGGAGAGCAACCCGGTACTGCGCTGGATGCGCAGCCACCTGCGCTTGAGCCCGCAGTACCACGGCAACCTGCTCAGCGTGATCAAGGACGGCAAGCGCTGGTTCACGCCGCTGTTCGTGGTGTTGATCCTGATCGCGGTGATCGATGTGATCTTCGCGGTGGACAGCATCCCGGCGATCTTTGCGATCACCACCGACCCGTTCATCGTGCTCACCTCCAATGTGTTCGCGGTGCTGGGCCTGCGCGCAATGTTCTTCCTGCTGGCCGGCATGGCCGACCGCTTCCACCTGCTGCCGTACGGACTGGCGGTGATCCTGGTGTTCATCGGCATCAAGATGATGATCATCGATCTGTACAAGATCCCGGTGCTGGTCTCGCTGGGCGTGGTAGTGACGATCCTGATTGCCACCATCGTGCTGAGCCTGCTGCGCCCGCCCAAGGTGGCTGGGCACTGAGAGGCCGGGATTGGGCATTCGGGATTCGGGATTTGGGAACGCTCGCGCCCTTGCACTGCTCCCAACCATGCGCACCGACCATCTCGACAGGTCCTTGCCCGCTCACCGTCGCGAGACCTTACGTGGCATGGATGCCGCGTAAGAGCTACAAGGACGTACTTGCAGCGTGTCTCGCGATGGTGGGCGGGCAAGGACCCTGCAGCCAAGCAACAGATCATCCGTGATGCGGCTGATGCGCCAACGATCGGCGCCGGGATTGGATTATCCCGTCGCCGGGCCTGCTTATCCCGCGCCGCATAGGCTTGTAAAAAATCCGCGCGACGCCATCCGTGAAGGTATGACCTCGCATCCAGTTGCCGCCGCCGACACCACCACCCAAGCTCGCCTGGATCGTTCCCGGGTCTTGCGTGCCTTCAATGTGAGCCTGGCCGCCGTGCTGCTGCTGGTGGCGGTGTTCACCGCCCAGGGCATGTTCGACTGGCGCGCCTGGGCGGTGGCGCCGCTGCAGGCCGATGGCCTGCTCGGCATCCTCACCGCGCCGTTGCTGCATGGCTCGCTCGCGCATCTGGGCGCGAACGCCGCCGCCTTGCTGATCCTGGGCACGCTGGCCGGCAGCGTGTATCCGCGGGCCACCGCCATGGCGCTGCCCTTGCTGTGGCTGGGCTCGGGGCTGGGCGCGTGGCTGCTGGGCGAGCCCGGCAGCCGGCATCTGGGCGCCAGCGGCGTGACCCACGGGTTGATGTTTCTGGTGTTCGTGCTGGGCCTGCTGCGCCGCGACCGCCCGGCGATCGCCACCAGCATGATCGCCTTCCTGTTCTACGGCGGCATGCTGATGACCATCCTGCCGTACGAAGCCGGCGTGTCCTGGCAATCGCATCTGGGCGGCGCGGTGGCCGGCCTGATCGCCGCGCTGCTATTGCGCCTGCGCGACCCGCAACAGGCCAGGCCACGTTACAGCTGGGACGACGAGGACGAAGACGCCGCCTGGGAAGTGAGCAACCCCGAACGCGATGTGCTGGAACCGCCGCCGCCCCGTCAGGTGCCCGTGCTCTGGCAACGCCAGGAAGACGGCTCGGAAAACGTGGTGCTGCATTTTCCGCCACGCGAGCGCCCACCGAGCACGTAGGAGCGCGCTTGCGCGCGATGGGGCGTCATCGGGAAGGCGTCATCGCGCGCAAGCGCGCTCCTACAGACCGCACTGCGTTTAGCGTCTAACGCGCTGCATGCTCGCTCAACGCACGCCGCGCCAGGCCCGGATCGTCTGCAAAGAATGCATCGATACCGGCATCCAGGTAGACCTTGAGTTCGGCCAATGCACCAGCGTCATTGCGCTCGGTCACTGCGCCGCTGCTGCGGTTGTCGGCCGCCAGAAAATAATTCTCCGGGCGGAACGTATATGGCTGCACCTGCAAGCCTGCCGCGTGCGCGTCGCGTACCAGGCTGGTTGGCATGCCCAGGCGTTGCTGCGCATCCAGCGGGATGATGCTGCGGATGTCCGGTCCGATCGCATCGGCATAGCCGGCGATCTGATTCAGGCCATCCAGCGTGATCATCTCCCGGTAGGTCTTGGGCGCTTTATCGACGCCGGCATCGGGCAGCGCCATCTGCGCGCCACCCAGCAACTGCAGCAGACGGATATTGCTGGTGCGCCCGATCTTGCTGCGCAGATAGCGCAAGTTGTTGGTCTCGAACGATTGAATAATGACCGGGGCAGTCTGGGTGTAGGCATGCGCCTGCAACGTCGCCAGCACCTTGTCTTCCATGGGCAACTTGAGCGCACTGAAGTAACTCGGGTGCTTGATCTCCGGGATCAGCCCGATCGTGCGCCCGGTGGCAGCCGACTCGGCCGCGACAAAATCGATGATCTCGTCGAAGGTCACGATCTGGAACTGCCCATCCCAGCGCGTACCACGCAATTGCGGCAAGCGCTCGCGTGCACGCAGGGTCTTCAACTCGTTCAAGGTGAAGTCTTCGGTGAACCAGCCTTCCATCGATTGACCATCGATAGTCTTGCGGGTCTTGCGCGCGGCGAACTCCGGATGACTGGCCACGTCGGTGGTGCCACCAATCTCGTTCTCGTGGCGCGCCACCAGCACACCATCCTTGGTCGCCACCAGATCCGGCTCGACAAAATCGGCGCCATCGGCAATCGCCTTGGCGTACGCGGCCAGGGTGTGCTCCGGACGCAACGCGCTGGCACCACGGTGCGCAAAGATCTGCACCGTTTTCGCCAACGGCGCTTCTGCAACTGCGGGGCCGCTCACGCCGACCATCATCGCTCCCACCAACCAAAGACGACCGAACTGCATCATGCATGTCTCCAACGAAAAACAGCTAGCAGACCACCGCGTGATCGCCAAGCGAGCATGGCCGACGAGCGATGCGGCATGTACGACTCTACATCCCGCTCCGCTGTATCGTCCCTACCCGCCTGACAACCACGTGTGACGTCTTGTCAGCACTCTAGAACTGGTTACGTCGACGGACATCGGCGTCGGCAGGCAACAGCAAGGCCCGCTTTTGCGATTCCCGATTCCCGTCCTCAGAACTTCGCATCCAGCGTCAGGAAGAACTGCCGCGGCGCGCTGGCATGGAACGCCAACTGCCGCCCGTTCGGGTCGCTGTTGGCAAACGCGGTGAGATTGGACGCGTAACGCTTGTCGGTGAGGTTGGTGACATTGAACGAAAGCTTGAGCCCCTGCAGCACACCGACCTGGCCGAAGTCGTACCCGGCGCCGGCATCGAACGAGGTGTAGCCGCCAAAGCCCTGGTCGTTGGTGTAGGTGTAGAAGCGCTCACCGGTGTACTTGCCGCGCAGGTTGACGTTCCAGTTCGCGTAATTGAAGGCAATTTCGCTGGCGAACATGCGCTTGGGCGTATCCACCGTGGTCTTGCCGGCGGTGGGAATGGTTACGCCGTTCTGCACGTAGTTGTCGTCGTAGGTGGAGCGGTTGATCGAGGCCGAGTTGTACCACTGCAGGTAGCTGGTCGGCTTCCAGATCACGGTCAGTTCGCCGCCACGGCTGCTCACCGAACCCACGTTGAAAAAGCGCGTGGTGCAGGCCGGCGTGGTGCCCTGCTGGATGCTGGCGCACGGGTTGAGCGAGAGCAGGCGGTTGTCGAAGGTGACGTCGTAACCCACCAGCGATGCCTCGAAGCGATCGCGCACGAAACGGTAGCCGGCTTCCAGCGTGCGCGACTTCTCCGGCTCCAGTGCACCGACGCTGGCATCGAACGAGGCCTGTGTCACCAGCAACGGACCACCGGCACCACCGCCCTGGAAGGCGGCAATGTTTTCCGCATAGGAGGCAAACAGTTCCTGGCCCTCGGCAACGCGATAGCCCAGTCCGATCTGCGGCAACACCGACTCACTGGCCTTGAGCGAGCCAGTCGCCACCGGTGCTTCCACTACCACGCCCGGCGTTTCGCGCGCGGTCATTTCGGTGCTCGGGCTCTTGATGCCCAGGTCCAGGCTCAGGCGCTCGTCGAGGAACTTGAAGTTGCCCTGCACATAGAACTGCCGGGTGGTGATCACGTAATTCTGCGAGAACAGGCGGCGGTTGGGGTTCTGCAGGAACTTGTCGTCGCTGACCGGGCCGGTGATCCAGTAGAAATTACGCTCCACATCGTGGTGATTGCGCTCGTACCACAGGCCCGCTTCCAGATGATGCGGGCCCAGCTCCCAACCGAGCGAGGCGATGCCGCCGGTGCGATTGATCCAGTAATTGGTACTGCGAATGGAGATCGGCAATGCCTGCGGCGTGCCCGGATTCGATGCCTGGCCCGGCGACCACCAATGGCCTTGGCCCTTGTTCTCATGGTGATACACCTGCGTATGCAGGCTGATCGCATCGTTGGGCTGGAAGTCGCCGGCCACATAGAACAGGTCGTCGTCGCGCAACGCACGGCTCTGGTAATACGCATCGTCGATGTTGTCGACGCCACCACTGAAACCGCAACGCGCTGCATTACGCGTGGCCGGCGCACAATACGCTGCGGCCAAGGCGCGGTTCCAGTCCGGCGCGTACAGGTTCCAGTCCCAGCCCAGACCACGTGCCATGCCACTCTTGGACAGGTACGAATAATCGGCTTGCGAGGTCCGCGAGGTGTCCGCGAATGCGGTCAGCTTGCCACCATCGAATTGATACACACCCTTGGCATTGAACTGCCGCGTGGTGGTCGGCGAGTCCGGGCGCGCCCACATGTCCGCTTCGGCATTGATACCCGATAGATACGCAGAAAACCCGTTGTAATCGCCGGTATCCACGCGCAGGAAGGTGCGACGATTGGCATCGGACCCCACCGTCTGCGACACCTGCCCGCCAAACACGCTGGACGGGTCGGCCGAGTAGTACTGGATGGTGCCGCCCAGGTTGCTGGTCGATGCCGTGCCCAACGCTCCGATGCCCGAGGCCAGCTCCACGCCACCGAAGTTTTCTGCGATCAGCGCGCGGCTGATGTTGAGGCCGTTGTAGTTACCGTAGGCGTTGTCGCCCAACGGCAATCCATCGAGCGTGTAGCCCAGGCGCGTGCCGTTGAAGCCGCGCAGGCTGATCGTCTGCGATTCTTCGTTGGCGCCGAACGCATCGTTGGATTGCACGTTCACGCCCGGCATGCGGTTGAGCAGCTTCTGGATGCTGGTGCCGGGCGGCAACACCGGGATGTCCTGCTGGGTGATGCGCTGCACCTGGCGTGTTTCGCCCTGGCCGATCACCGACACCGCATCGAGCTGCTGCACGGTGGCCGAGCTGGCGGAGGCATCGGCAGACACGGCGCCAGCTGCATCGGCGGCATGCGCGGCTGGCGACAGCACGAGCGCGGTGAACACGGCAGCACTTAGGAGATGGATCTTGGGCATGAGCGGCACGGGGGACGAGTCAAAAGATGACGGCAAGCGTGCGACAGCTGTCTTGCGCCGATGCGACGCACAGATGACAGTGCGGCGACAACCGATGCGCCCGCCTCGCCACCACTGCGTTGCGCTGGCATGCGGCTGTCATCTGCACGTCGTAATCTGCGGACTCTTCCGTTGTGCTGCCTGAAGGATCCGCCTCATGTCGTACCGTCTTCCTCGCCCTTTCCACCGGACGTTGGCAGGCCTCGCCGCCATCGCCCTGCTGGCCGGCAGTGGCGGCATGGCGCGTGCGCGGCAAGCGGCGACACCGGCGGATTCGGTGCTCGCCACCGACGTGCGTGGCTACCTCGATAAGGACCAGCTACCCGACAGTCTGCGCTTGGTGCCGCCCCCGCCGCAGGACGGCAGCGCTGCACTCGCCAACGACGAGGCCGTCGCCAAGGCCATGTTGGCGTTGCGCGGTACCCCACGCTGGGACCTGGCGGCGCAGGACGCGGTGCTGGGTTTCCCCGCCGCGGCCAGCCATTTCAGCTGCGCGCTTGGCGTGCAGATCGACCCGGCCAGCACCCCGCATCTGCTGCGCCTGCTCGAGCGCAGCATGCGCGATGCCAGCACCAGCACCAGCGCCGCCAAGGCCCAATATCAGCGCCCGCGCCCGTTCATGCGCAACGACCAACCGATGTGCACCCCCGCCGACGACGCGGCCCTGCGCAAGAACGGCTCCTACCCCTCCGGCCACACCGCCATCGGCTGGACCTGGGGCCTGATCCTGTCGGAAATCGCCCCCACCCACCGCGACGCCCTGCTCGCCCGCGGCCGCGCCTTCGGCGACAGCCGCCTGGTCTGCAATGTGCACTGGCAAAGCGATGTCATCCAGGGCCGCATGCTGGGCGCCGCTACCGTCGCTGCCTTGCACGGCAACCCAGCATTCGAAAAGGACCTGACCGCCGCCCGTCGCGAGATCGAAAAGGCGCAGGCGAAACAGGCAGCTACACCCATGGCGGCCGCGTGCAATGCGGAAAGCCAGGCGCTGCAGACGACGCTGCCTGGTGTGATGTAGCCAGCGCCGCAACGTCGGCTCAATGGCCGGCGCCCCTTTCCGGGCGTATGTGCGGGCCTGGTTGCAACGCTTTTACGGTGCCGGTGCGCTCTGAGCATGTTGCTTCAACAACGCAGTGAGCATGCTCAGAACATTCGAACAGCTGCACGTAGTGCATCAGCAACTGGCGCGCTCGCGTTTGCCCGCGTCGCGGGTTCGGGTGCGTGACTGCCGCGTCATTGGCGCATACCGATTCCCTCGATCCATTCGGCGTGTCCCGCGCATCTGCGCCCTTGGGCACAACAGCCATCCTGTAGCTGCTGATTGCGGCCAACAGCCACTCCATCGGCACTGAGCCACAGTGGCCAATCGACACTGACCCTCAGATGAGGTGCGGCACACGCCGTGCCGCGCTGGTCGCCCGTAGCTACCGACGCTCTCCGTCCGGCTGCAAACCCGCACATGCACGCGGCTCAGGAATGAGCGACTCGCTACCGCGATAGCCCCGGCCTGCCACAGCGAAGGATGACTGGTGAATGTTGCCTTCGCATACACGAGTTTGCCCGGCGATACCCGGCCCGAAAGCGCTGTTTCACAAGAAAGTTCCCAACTGGTGACATCGCCGTAAATCCTGGGTTAATCTTCAGACAGCCTTCAGGAATATGACAGCCGTTCAGCTTGCTGTCGTTTGAAGCGCACCTCCCCTCAGCTGCTGCAGGGCAGTCGAGTCCCACGTTTTGAAGTCGTTGT
This sequence comes from Xanthomonas sp. NCPPB 1325, assembly GCF_041477645.2. Lineage (NCBI taxonomy): Bacteria > Pseudomonadati > Pseudomonadota > Gammaproteobacteria > Lysobacterales > Lysobacteraceae > Xanthomonas > Xanthomonas sp. NCPPB 1325. The sequence goes on from NZ_CM192985.1 coordinate 4,902,772, forward strand.
GCGTAATTCATCAGGAGAGAGAGGAATGACGCGTCCAGGAGTTCGTAGTTCGTTGTCCAGGAATATCACGCGTAGTGCCTTGAGCCTCGCCCTGGGCATGTGTGTGGCAGGTGGCGTGCAGGCACAGAGCTCGGTGGGCTCCATCTTCGGTAGCGGGCAGCCAGGCAGCACCATTGCCATTCAGAGCCCGCAGACCGGTGTCACCCGTTCGGTCACCGCCGCGTCCGACGGCAGATTCAGCTTCAACCAGCTACCGCCGGGCAAATACGTGGTCACCGCCGACGGGGTGACGCGCGAAGTCGAGGTCAAGGTCGGTAGCGGCTCGCAGGTCTTGTTCGGAAGCAACGCCACAACGCTGGACAGGGTCAACGTGATCGGCACCGGCGCGCTCAATCCCATCGATGTCTCGTCGGTTGAATCCACCACGGTCTTCACCGCCGAGCAGATGATTGCACTGCCGGTGGCCAGCGATGTGTCTTCGGTTGCACTGTTGGCGCCAGGCGCGGTGCGAGGCGATAGCGGCCTGGGTGCTGGCAACCTCGCATCGTTCGGCGGCTCGTCGGTGGCCGAGAACGGCTATTACATCAACGGCTTCGACGTAACCAATATGCGCACGTTCCTGTCGTTTGCCAATGTGCCGTTCCAGGGTATCGGGCAGTTGCAGGTCAAGACCGGTGGCTATGGCGCCGAGTATGGCCGCTCGCTGGGCGGCATCGTCAGCATCGTGACCAAGTCCGGCTCCAATGATTGGCATTACGGCGCCAGCGTGGAATGGGCGCCGGACTGGGGCGCGGCAGCAGGTAAGAACGTCCGCGAACGCGACCCCGACGCGTCGGACCCGCTGTACCAGTACCGCAGCGACGATCAGTTCGACAGCACCATTTACTCTGCGTATGCCAGCGGACCCATCATCAAAGACAAGCTGTTCTTCTTCGCCATGGTGGAGGGACGTAGCGAGACTGAAGACAACTTCTACGCCTTGACGAGCCGGCAGGTTCGCGATGACACGCCGCAAGGTCTGGTCAAGCTCGATTGGTACATCAACGACAGCAATCTGGTCGAATTCACCGGCATCTACAACCAAGCCAAGACCAAGTACCGCACTTACGAATACAACCTCGATGCCAACGGCGATAACCGTTACAACGTCGGCAGGCACGAGTCGCCGATCGAAAGCTATGAGATGGAAAACGGCGGCAAGGTCGGCATCCTGAAATACACCGGTTACTTCACCGACAACTTCACCCTGTCGGCGCAGTACGGCTATCTGAGCAACCTGATCGACTCGCGCCTGCCCGCCAATCCGGCTGGCGGCGAGTGCCCGTGGGCTTACAGCTTTGGACTAACCACCAGCACGGTGGATCGCTACATCGGTTGCAACCCGGGGACGATTTCGACCATCGCCGATTTGAATGCCGAGCCGGACGAAGACATCCGCAAGGCCTTCCGCGTCGATGGCGAGTGGGTGCTGGGCGATCACCGGTTGCGCTTCGGTGTCGATCAGGAAAACTACGAATCCAGCCATCGTGGCCAGACCTATGCTGGCGGCATCAATTGGGCGTATTACCTGGTTCCCAATAATGCGGTTGCCACCGGCGCATTTGCCGGACGCCCGGGCCGCACCGTGAACGGTCAGCTGGTGCCGCGCGGCTCACTGTATGCACGCTCGCGGGTCTATCAGACCAGCAGCTCCAGCTACGAAAACACCAACAGCGCTTTCTATCTTGAAGATAATTGGCAGATCAGCGAGGACTTCCTCGCGGTGCTCGGATTGCGTGGCGAAAAATTCGAGAACAAGAATGGCGATGGTATCGCCTGGGTGGAGTCGGACTACAAGCTCGCCCCGCGACTTGGTTTTTCGTGGGACGTGCTGGGCGATTCCAGCCTGAAGCTGTTCGGCACCGCAGGCCGCTACTACATCCCCGTCGCAACCAACTCGAGTATTCGTGCAACGGGCGCAGAATCGACCGTGTCCAACTGGTACTTCGTCAACGGCTGGAGCGAGGCCGATGGCCGGCCGGTCGGCCAGGGTGCGCAGATCGGCGCTACCCAGACCAACGGCTCGCTGGTTGCGCCGAACCCGGCATCGGTTGCATCCACCAATCTCTCGCCGATGTATCAGGACGAAGTCATTCTCGGTGGGCAGTTGCAGTTGACCGAGAACTGGATGGCAGGCGTGCGCATGATTCGCCGCGAGGTGAAGTCGGGCATGGACGACACCTGCACCACCAATCCCTGGATCGATTGGGCCGCCGATAACGGCTATCCCGATTTCGATCCGGGTTCGGTGCCGAGCTGCTACTTCCTTAACCCAGGCAGCGATGTCACGCTTAATGTCGACTTGAATGGCGATGGCGAATTGGAACTGGCAACCCTGCCGGCATCGTATCTCGGTCTTCCGGAATATCGACGCATCCATACCGCACTGGAATTCTTCTGGGAGCGCACCGGCGAGAAATTCAACTTCCAGGGCTCATACACGTTTGCCAGAACGCGAGGCAATGTTGAGGGCTACGTCAATTCCACATTGGAACAGGAAGATCCGGGCCTAACGCAGGACTTCGATCACCGTCTGTTTACCGATGGCACCTATGGCCCGACGCCAAACGATCGTCAGCACACCCTCAAGCTGTTCGGTGCCTATAACCTCACGCCGGAATGGCAGTTCGGCGGGAACCTGGTGCTGCAGTCCGGTCGGCCGGTCAACTGCCAGGGCTACATCCCGCTGGACGACATTCCGCAGCCTGACCAGGGCAACCTCAGCGGTTACAGCGGTTCGAGCTTCTATTGCTTGAACGCTGAAGGCACCCGCGTGCTACGGCAGCGTGGCGATGAAGGGCGTACGCCGTGGACCTGGACCTTCGATCTGACGGCTGCGTACATCCCCAACTGGGCCGACAACAAGCTGCGCATCAAGCTCGACATCTTCAACCTGTTCAATAACGACCGCGTCACCGAGTACAACGAGTTCAGTGAAGCATCCCGCGATGTGATCAGCCCCAACTATTTGAATGACGGCAATTATCAGACGCCGCGCTCGTTCCGGCTGACCGCGCGTTACGACTTCTGATGGCTTGATTGCACATCGGCTCCATCAACACCGGCCTCGAAAGAGGCCGGTGTCCTTTGCGCCAGCCGTTGCGGATCGCTCATCGCGAGCACGCTGCACGGCACCGCATCACTTCCCGATACAAAAACTCGAAAAGATCTTACCCAGCAATTCATCGGCGCTCAGCTTGCCGGTGATCTCGCCCAGTGCCGCATGCGCCAGGCGGAGTTCTTCCGCGGCCAGTTCGAGCTGCTCGAAACCCAGCTCAAGGTCGGCGGCGTCCGCGTGGTGTTCGGCGCGGCGTAGCGCTTCCACATGGCGGGTGCGTGCGGAGAACTCGCCGTCCACACTGTCGGTTGCGTCACCCAGCGCGAGCTCGCGCAAGCGGATGTGCAACTGCTCCAGTCCCTGCCCGGTCACCGCCGATACCGCGACCGCATCGCGATCGAGCGCTGCGGGTTCGGCCAGCAGGTCGCATTTGTTGTGGATCCACAGCTGGCGTGGCACTGCATCGATGGCATCGCCGATCGCATCACGTGCGGCCTGCGGGTCGCGTGCGTCCAGCACAATCAGCGCCAGATCGGCGCGTTCAAGTTCGGCGCGGGCGCGGCGCATGCCTTCGCGCTCGATCGCATCGCCGCCCTCGCGCAGGCCGGCAGTGTCGACCAGGGTCAGCTCGAAGCCATCGAGCTGGATGGCCTCGTGCAAGGTGTCGCGTGTCGTGCCGGCGACGTCGGTGACGATGGCGCGGTCGCTGCCGGCCAGCGCGTTGAGGAGCGAACTCTTGCCGGCGTTGGGCGGGCCGATCAATACCGCATGCAGACCGTCGCGCAGCTTGCGCCCGCGCTCTGCGTCACGCAGCAGTTGCACCAGCAGTGCGCGTGTCTGGGTCAACTCCTGACGCACTTGCGACCCACCCAGCGTGTCCAGCGGCTCATCGGCGAAATCGATTGCCGCTTCGACATGGATGCGCAGACGCGTCAGGCTCTCGCTCACCGCATCCACACGCCGCGAGAACACGCCATCGAGCGAGCGCCGCGCTGCGCGGGCCGCACGCAGATCACTGGCGGCGATGAGATCGGCAATCGCTTCGGCCTGCGCCAGGTCGAGTTTGCCGTTGAGAAACGCGCGTTCGCTGAACTCGCCCGCGCGCGCCTGGCGGGCGCCCACTGCGATGCAACGCGCCACCACCTGGCGCAGCAGCACCGGGCTGCCATGGCCCTGCAGCTCCACCACGTCTTCGCCGGTAAAGCTGTGCGGCGCCCGGAACCACACCGCGATGCCATCGTCGATCACCTCGCCTTGCGCATCGCAAAAGCGTGCGTAACGCGCGTGCCGCGGTTGCAGGCCGGCAACGCCCAGCGCTGCGGCGATCTGCACCGATTGCGGGCCTGACAATCGCACGATCCCGATGCCGCCGACCCCGGCCGCACTGGCGATGGCAACGATGGTGGATGTAGCTGAGGACATGGGCGCTGGCTCCAACCTGGATTGCAAAAGAATAAGCGCGGCTCTCAGAACCGCGCGGTAGCGGGCGACGATGCACTGCGGGCGCGTGCGTCGCGCCGAACTGCATGCGCGTTCGACACGCGTGTTTCTTCGGGCACCTGTATGCCGCTCCTCAGCGTCGCCGGATCAAGGCAACTGCAGCGGCACGCACCTGCACAGCGCCGCCGCTTGCGGTTGCGGCTCCACAGACGTGGAGTACGCCCTGCGCAACCTGGCGCGATCGCCAGCTACGGCACAGGCAGCGCCAACAGTGCGATAGACCATCGCGCACGAGGGACCGGTTCTAAGGGTGTTTCCTGCCAACATGCCACTTCGGCATGTGGTTGCTGGCGGCAATCTACAAAGCCGGATGGCGGCGCTGGCGCGGACAACTGCTGGCCCGCATGCAGAAAGCCCGCCTTGCGGCGGGCCTTCTTCGATCACTTGGCGTTGGCCTGGATGATCTTGCTCGGCTTCTCGCCGTGCTGGCGAATCATCCACCACTGGATCAGCAGACCCAGCCCGCCATTGACCACCCAGTACAGCACCAGGCCGGCCGGCATGAAGGCCATCATGACGCCGAACACCAGCGGCATGAACTGCATCATCTTGGCCTGCATCGGGTCCATGCCCGGGGTGGGGGTCAGTTTCTGCGTGGCCCACATGATCGCGATGTTGAGCACCGGCAGGATGAAGTACGGGTCGCGCGCGGTCAGATCCTGGATCCAGCCCAGCCACGGCGCCTGACGCAGTTCCACCGACTCCACCAGCACCCAGTACAGCGCGAAGAAGATCGGCATCTGGATCAGCAGCGGCAGGCAGCCCCCCATCGGGTTGATCTTTTCCTTCTTGAACAACTCCATCGTCGCCTGTTGATACTTGACGCGATCGTCGCCGTAGCGCTCCTTCAGCTGCGCCAGGCGCGGCTGGAAGCGGCGCATCTTGGCACCGGACTTGTACTGCGCCGCCGACAGCGGATACAGCGCCAGACGCAGCAGCACCACCAGGCCGATGATGGCCCAGCCCCAGTTGTGCAGGAAGCTGTGCAGGTGGCTCAGCACCCAGAACAGGCCCTGGCCGATGATGGCCATGATCGAGAAGCGGCTGTAGTCGACCACGCGGTCCAGGCCCTTCACGTCTTCCTTGGCGATCAGGCTGACTAGCTTCGGGCCCACCCACAGGCGTGCCTCGGTGGTCGCGGTCTGGCCCGGCGCCACGGTGAAGGCCGGTCCACGCAGTTCGGCCACGTCACGCGGGCCGTCCTGGTTCAGCACGTACAGCGAGGCCTGGTCCTTCTGCGGAATCCACGCGGTAAAGAAGTGGTGCTGCAACAGCGCCACCCAGCCGCCGGTGATCTGGCGATTGAGGCCACCGTCGTCCATGTAGTCCTTGAACGCGCGACGTTCGTAACCTTCCTGCGGGCTGTACCAGGTCGCCCCGTTGAAGCTGAAGGAGTCCGGGTTGGTCATGCCGCGGCTGAGGATGGTCGGCACCCGGCTCAGCTTGCGGAACACATAGCCGTTCCACGGCGCCCCGCTCTTGTTGATCACTTCATCCTTGATCGAGATCGCATAGCGGCCACGTTCCAGGGTGAAGGTGCGGCGGATCGACACGCCGTTGGGGCCATTCCACACGAACGGCACCACCAGGGTGTTCTGGCCCTTGGCCAGTTCGAACGCGGTGCCCGGTTGCTCGGCGCGGAAGCCGCCCACGCCCGGCACCGGCGAATGCTCGCTAGCCCAGCCGCTGGTGGCGTTATACGGGTGCGCCGGATCTTCGGTCAGCAGGCTGACCGGCGCGGTGCCGTCCTTGGTCTGCGGGAACTGCAGCAGTTCGGCATCGAGCACGCTGCGGCCATCCAGCTTCAGGCGCAGCACGTCCGAGGTCAGGGTCACCACCGGTGCAGCGCCGACAGCCGCCGGCGTCGCGGCAGTGCTGCTGGTCGCCGGCACCGTACCCGGCGCGCCGGCCTGCGGAATGGCCTGGGCAGCGGGCACATTGGCGGCGCTTGGCGCTGCCGCATCCAGATCACGCGCGGCCGGGACCGATTGCGTGGCCGCTGCAACAGGCGCGTTGGCAGCTGCCTTGTCCTTGCCCCACTCCATCCACAGCAGCGCCGCGACCATCAGCCAGGCAAAAATCAGGAAAACACGGGTCTGGTTCATCGGGCAGCAACTCGCTCAGTCGGAACTACAGTTCCGGCTCTGTCGGGGAAAGGGAGGATGGGTGCATCGTCCTGGCGGGCGGCATTGTGCCGGGCGCAGCAGGCAGGGGCAATGCGCCGGCGCGGCGCAGCAGACGCAGGAAGGCGTCGCGAATCTGTGGATTGGTCGCCTTTGCCGCTGCAGAGCGCGCCACGATGACGTAATCGCCGCCGGCCAGCTCGGGCAACAGGTGACGCATGGCATCGCGCAGCACGCGTTTGATGCGGTTGCGGCCAACCGCACGCGTATCGACCTTGCGCGACACCGCCATGCCCAGGCGCGGCGGCGTATCGCCCGTCCGCCAGTGCAGGCTGAGCAGCGGGTCCGAGGTGCGACGTGCGGTATCGAAGACAACCGTATATTGCGCACGCGTACGAACCCGCGCAGAGCGAGGAAATCGCCTGCACGGGTTCGATGCGTTCACGGTAGGACTTGCCTCGGCCGCAGAGAGCGGCGCGGCAATCAAGCGCTCAGGCGCTTGCGGCCCTTGGCGCGGCGGCGAGCCAGGATCTTGCGGCCGTCGGCGGTTGCCATACGTGCGCGGAAACCATGGTCGCGTGCTCGCTTGAGGTTGCTGGGTTGGAAAGTACGCTTGGTGGCCATGGGGCCCTCTGCATGAATGGAGACGAATAGAACCGGAAATTCTATAGGACCTCTACAGCCCGGGTCAACTCCCTGCACATCATGCCGATGAGGGGCTTGCATGCATCCTGTGGATGGACCTGTGAATAAGTCTGGGAAAAGCCTGCCCGCGGTGCTAGGCTGGCCCATCCTCTTTTCACTTCCGGGCTGCGTGCACGGCGCCTTGCTGCGCGCCGCAGCCAGCAACTGATGATCACACTTTG